>NZ_LDUK01000023.1:0-7592 GCF_001043575.1 Bacillus sp. LK2
AGTATGAGAAATCTTAGATAGTCCTCCAATTTTAGCTTGTAGAAGTGTAGTGAATACAGTTCGAAAGAAGGCTACAGAAGCCGAGTTAAATCGCCGATTAAGTCCCTCAGGACTTAATAAAATTCCTGTTGAGGTTTCTAATTGACTACAAAGTTGAGTAAGAGAGGTAGTAGCAATTTGTTGATTTAACCATACACACAAAGATAAAAAATGGTGCCCATGGCACTTACGTTTTCGTTTCATTCCGCCTGCTTCTATAGCTAATTGATTAAGTGTAGCGGGAGACATATAGCGATATAACTCTTCGGCAAATAAAGACAACTCTTGTTTTTGATGCATATTCATAAAAAGCACGTCACCCTTTCTCATTAACATAAGAGAATAGTAACGTACTTTCAACTTCAAGAATAGTCTGAATCCTTAAGTTGATGGATGTGTGGCGTTACCCCATAAAGAAAAGACACCCTAAGGTGCCTTCCTCCGACTTGAACCATCTTAATTTTAATAATATTTATTGGACTCCCATCCAAATATTATTTTACGATGTTAAGTTATATTGTTCATTGAGGGGTACCGCTAGCATTTTGGAAAAACCCCACGCTAAGCAAAAAATACAATAAGCTGCCCATATGGACAGCTTATTTACATAATTATCGTTATAGGTAGTTATAGCGAATACATCTTGATCTTGAGTACTCTACATAAAAAGAAAAGGATAAAATGTAAATTTATCCAATTGTTAAAAGAAAGGGTAAAACTTTAAAAAATTTTATAAAGAAGTTAGGTGTTAATCTTATTGAAAATGTTATTTGGTATATTTCTTATTCTATTGGGAAGTTTGTTAATTGGTTTAACAGTTAATAGTTTTGGAGATATAGGCAATACTCTAATGAAAATAATAGGGATTATATGTGTTGTATTAGGTATCAGGACAATAATAAAAAAGAATAAAACATGAATATCCCATACATGTTTAGTAAACATAGCGTATCATATCTATCTAGAAACCTAGAAAAGCCCCTTCAGATTTTCTCAAGGGGCTTTTCGTTCATATAATCAGTGTTATCGGTAGTTAGGTCTCTTTAGTTGAATGGGAATGTTTTGATCCAGTAGAAGAATGCAAAACCTCCAGCTACAAATAAAGCAGCTAAAATGAATGTTATTAGAGGTATTTTATTTTTCATACTTCCCTCCCTTTTTTCCTAATTGTACCATTTAGAGAAAGTGATATGTTGTATAATTTTGATTGTATATGATATTCATAGAGAGTTAACATAACGTCCTATTATCGGTAGCAAGAAAAAGACGGATTCATACTCTCACAAGAAATCCGCCTTTTTCTTTTTCTATGACTCTATTCATTTTTTTATACATTCCTATCCTGGCGCGGTTTTAGGGTTCTCGTTTGTTACTGAATTAGCCAAAAAACTGTATAAAATCTTGCATGCTCTTAGGGGTCACCATATATGAGCACTACGTATTTGACATTCTCAATGACTAACATTACTTAACGTGGTAAAATAATATTTGGATGGGAGTCCAATGTTATTAAAATTAAAGTGGTTATCAAGTCGGAGGAAGGCACCTTAGGGTGTCTTTTCTTTTTAAAATATATAAGCGCACCATCCCTTTCCTAATAAGGGTCCCGCCACATCGCTATCAAGCTAAGATTTTAAAGTACCCCCTAAACAAAAAATTTGTGTTTTTATAGCACCGAAGTTCATTTTTATCGTTTTGGGTCAATTTGTTCTGCTAGGTTGATAGGCATGTGATGTTACCTTTTTATAAGCTTAATTTTTAGAAAATGATACGAGGTAAATATGATGAAAAATAAAAAAAGAACAGCTACAGTTGCATTAACAACAGGATTAGCTTTAACAGCTGTAACACCATATGGAGTAGGTCATGCAGAGGAAACAGATCAATTACAAGTTCAAATTCAGGAGGATTCGTTCCGTACAGGTGAACTTACACAACCATCACAAAAGGCACCAGAAAATGTAGTAAAAGATGCCCTTAAGGAACAGACAGAGCAAGCTTTGTCTCCAAAACAAGTGAATGGAGAAATAGGAGTAGATTATAAGGTTCTTCAAAAACGTGGTTCGTATGATGGGACTACACTTGTGCGTATGCAACAAACATATGAAGGAAAAGAAGTATATGGGTATCAATTGACTGCACACGTAGATAAAAAGGGTGTTATTAAAAGTGTTTCAGGGGATAGTGCGCAAAATTTAAAACAAGAAGATTTAAAGAAGCCTATTAATCTATCACAAGAAAAAGCGAAACAATATATTTATACGAGGTATGGGAATGATATCAAGTTTATTTCTGAGCCAGAAGTAAAGGAAGTTATTTTTGTTGATGAAAATAATGGACAAGCCAGTAATGCCTACCAGGTTACATTTACTGCAGCAACACCAAAATATGTATCTGGAACTTATTTAGTGAATGCACATAATGGTGAAATGTTAAAAAATATGGTACAAGAATCAGATTTAAAAGCAAGTGAGAAGCTTGTTGGTGCCTTAAAGGAAAGTAGTAAAAGCAATCTTACATCATTAACTGGAACAGGAAAAGATGCTTTCGGTATATCTCGTACATTTGGTATTTCTAAACAAAGTAATGAAAAATATTCACTTGCTGATTATTCAAGAGGGCAGGGAATTGAAACATATGATGTGAATTACAGAGATATTACTAAAGAGGAAAGCTATTATCCTGGCACACTAGCAACTAGCACTTCAACAACATTTAATGATTCAAAAGCGGTAAGTGCTCATTACTTAGCAACAAAAGTATTTGATTTTTATAAAGATAAATACAAGCGTAATAGTTTTGATAATAAGGGACAAAAAGTAGTTTCAGTTGTACACGCTTGGGATTCTGAAGATACGAATGATCCAAAAAATTGGAAAAATGCATTAAGTGCTAATATTAATAATAGTAGTATGCTTGTATATGGAGATCCTATGGTAAAGGCATTTGACGTAGCGGGGCATGAATTTACACATGCGGTTACATCTAGCGAATCCAATCTTGAATATTCCGGAGAATCTGGTGCGATTAACGAGGCGTTATCGGATATTATGGGGACGGCTATTGAGAAATATATAAACAATGGGAATTTTAACTGGACAATAGGAGAACAAACTGGATCAGTTTTACGTGATATGAAAAATCCATCTTCAATCAATTATTCAAATGGAGTACCATATCCAGATGATTATAGTAAATATAATAATTTAAATGGAGAGGATGATGGAGGCGTTCATTTCAACTCAAGTATTATTAATAAAGTTGCGTATTTAATTGCAAAAGGTGGCACTCATAACGGTGTAACTGTAAAAGGTATTGGCGAGGATAAAATGTTTGATATTTTCTATTATGCAAACACTGATGAATTAAACATGACTTCTGATTTCTCTGAATTGAGATCAGCATGTCTTCGAGTTGCAACAAATGAATATGGCGCGAACTCAGCTGAAGCTCAAGCAGTCCAAGAAGCTTTTGATGCAGCAAAAATCAAGGTAACAGTGAAAGAAAAAGAAAAGCCTGCGGAAAACCAAGCGCCGGAGTTAACTGTACCGTTTACAGCTACACTACATGTAGGTGATACGTTCGACCCGATGAGAGGTGTAAAAGCTGTTGATAAAGAAGATGGTGATTTAACAAATAGAGTAAAACATAAAGGCAATGTAGATACTTCTAAACCAGGTAACTACATTGTGGAGTACTCGGTTGTCGATTCCCAAGGGGTTAATGCAACGGCTACACAGACTGTAATTGTAGAGGGAAATGGAGAAACTCCAGATATGGAACCTAAATTAACAGTGCCTGTTGGAGCAACAATTAATGTAGGAGATTCATTCGCCCCAATGGCAGGAGTATCAGCTACTGATAAAGAAGACGGCGACCTTACTTCTAAAGTAACAGTTGATGGTAAAGTAGATACATCTAAAGCCGGTACTTACATATTAACTTACACTGTTACAGACACTAAAGGCCATGAAGTAACTGCGAAACAAACAGTAACGGTTAAAGCTGGAGAAGAAGTTAAAGATGAAAAACCAGTACTAAAAGTACCTGCTGAAACAACAATTATTGAGGGTAATCAATTCGCCCCAATGGCAGGAGTATCAGCTACTGATAAAGAAGGCGGTGACCTTACTTCTAAAGTAACGCATGAAGGAACTGTTGATACATCTAAAGCCGGTACTTATGAAGTAATATATAGTGTCAAAGATTCCGCAGGTAATGAGGTAACTACAATACAAAAAGTAGTTGTGAAAGATAAGGACAATGGTAACGGTTCTGATAACGGAAATAATGGTTTAGGCAACAATAACGGTTCTGATAATGGCAGTACTGGTACTAACAACAGCAATGTCTCTGATACTGGTAACAGTAATATCTCAAACAATAGTACTACTGATAAAAAAGAAGATACATATAAAGAGCTTCCAAAAACGGGTGCAAGTACAAATAACAGTGCAGCAATGGGTGTATTGATGGTTCTTGCAGGTATGGTTCTTTCTTTTGGTCGTAAATTTAGAAAGGTATTAAAATAATCGTAACTTATTGCAGTGAAGTGAACTACCCGCCACTTAGTAGCTCTTACGAGCTTACTTGAAGTGGGGGCTTCTCGGTTAGTCGTTACTTTTGATAGCTAACGAATTAGTCCTAAATTCATGCAATCTTGCATAAAGTCTTGTATACACTCACTATCATTTGGTATTCTAAAAAAGTAAAAACTATATGTTTTTTATTTCAAAAAACAATGTTTGTCGAGAGTAAACCATCTTAACTGTAATGACCAACTAAGGAATAGGGCAGAATCTGGATTCAGATTCTGCCCCTTTCTTTTTCACCTACAATCCAAGCAAAAAATAAAATAAAAAGAAGATCAAACCTGAAAAAACAATCTAGTTCGGTCTTCTTTTTATTTTAAATTCATTAATGATCGCTTTTTTTACATCACTATAAAATACCATTATCAACATTCCCAATATAGTTATAAAAAATTCAAGAATCGAAAACTTCAAATCAAAATTATGATGATAAATTGATTTGGTCTTACTATCTGTTCAAATTTTTTAACCATTAACATTAGCACTATCTAAAAAAAGAATTTGTAGTCCTTCTACAAGTTCTTTTTTGTTATAGGGAATAATTAATTTCCAATACATGTCTTAATGCCAAAACGTGATATTTCGTTGCCTTCCATATGCAATATTGCATATAAAAATACATTGATATAAATGTAAGCGCTTACTATAATAAAAATATAAAGATTCACCACATCTTAATACGAAAAAAGAGGAGGAAATAATATGGAAATCGCAATGACAGTTTTAAAATTTATAGGTGGAGCAATCCCATTCGTTCAAGAACTTTTAAAAGCATTTATGTAAATTCATTATTTAGCAATTATCTATAAAATTATCATAGCTTAATACGAACAAGAGGAGGAAATAATATGGAAATCGCAATGACAGTTTTAAAGTTTATAGGTGGAGCAATCCCATTCGTTCAAGAACTTCTAAAAACATTTATGTAAATTCATTATTTAGCAATTATCTATAAAACTATCATACTTTAATACGAACAAGAGGAGGAAATAATATGGAAATCGCAATGACAGTTTTAAAATTTATAGGTGGAGCAATCCCATTCGTTCAAGAACTTCTAAAAACATTTATGTAAATTCATTATTTAGCAATTATCTATAAAATTATCATACAAATGATCTGTATATCAAAAATAAATTGATGTGCAGATCATTTGTATGAGCAAAGTCCCTTTTGCATTATTAAGGAACTTTTTTTAAAATTTCTACATACCTAAGGTTCTGTCACATCAACATCAAGTTAAAAATTCAAAATTATCCTAAAACAAAAAAGAGTCCTATTAATTTAGGACTCTTTTTTTACTTTTTTCGAAAATAAACTTTTGAATAGAAATTTACTTTCAGAAAAATAATTAATCTTATTCAAAACTGTAAATACAAAAAGGCAAACAAAGAAAATCTATTTGTAATAAAAAGCCTAGCAAAACCGCATTATATATATTAAAATATCCTTATATTTCCAATGAGTGGGGTGAGGGACTTTTAATGAATAAGAAAAAAATAGGTTTATTAATTTTAGTAATCATTATTCTTTGGTTTGTATTTCCTCTTTCACCTTATTTAGCAGATTTAAATCATACAGAACAAAAGTTATATGATAAATTACAAAAATCCCAAGATATTTATACACTAAAAGAACAAAAACCTAAAACAATAGTAAGATTATATTTACATTCAATACAAGAAAAAGATTATGAAATAACTTATCTTTTCTATAAAAATGATAAAAAAATGACAGAGGAAAAGAAACAATTTTTAAAAGAAGCGCCTGAATTTCATAAAACAATTCTATCCTCTTTTAGATTTGCAAGATCATCTGTAGTAATAAACGAAGATTACAAGGATTCCGCAGCTATTAATATGCCCCCATGGATGGGTACCAACATTCAATTCTATATGTATAAAAAAAATGGAACATGGTTTATATACGACGTTCCTTTTCAATAATTAAATACTATATCTTAATGATTTATCAAAAAGAGTTCTGGAATCCCAGGATTCTTTTTATATTATATAAATATTAGATTGGAGGTTTTTTATCATTTTAGCCAAGAAGACTCCTTCCTCAAGGAACGTGAAGGGTCGCAGCCCAGTGAGTAGGTGGGAGATGAATTGGCTTCGGACAAGGGATGGCATAAAGCCATCTTAATTGTTTGACATATGTAAAGTGTTACTGGATAATTTGTCATTATCACTTCACTACCTATCGAATGTATGTTTGTTGTATAATAGACATATGTCGAACTGGAGGTGAAACCAATGATTATCAATAAAGCATATAAATTTCGTATATATCCAAATAAAGCACAAGCAACGCTAATCAATAAAACGATTGGTTGCTCTCGCTTTGTATTCAATCATTTCCTATCTCTATGGGATAACGCATACAAAGAAACAGGAAAAGGTTTGACATATGGTACATGCTCTGCCAAACTTCCTGCCATGAAGAAAGAGTTTGTTTGGTTAAAAGAAGTAGATAGTATTGCTATTCAGTCGTCTGTTCGCAACCTTGCGGATGCTTATACACGTTTTTTCAAAAAACAAAACAGTGCCCCGCGTTTCAAATCTAAGAAGAATAGCGTACAATCTTACACCACAAAACAAACAAATGAAAACATTGCCGTTGTAGGAAACAAAATTAAATTGCCGAAACTAGGTCTTGTTCGATTTGCCAAAAGTCGTGAAGTAAATGGACGTATTTTTAATGCTACGGTTAGACGGAACCCTTCTGGCAGATACTTTGTGTCATTGTTAGTAGAAACAGAAGTGCAAGAACTTCCGAAAACACATTCTTACATTGGAATTGATGTAGGACTAAAAGATTTTGCCATTTTGTCAGATGGAACAACCTATAAAAATCCGAAGTTTTTTCGATCATTAGAGGAGAAGTTAGCCAAAGCACAGCGTGTTCTTTCTAGAAGAACGAAAGGATCTTCTCGCTGGAATAAACAACGAATAAAGG
>NZ_LDUK01000024.1:0-437 GCF_001043575.1 Bacillus sp. LK2
AGTATGAGAAATCTTAGATAGTCCCCCAATTTTAGCTTGTAGAAGTGTAGTGAATACAGTTCGAAAGAAGGCTACAGAAGCCGAGTTAAATCGCCGATTAAGTCCCTCAGGACTTAATAAAATTCCTGTTGAAGTTTCTAATTGACTACAAAGTTGAGTAAGAGAGGTAGTAGCAATTTGTTGATTTAACCATACACACAAAGATAAAAAATGGTGCCCATGGCACTTACGTTTTCGTTTCATTCCGCCTGCTTCTATAGCTAATTGATTAAGTGTAGCGGGAGACATATAGCGATATAACTCTTCGGCAAATAAAGACAACTCTTGTTTTTGATGCATATTCATAAAAAGCACGTCACCCTTTCTCATTAACATAAGAGAATAGTAACGTACTTTCAACTTCAAGAATAGTCTGAATCCTTAAGTTGATGGATGTG
>NZ_LDUK01000025.1:0-82279 GCF_001043575.1 Bacillus sp. LK2
TTCTCGAAATATTCCCTATTTCCTACAAGTAGATTTTCTGGTAGAACCTTTTCATAGGCAAGTTCTTTATATTCCGGTGCAGCGTCAACCAAAACCATACCACAGATGTCCAGCGGATAAAGACTGGTATACAATCTGGCGACCAACCCACCAAAGGAATGGCCTACTAATATATAAGGCTTCTCCACGTCAAGCGCTTGCAACAATTCGGAGAGCTCCTCGACAAGATCACAGCAAGTTCGCGGGACAGCTATCCTGCCAATACCCGCCCTGTCATAGGACAAGGTTGACGTTTCATCCGATATTCGGTCTTGGACCTTTTTCCATGTTTCATGGCTATCGCCTAACCCTGCAATAAAGATTACGCTTGGTGTATTTTTACGATATTTATTGAACAGTATACGTCTATCATAGAAATTGATTATCTTTTTATGTTGTATAGTCACTTTTAATCACCCAATTAAATTATAAGCTTTACATTATTATTTCTACAATAAAAAAAGGGCCGTTTATGCAGCTCAGTAATATTTTGCTAAAGCTACCCGTTAGTTAAAGATTATAGATAATTAATTTGAAAGTGTTTTTATCTAAATACACCTTTTCTTTTGGAAAGCCAATCTTCTAAGGCATCTTCGTGTAGTTTTGTGAATAATTTCGGTATTTGGTCTATTGGGAAGTATTTTAAATCTAAAGTCTCAATACCATCTACTGTAAGTTCCCCGCCAATTGGCTTGCATTGAAAACAATGAGTGATAGTCTGAGCTTTATCTCCGTTCGGAAACTCACCAGAATATTTAGAGTAGACACCTATAAGATGTTCAACCTCAACATTTAATCCTGTCTCCTCAAGTATTTCTCGTTTAGCGGTTTCTTCAAGAGATTCTCCAAGTTCCATAGCACCACCTGGAAGGCCCCACTCATTTCTATCTCCCCGTTTTTGTAAAAGAATTTCATTTCGTTCGTTATAAACAATACCTCCAGCAAAATTAAGAAATATTAAATCGTGCCCTACTTTTTCCCGAATATAACGAATGTAGTCCTTATTTGTAGTCATAAATTCCCTCCTTTTTATATATAAAATACAAATTAATTATATATAAAAATAGGAGAAAATGGTAATGAAATGATATTATTCCTTATTCAACTAATCTGCCACGTTAGCTTAAGTACACTTCTTCACAATCTTCACGAAACAATTAATAAAGTTACTCCACAATCTGGCTCGATTGTGGAAGATTGAAAATGCGAAAGAGCTGCAAAAATATCCTCTAGGTTATTTTACTAACGCACCGTTTACTTTAATAAAGGATATTTATAATAAGATACTGTTTTATTTTCTTTTCAAACGCATACCTTTTAATTTAGTAATCTTATCTTGATTAAGCAATTGGTTATATATTTCACTCTTAACATCATAAATGGCAATTTTTCCTTGATCGTTATAGTGTATACCCAACCTTAATTTTTCACTAAAGGAGAAGCTCTGAAGCAAGCCATAGATTTTGAAAAAAATTGTTTTCGCAGTTCATCTGTACTTTCTTCTTCTATTTGATTTTTGATTAAATAAGTTTTAAATTGCACATCTTCTTGTGTAAATTTATAAGGATTATTCTTAATTAAATCATATTCAATAGAAGCAATAGTAGGTTTTCCGTTTCTGGTGACAGGTACTATGGCAAAAGTAGCTTTTGAATCCTCTGAAATGGTAATAAGTGTGTTCTTGTAACTCATATAACACCCTCCGTAGTAAACCAGTTTTTCATAAAGATATATAATATTTACAATTATACAAATACCTAAAAAGTAGATTTCCAAGTTTGGGAATCTACTTCAAAAAAGTTCTTCAACAAAAGCGCCCTTTAACTGAATAACGCTTATGCTTCTATTAGCTGGTTTAATGGAATACCTATCTCTATCCAATTACGTGCCGTTTAATTTAAAGTTTCGAATTGGCTTTCCATACCTAACTAAAACGTGCCATAAGAGTTTTAATTCTTGAAGCACCTCTTTATAGGTCCCACGATCGCTCCAAGAATCTGGATTACGTTTCAAGTCTATTGCAGCAGCTCCAATCATGTTCGTGTCTAAAATATGATTACGTGCAATGCGTTTTGCCAGAGAAGGCATTGATGGGCCTCTAAAATCTACAGGAACGTCATCTACTAGAAGTGCAAAGCCTGAGTGCCAGAAAAGATCAATGGAATACTTCAGGCATATTTCTTCAAGGACTCGCCCTACATCCGTGTCCTTAAATGAAGGATCTGCAACAAGTATTTCCACGTCTTCTTTCAGAGAAATATCACCATGAATCTGGGCTTCAATATAGTGGTTAAGATTACGGTCTGGCTCTTTGTTTGCCGGATTCAAGAATGGCTTCTCAAGATTAACTAGCAAATGATTAATTAATTTTGACGGCGTCAAATTTTTTTCACCAATTGCGTAATCTCTTGTGAACGCCTCCTCCAAAAGTGCAGCCATAATCATATCAAACTCTTCATATGTACCTTTTTCCCTGGGGTCTTGATGCGAATCCATATACGTAAATGTGCAGCGATATGAAACATCTGGGTATAGAAGAAAATAGCAAGATCCAAAACGTGGAGATGGTCCATCTGAATGTAACATCAAATTGAGAGCCCCATATTTAGGACGTTGATTATTTGTTGTATCCTTCAGTTGATAGGCTCCTCCAAAAATTCTCTTTTCCCAAAGATCACGTTCACCGCCAGGCAAAGCGGATACACTTCCATTAGATAAAAGCGTTTCAAATTGGCTCTTATATGTCCCCTGCTCAAGCAGTGCTTTAGCAACACATTTCATAGACGAATCGGGTCGATCTGGATGAAAGTGTAAAGCAACCCTTGCATTTTCCATTAATTTCATGATTGCATTTCTAAATGCTTTACCATCGATATTAGACATTTGAAGGATATGATTAATTGTTGCTTTAGCTTCATTTTTATGGTTCTTGGCATAACTTGTAATATATTCTAAAGCAAATTTTTGTGGCATTGATAATTCCATGAATAGATGAACCTCCTTTCATTGGGTACCTGATTTTTTAATTAATTCGTGCTGACCGATAGAATCCCTTCTTCTTTTATTCCACAATCTGGCCCGATTGTGGAATAACATGACTGGCGTTTTTTAAACAACTTTATTATGTTTTAAACGACTTTATTGTAAATTAAACAACTTTATTATCTCTGTACAGCTGCGCTTAGAGGAAGGAGATGAATGGCTGAAGTTCGTTAAAATCATTGCAAACAGCTAAAAAAGTGATTGCTGGAATAGAAGTTATGCATATGATCAAAAAAGGACAAACTCTCCAAGGTGAGAAGTTTGTCCAAAACCATGATTTCTTTGGTTTAACAATATAAAATTCAATTCCGTTAGGAATCTTTCGTTCTTTTTTCATATCCCACTATTTTTGCATGAAAACAAACAATAGTGAATTAGAATAATGACTTAATACTTGCTAGGACAGTAAGGATACCTATAATAATGACAAATACATTGCTCGCTTTCCCTCTATATTTAACTAGTACTGGCACTTTACGAATTGCATACATTGGTAATAAACATAAGATGGCAGCAACTAACGGACCGCTAAGGGCATCAATGATTCCAAGAATACTTGGATTTGCATAAGCAACATACCAGCATGTTAATACGACAAAAGTAAGAATCATTGTCTTAACTGTTTTTTCTCCTATATCTTTCCCACGTTTTTTACCAGACTTGATAATCATGTCACGCATTACCTCATACGCTCCTATATAATGGCCAAGGAAGGACTTTGTAATAGCCACAAACGCAATGATAGGAGCTGCAATAGTGATTACAGGCGAATTAAGCTCATTAGCAAGATAGGATAGGATTGACAAGTTCTGTTCTTTTGCCACCTTAAGATCATTTGGAGTCAAACTTAAAGTACTGCTCCAAACAAAGAACATAACAACAACGAATGTCATGATATAACAAACTTTTTGTATTTGAGCACACTTGGCATCAGTAGCTTCTATTCCATACGTAGCTCTCTGTTTCATAACGAATGACGAAATCATAGGGGAATGATTAAACGAGAACACTATGATTGGTAGTATCATCCATATCGTTCCGAAATATCCTGTTCCTGTTGAAGCAGTAGAAACACTTGAAAAACTAAGCATTGACGTATTCCACTGTGGAATTAAAGATATTGCGATAAAAAGTAGAGAAGCTATGAAAGGATATACTAGCATGCTCATTATCTTTACAGTGATATCTTGACCAAAATTTAGTATAGCGATAAGACCGAGTACTAATACAAGCGATAAAATGGCCCTTGGAGGCTCCTGCATGTGCAATTGATGCACGATAAAACTACTTGCAGTATTTGTAAGTGCAACCGAATACATCAGCACGATCGTATAAATTGAGACGAAATATACTATGTTAAAAATGATACTTGCCTTATTTCCAAAATACTCTCTTATTGTACCTGTAATCCCCTCATCAGCAGAATTTGAAGCGTATATCATTTTAGCAAGCGCCCTATGTGAGTAATACATAACAGGATATGCAAGTATAGTAATTAACAGTAATGATAATAAACCACCTGAACCTGCATTAATAGGTAAGAAGAGTACACCTGCTCCAATTGCTGTTCCAAAAAGGCTCAATGCCCAGGTAGTATCCTGTTTATGCCACTTTTTAGGGTCTAGATATTTCTCATTTTTTACTGCAGTATTTTCAGCTTGAAATTCTATTTTTTTTGCAGTATTCCCATTCATATAATAATTCCCCCTTGTATCCTATTCTTACGTCTCTTTTTAAGGCTTAGGAATATAGGCTATTCTTGAAAAATGTATTGCTTACAAAGTGCGCCACATCGTGTGCCCTTCTTCTAAGTTGATCAAAACCGAAAAATTCGCTAGTTATCAACCTGATGGTTTTATTAGCGCTTACAAAATATTTTAATTATATAGTAGTATATTTTAGTGATAATGTCTCTCAATATACAGACATCCTTAGGAGAACAATAGAGAATAGAATTGTTAACTATTTCACAATATTTCCGATAACTGTTTATTGATTTGATTGTTTCTCTCCAAAGATTTTATTTTTAATGGCAATCCCTGTAGGTGTTGCCGCAATTCCACCTAAACCTGTCTCTCTTAATTCGCGAGGCATCTGTCTTCCAACTCTATACATCGCTTCAATAACTTCATCAGCATTGATGATATTGTTTACGCCGGCTAATGCGATGTCCGCTGCTGCTAGAGCATTTGCCGTTCCAATGGCATTTCTCTTTACACAAGGAATTTCTACCAAGCCAGCGACCGGATCACAAACTAAACCGAGTAAATTTTGTAATGCGGTTGAGAAAGCTTCAGAAGATTGCTGTGGCGTTCCTCCGGCAGCTTCTACCGCTGCTGCAGCCGCCATTGCTGAGGCACTGCCTACTTCAGCTTGACATCCTCCGTACGCTCCTGAAATACAAGCGTTATTTGCGACTATCGTTCCAAATAACGCTGAAGTGAATAGAAAATGGATCATATCTTCATGACTTAACTGCAACGTATCTTTAATACTAAATAGGACTCCCGGGATTGTCCCACTCGCACCTGCTGTTGGGGTTGCACAAATAGCCCCTAATGCAGCATTTACTTCATTAACACCGATAGCACTTTGAATCCCTAACACCATCAAATCTCCAGAAAGAGTTTTCCTATTTTCTCGATAGTTTTTAATTTTAACAGCATCACCTCCGGTTAAACCGGTCGGAGAAAATACCCCGTCGCCCTCGATACTTTTATTTATGGCATTTTCCATAGTCGCTAAATTTCTTTCCATTTTACTCCAAACTTCTTCATAAGACGTTTTAGTTTGTTCGATTTCCTGTTCGATTGCTAATTCATAAATTGGCTTTTGGCTTTTATTAGCTGCATCCACAATTTCTTTTATGATCATATACATATTTTTTCACCCCTTAATGTAACTATAGAATAATGAGATTAGATATATTGCTTAAATTTCCTAATTCCTTCTGAACATTACCAGGCAATAGAGAATCCAAAGCGAATGCATATAAATATTTTCCGTTTTCTTCTAAACTATGAAAGTTGTTAATTTCCACATCATATTGTTTAAAGATCCTGCGTAAGACAAATTCAAAGTCAGCTCTTTCGGAAATCGCAATAATAACTGGCAATGGCCCCTGCAGATCTAAGCTAAATCCGTCAATTTCAACATGTTTGACTTCAATTAATCCACCGCCGACCGAAATACCCATCGTTCTAATACCTCGGTTTTCATCCTCTAAATATACATCTGCCGTATTTGGATGACCAGCAGGACTATCACCGGCTTTTTCAATAAAAGTAATGTCAATTCCTTTAGATTCTGCTATTTTAATAGCATCTGGCACTTTGCTGTCATCGGCAGCAAATCCTAATATCCCAGCAATAATTGCAAAATCAGTTCCGTGTCCTTTATGAGTTTCAGCAAATGATTCATAATACCTTACCACGACTTTTTTTGGAAGACCTTGAAATAATTTATTGGCAACTGTTCCAATAGCCAAAGCACCTGCAGTATGTGAACTTGAAGGACCTATCATTACCGGCCCAATCACATCAAAACAACTTTTGTATTTAATAACCTTTTTTTCTTTAATAGATGCTACATTCATGTTCATATAAGCACCCCCATAATTTATTATTTTTAATTGCAGTTGAATCTAAGTTATTAGAATGACCAATTCAAAATAAGATCAGATTGATAACGCTTTCATTTTTAATGTTAATAAATTTCCCTTCTGATCACACACCTTTCTTAGAGTAATCGTATCAATATGTCCAATTGTAGAAGGTTACTTGCAAGGTCTTTAGAATTTTTGCACTAGAACTAGGTTTGATATTTTCTCTAGAGGTAATAGATTATCTCTCGACGCCCTCATTATAACTTGTATATTTATGAGTTTAATATTTTTTTATTTTCCGAAAGATTGAATAAACAGAATCTTGAATGGATAATAAATTACACTTGGCATGTAGCAATTGTGTCCATTGTTTGAAGCTGTATTAGTTAGTAGAAAAGCAAAAATAACACAGAGTTCCTTTTATTAACACCTTGATTATATTGGAAAATCATTATAAAGATACGTATACTTTCCTTTGTTGAAACATCTTATTTTAGACGTGAAAGCTGTTGCAATAAATGATTAATGTAGATGGAAAGGAATAAATTAATGAAATATAAAATCTTTTTCGGATATTCATGATATATTTTGCATCTATATACATTTTCAGAAAAAAGGAACTTCTTTTTAAATTTGAACATACCAAATTGAGTAAGAGTAATAGAACGATATTTTTTAAAACTTTTCCTTTTTGGATAGCCAGCATCCTTTTTAAAGAACTTTTTATAGGCTTTTTCCAAGCGCGCAAACACTTCCTGAAAAGGTTGCGAAGGTTGCGAAGGCAGCTCTTTTAAGAAATGATATATCTTTTTATCAAGTCTTTGCTGATCTTGTAATTCATACCGTGTTAAGTCTTTTTTGTTTATAATATCGTTGTTTATCTAGCAAAGCGGAATTATATTGCTGACGACAAATGGAAATCCACCTCTCTAATGTATGTTGTTGTTCTTCTGTAGGATAGATTTCAAACCTGTAGTTCAATTTCATTATGTCGTCACATACGAACATTTGTTCTCGTAACTCTGTTATAAACAAATTGTACGATGCTTTACCACTCAGAAGTACTTTTGTTAGGTCGGGCCATTCATCTCTCACCTACGCTGCGCTTAGAGGAAGGAGAATTCTGGCTGAAGTTTGTTAAAATAGTACCTGTGTGTTAACTTTTCCTAAAGAAAAAAATGAATACTTTTTTACAAATTATAAAAATTACATTACACCTTGATGGAGTAAATCCCCCTTCACTTCCTCTATTTAATTCTTTGGGGAGGATATATTTTCCTGATGATAATCATAACCTATATCAGAATTTCATTTATTATAGGAAAATTCAGAAAGGAATGATTATGATGGGTTTCCCACCTCAACAACAAAGTAAACCTGGCATTGAATCATTAATGATACCTAGACCTATATTTGATAACCCCGATTACAAACCAGCTGGTAAACTTATAAATAAGGTAGCGCTTATAACTGGTGGGGATAGTGGAATTGGGAGGGCTGTCGCTGTAGCCTTCGCGAAAGAGGGTGCAGACATAGCAATCTCATACCTAAATGAACATAGTGATGCAAAAGAAACGGAGTTCTATGTCAAAAAGTATGGCCGTAGTTGCATTACCATTCCAGGTGATATTGGGTATGAGCAGCATTGCCAACAAGCAGTAATGCAAACAATTCACCAATTTGGTCGTATTGACATTTTGGTGAATAATGCCGGTGTACTATACATAAAGAACGGTCTACTTGATGTAGATTCAAACCAACGAGCAAGTACTTTTCACACAAATATTTTTTCGCAGTTTATTTTGACGAAAGCTGCTCTTCCATTTATGAATTCAGGGAGCTCTATAATAAATACAACATCCCTTAGTGCCTATCATGGAGATCAAGATGCAATTGACTACGCGGCATCTAAAGGAGCCATTGTTTCATTTACACGTTCGCTGTCATTGTCACTGGCACCGCAAAGGATTCGAGTTAATGGTGTGGCCCCAGGACCAATTTGGACTCCATTAATTCCATCTTCTTTGCCTCCAGAATGGCTTGCCACATTTGGAGACCATGTTCCTATGAAGCGAGCCGGCCAACCGTTTGAAGTGGCACCTGCTTATGTATTCTTGGCTTCCGATGATGCATCTTACATATCAGGGCAAATTCTGCACGTGAATGGTGGGGAAATTATAAACGGTTAAATATTTAACAAAAATAATCTTAGTTATTATTATTCGAATAGGGTATTTACCCAACACCTTTGGATGAGTCATTTCTATTTTTTTTAGATAGAAAAAGAGAGTCCCTCATTAAACTATTTGAAAAACCACCTTTTACAGAACTGTAGTCAGATTCTTCACTTCCATCCTCTTTTGATATCCAGCGTTCATTCAAAAACACCGAAATGGTACACTTTGTTGCATTCTCACCCCATTTTTCATAAGACACTTGCCATTTATCGATACCAAAGACTTCGTCAAATCGGTCCTGAATGGCGCGAGCGTCAACAAATGGAGCTACATACGCGAAAAATTCCCCTTGGCTTTCGAATGTGTGTGTAATCTTCCATCCCAATTGTTCTAATGGAAATTCCGCTTGTAAATTTTCCATCATGTTAGTCATAATAATCCTCCTACATTATTTGATTTTGTACAATTTATGTGAAATAAATTGTTATTTCGAATTTGAGTGTACCCACTCTTTATTTCGAAATTCATCAATCATTTCACATATGATCCCTCTGTTTTCATGAAGCAGCCACTCCTCATAGGAAGTAATATCCTTTCCTGATTGAATGGATAAGCGCAGATTCAACCCTTCTTTACTTGCACGATTGATATTATGTGCTGCATAAATTAGACTTAGACTCACTTTCAAATCTCTTAAATCAGAAATGATAATATCCTTAAACGTTGTAGCTTTCGCATTGAAATTTTGATTGTGTGCATTTAACATATCGATAGAACTGATCCATAATGGATTAGCTAGTTCTTTAATTTCTTCAATGATGCAATGTAAATAAGCATTGTTCTGTAACTTCTCTTGTGATTTTTCCATGATTGTATTCATGATGTTCCCCCTAAGTAATGAAATAATCGCCTAAAGTGTTGGCTATACAATAAACCCAAACTTAAAGACAACACAAAAGGGCTTCTTCAAGTCGATTAAAAATGTGCATAGCAAAATAAGCTATATATACACTAATCGGCTCAAAGAAGCCCTTTCACAATTGAAACAAGAACACAACTTGCTTCTACAACTCAACCACAACACATAAGGTGTGGGAATAAACGAAATCAAACAAAGTATCATTATACCTATATATTATACATTTCAAATTTTTATATCAATATTTTTTTTAAAATATAAAAATAAATGCTTCATTGTTATTAAAGAAATGCTTATTACTATGCGATTTGAACCATAAATCCGTCATAATTTAAACTATAATATTGCCATAAGGCAGAGTTTTTTAGAGGATATCTTTTTAAAAATGAAATATTACTTGTATTAATGAATGTGGTATTTATGATGGTGAACTATACTGTGGCCTCTAATTATAAGATAAATCCGGATTTTTCGTAATTTTTTCACTTAAAAAGGGAAATATTACATCTTTTGTAAACTTCCTTTTAATGAGATAATTCCATTATATAATTTGGACATGTTTTTTAAAGCTAGATCTTCAAAGTGAAAGGAGCAGATTTTATAATGAGTCAAGAAATGAACTGTACAACACTAAGAAGCCAAATAGAGAAGAAAAGACAGGAAATGATTCGCTTAACTAAACACTATATGCTCACTTCTCCAGAGATAATATGTGTCAGTCAAGAATTAGATAGATTATTAAATATGTTACAAAAAAAAGAATGTTGTGTAGAAGGAAATATCGCATGAATAAATTAGAATTTTATATTTTTCTCCATGGTTTCAACACTTGCAATAGAATGGAAATTTTGCAAGCGTAGAATCTATCGGACCCATCCTTCTAAAAATAGAAAGCCCTGGTTATATTTAATAGCCAGGGCTTTCTATTTTCAGTATTCTTATAAATGTGATTGTGTGTTTCATCTATATTTCCAACTCGTATGCGCCAGCGCTATTTCGCAAACGTAAATCATTATTGATCATCCACAATAATATATGCTGTTCTGATTGGCCCGTGTACACCTACGACAAGGTTCATTTCAATATCCGCGCTATTTGACGGACCAGAAACGAAATTCACACAAGCCGGTAGTTTTTCTCCCGCTTTATTTTGATTATGAATAAGTTTGGTAGCATGGGTTAATCTTGGTACAATCGTACTTTTAGGAACGATTGCAATATATGACTCTGGAAGAAGACTAACATGTCTTCCTTTTAACCCATCATTAAATAGCACAACGGTTCCCGATTCTGCCAGAGTGATATCACTGAACGTAATGCCAAGGTCAGCAGCTTTCGCAAATTCTATGTCCTCTTCTTTATGATCTAATCCCCATGTACGAAAATGTGTTGTACCTTCATTTCTGAAAAATGGAGTAAGACCATACTCGTTAAAGCGCTCATCATTCGAATACATAACAGATTTGATATTCCATTCTTTTATAAAAGATTGAAACGTTTCAACAAGATTTTCCTTTGTTGTTCGCTTCACCTCTGTATGAATAACTTCGCAGTGCTCCATTAACTTTAATACAAGTTCCTCTTGTGTGAATCCTTCAAAAACAGTCCACTGCGGGGAAAAAGACCAGTTCGGTTTTTTCACTGCTTCTGGACGTTTCCTACCAAGCTTTTCTGATAATTGGAGTAAAAATTCCTCACGATTTTGGATGGCCATCATCGTTCTCCTTTTCGTGTTTTTCAAACCACTCTCGAAACGGTTGTTTTTTCGGAACTGGAAAATCTCTCGCATCCGTCCAAGCTTTTAACGGTCCAATTCCACGCTCGATCTTATCCCCTTTTGCAAGAGGTTTTAATGCATACGGAGCGCTCTTCGCAGCAAAAGAAAATAATCTAGAACTCTTCACCGCTTTTTCAAAACCTTTCATAGCCACGTTCCAAGCTACAGGTGATCGTTTTTCTTCTACAATGCGGCTGCGATGTTTAATTAATAAGTCGTGTAACGGGATTTTCACTGGACACGCTTCAGTACAAGCACCACAAAGGCTAGATGCATAAGGTAAATCCTTATATTCATCATATCCCCCTAAAAGCGGTGTCAACACAGCCCCAATTGGTCCTGGATAAATAGAGCCATATGCATGTCCACCAATATGTCGATATACGGGACACACATTAATACATGCCGCGCAACGAATACACTGAAGAACACTTTGGAATTCTGTTCCTACAATATCGGAACGACCATTATCAACAATGACTAAATGAAATTCCTCAGGTCCATCTGTCCCACCAGGCTCAGTTAACCCTGTAATATAACTTGTTAACTTTTGTCCTACAGAACTTCGGCATAGAAGTGTTACTAAAACATCAAGCTCCTCCCATGTCGGAACAATACGTTCCATCCCCATAACTGTAATCAACGTTTTCGGAAGTGTCGTAGTAAGTCTTGCATTTCCTTCGTTTGCTACGATAGAAATCGATCCAGACTCTGCAACAGCAAAGTTACATCCAGTCACCCCTATATCCGCTGCAAAAAAGTCATCACGTAAATACGATCTTACAAACCTCGCCATTTCCGTAGGATCAGATGTTCCAGTATAATTTAACTTTGTTTTAAATATTTCACAAATATGTTCTTTATCCTTGTGAAGACATGGAACAACAATATGTGACGGAGGATCATGGTCATTCACTTGTAAAATAAATTCAGCAAGATCTGTTTCTAACACTTCCGCTCCAGCTTCTTCAATCGCTTCATTTAAACTAATCTCTTCCGTTACCATAGATTTTGATTTCACAATTTTTTTCGCATTTTTCTTTTTTACAATCTCTTTTACATATTCCCTTGCGTCTTCTGCAGTCTTTGCAAAATAAACAAAACCACCGTTTTTCTCAATATTTTCACTCAGCTCATATAAATAATAATCAAGGTTTTCTAATGTATGCTTTCGAATTTCTTCTCCTAAAGCTCGCCAGTCTTCCCAATTCCCAAGACTCTCAGTAGCTTTTAATTTCTTGCCTCTAAGACCATCTTGCGCTTTCCTGACAGCCTGGCGCATAAATTTATCTCCAATACCTGTTTCAGCACGCTTATGAAAGGGATCATTCCCAATTTTCATTCCCATCTTTATATCCCCCTCCTATTTTCGATCTTCATTCAATACTTCAGCAATATGTTTTACTTCAATTGGATAACCATTGCGAGTTAAACGCCCTTTTATATTCATTAAACAGCTACAATCCATCCCGATTAACACTTCCGCACCGGTTTCCATAATATGCTTTACTTTTTCATCGACCATTTGTTCAGAGATTTCTGGCATTTTCACTGAAAATGTACCACCAAATCCACAGCAATCATAATTATGTGGTAACGAAACAACTTCCAGTCCCTTTACACATTTTAATAATTTTTGCGGCGGTTCCTTAATTCCCATTAATCGGCTCATATGACAAGATGTATGAACCGTTGCTTTTTTATGAAGCTCCGCACCTAAGTCTTCTTTCCCTAATACTTCAACAAGAAATTGCGTGAACTCATATGTTTTATTTGCAAGTTCAGTCGCTTTTTTCTTCCACTCTGCTTCACTTTCAGAAAATAAGCTCGAAAACTCGTGAACCATCATAGCGCAAGACCCCGACGGTGCCACAACATATTCTGCACCAGTAAAGGCTTCAATCATATGTTTTGCAGCTGTTTTTGTTTCTTTAACATACCCGCTATTATAAGCAGGCTGTCCGCAGCAAGTTTGACTTTTAGGAAAATCAACTTCACACCCTAAATCTTCAAGAATTTCCACAACATCTCTTCCTACTTCCGGATAAAAAATATCTGCAACACAAGTGATAAATATTGATACTTTCATATTTGACACCCCTAAATACAGTAAAGTATGCTCAAGTAACTTTATAACCATTTTTACCTTCCTTGTATATTATTGGTAAAAATTTTAAAAATATGAATAGAAATAACAAAAAAGTGATTGAGGACTATCTCAATCACTTTTTCTTACTAAAATACGATGCAATCGCAAATCTTAAAACAAATGAAATAATGGAACTTACCATCGACATGCCCTTTTCGCCTACATTTCTGCACTATATTCAATAAAGTAAATAAAAACTTAAAAAATGCAGTATTACATATTCTTTTTAGTCCAGATCATGTTAGAATTTCTTATGTTGTTTATTTCATAATCGAATTATGGTTTCATATCTAATTCAGCAACGTGTGAGCTGTATACCAAAAGAAAAGACACCTTTCGGGTGTCTTTTCTTTTTTTATCTAATCAAAATTTTTTCTATATATTTCTAAAAATCCAGTGTATTTCTCTAATTTATATTGCTTATTAAAAGGTATTACGATTAAAGTACTCACCATTTCTCATCTATATAATTAGATGAATATCTCATTTCCAAATCAAATTTCCAGTACTATATTTATTCTCTTAAAAATCTTCTATCTTGTTCTTAAATTCGTCAAAATCTTCATATAACTATACAAAAAATATATGCTATTATGTTTTTAAGAAACTATGTGTTCCCTTAACCCTGTATCCGGCCCTGTATTTTTTACAGGGTCTTTGTTTATTTGATTAACTTTTGTCAAAGTAATATCCTATCATGAATTAAAAGAGAAATTTAGTCATGAAAAATCACAATATTTTACTTACTAAAACCTCTCTATAAAAAGAAATTCCATTTCAAACAAAACGGCTTAGTAATGCATTTCTTTTTGAAATTAAGGAGTAAACAACAATGAAAAAAATCTTTTTTACAGGACTTATAATACTAGTTTGCATCAGTAGTTTGTTCTGGTATATGTATCCCTCACCATACCTTGAGAAATTAAATCAAAAAGAACAAAGATTGTACAATCAATTTCACAAAAACAATGATGTTGTCCTACTACAAAACCAAAACCCAGAAACGATTGTAAGATTGTTTCTATATTCTATTAAACAGGAGCATAACGAAACTACCTATCGCTTTTATACAACGCTTAATGATGAAAATGATAAACAAATGTTTTTAAAAAGTGCAAAGTCTCAAAAAGAATTGTTATTTAGGTTTAAATTTGCAAATAAGCCTATTGAAACTAGCCAAAACTATGCATGTATAAAACTACCGTCACTTTTTGATGATGTATACTTCGAAATGACTCAAATAGACGGTATATGGTTAATAAATGAGCCACCTATTCGTATACAGTAATCTATTTATATAATTCTGTTCCTCTGTTTAACAATCTACAACAATTATTAATAGACAATAAAAGGTTAATTTTGGAATGCAGTCTGTTTTTTACAAATAAATGTAACTATTCTGTATTCCTTCCTCTATCTTATTATTAATAAAACATTAAAAATTCTTTGCCCCTACTATATTCAAAGTTAATATGAAAAACTTTCCCTTGAACACTCCTTTAGTTGCTCCATAGCAATCTTTCGCGCATGTTCCTCACTATCTATCAACGAAAATCCTTGTGATATATAACTCCAAAATTCATAACCACAATCCTCCATCCATCTATAAGCTTCTGTTGTATACAAACCATCTTTTCTTTTAATGATTTGAACCTTATAGTTTTTACTTGGAGAAAAAAACTCTTGTATAACCTGCTCCATTTATGTAATATCCCCCTTAAATCTGTTATATGAAAATATATTTTTAAATAAAATCTCTTAAAAAGAAGCCTCTTTTATAAGGATGACTTAATCTAGCTTTTTAATAGGTTGAAATACCTTGCGCAACATGAGAGTGTATCCAATCTACATTCTCAAAATAATAAAAGGTACCATAAGAAACTCGAGGTTATTTAGCCAACTAACCGAGTCAACATCTGAGTCCAATACATTCCTACCGCCTTAATTAAATTATCTATACGTTATCAAGACCTAAATCCAAAAAACACTTAAAATATCATACTCCAAACATATTGTATATGACTAATATGTTTGGAGCTTTTATTTTTGGTAATGAGTTTTGAAACTGAATTTGAATAGTATTTTTCTCTATCTGGATAGAAATAAGTAAAGTACCATAAACGGTCGTTTTTGGAACAGTAACTTCATAAAACTCACATCAATTAGGGGGCACCATATCAGAAGTGGAGAATTAACGAATTTTAAGAATAACCCTCGAGACACATAAAGCGACTAAATCTTTCGCTTGGTACTTACTGGTTCGTTGAACAAAACCAACATCTCTAGCAAAATCTCGTAAGATATTTGGAGATAAAAAGCTTTGAATTTCTTGCGCAAATAGTTGTAATTCATCAGAAACAGAAATAGACATACAAAAACGCCATCCTTTCCTATGATTCTACAGAAAGAATAGCGTATTTTTTCATTTTAGGGGGCATTTCTTTTTATTAGCTTGATAGCGATGGGGTACCACCACACAGTTCTACATTATATATTTTTTCATTTTTAAGACCTTTCATGCTCCCATATGACACTTACACTTATCAGTATGCACTGACCATTTTAATGCTTCTCTTTCTCTCTTCATCAAATCATGTTTTTACTCGTATATGAATTATATAATTACGCTGCAGATACTGAGGCCTTTTTTCCCTTTCTCTTATTCTTTTTCTTATACCACCACATATACACACCAGTAAACATTAAAATAGATGGAGTAAGCCCACCAATCACATACAAGATCTTTGTAAATACTCCTCCAAATGTTCCTGTATGTAAAGGAAGACGCCATATTTGATATGTAAGTCCGCTATCTACTTTTGGGTCTAGCTTTGCTAATATTTTTCCACTATACTGGTCCATCCATACCTTTATATTCCCATTCCCCGGATCATATGAACGACTCATCCGGATTTCCACAGCACCTTCTGCCTTTCCTTTTTTCGCTTTCTCCGGTATTCTTACTTGCAGAATTTTTCCTTGTGGTACTGCTTTTTCCGCTTCACTCAACAAGTAATCAAGGGGAAGTTTTCCTCCTGAAAGCGTTTTCGAAATAAGTGTCTCTTTTGATGGTGTCACACTAGCTTTCGCTCCAAACCATCCAAAAATTGTTTTATCATACACCAACAGACCACCTGTTAGCGAAACGATTAGCAAAAACGGAACTGAAACACCTCCAATGACTCTATGTAGATCATATTGTTTTATATACGAATTCTTACTTCGGCGTATAACAAATCCGCGCATCCATTTTTTAATCCCAGGCCACCATAAATATAAACCTGATAAAATAATGAAAAAGAAAATAAATCCAATGATGCCAACAATCTCTTTCCCCTTAAAATCATTAAGAAGTAAATGATAATGAAGTTCCCCAACCTGATTAAAAAATGATTTTCCACCTAACTCTCCATTGATCCTACCATTTCCTGGATCGATGTAAACTTCTTGTTTCGCCTTTCCTTCTTTCAAATTAAATAAATAAACACCTTGAGCACTTGGTTCATCCGGGGTATATACCCGCTGAATCTCACCCTTTGGATGTACTGCCAATACAGTTTGAAGTGCTTTCTGATAAGTAACCTTTTCGCCTTCTGTTACTTTGTATAAATCAGGATGTAACACACGATTTAATTCGTGTTGAAAAACAAGCAAGCTCCCTGTCAATCCAATCAGCACAATAAACATCCCAGCTATCATGCTAAGGTATAAATGAATCTTTCCAACAACCTTACGAACTTTCATACATATCCCCCTCAATTTAATGAAAAATCAAATTAATATTAAAGATAATAATTATCATTGTCAATAAAAAATTAGACTATTTTCATTTGTTATTTTTATTCTGTTAATCACAAAAAAACTTTATCCTTTCATCTAAAATCTAGTAAATACACTACGTACCCTTTCTCATTAACATAAGAGAATAGTAACGTTCTTTTAACTTTAAGAATTGTCTTAATCCTTAAGTTGATGGATGTGGGGTGCTATCCCATCGCCATCAAGCTAAGCTCATACAACGTCAATTATAGTAGAGGCTGTTTCCTTTTTCTAAAGGCTACATGTAGGAAATTTAAAGATTTGCATACGAAATAAACCCTAACGGGTTTCATTTTTTTGAATTAAGCCGCTTGATTAAATCGTTGATTCAGTCCTTCAGGACTGATGAGTACTTCTGTTGATGCTTCTAAGCAGCTAGATAGCTGAGTTAAAGACGTTGTAGCGACATTTTGGTTCATCCATACACATAAAGCAACTAAATCTTTTGCTTGGTACTTACTGGTTCGTTGAACAAAACCAACATCTCTAGCAAAATCTCGTAAGATATTTTGAGATAAAAAGCATTGAATTTCTTGAGCAAATAATTGTAATTCATCAGATACAGAAATAGACATACAAAAACGCCACCCTTTCCTATGATTCTACAGAAAGAATAGCGTATTTTTTGTATTTTGTTTTGTTAGCTTGATAGCAATGTGGCTATGCCCCTTCTTAAGGGGGCTTTTTTATGCTGCAGGTTCTGTTGGAGCTGGTTGAACAGGAGTTACTTCCCCGCCATCCATTTTATCATTCCTCATGGATTGATTCATAAATTCACCAATTATTTTTTGCAACTCATCCATTGGAACAATGTTCTTTTCAGAAGTATCGAATGTGAATTTGATTGGTTTATCGATAGATTTGATATCAGAATTAATATTCATATCAAATTTAATTATTTCTTTTTCGTCTTTAGAATTTTTTGCTTCGACATGAATTGCTGCATCCTGTTTTTTAATTGTTTTTCCATCCATTGTATAAGTTAAAGAAATAGAAGATTTATCAAGATTTGCATCTTTCAATTCTTTCTTAAAGTCTGCAATTTCTTGTTTTGTTCCAGTGAAGTTTTTCATTGTAGACATTTCATCAAATACCTTTTCAATCACTGTTTTTAAATCTTTACCTGTTAATTTCACAGTATATACATCTTTTTCTTTTGTAAATTTGTCTTCAGGAAGCGCTTTGATTGCATCTAATAAAGCTTTCTGTACTTTCTCTTGGATTTCCGCAGATTCTTTTGTATCTACTTCTCCTAAATCTTTCATATCCATTTTGATAACTTTTCCTTCTAGAGTAGAAAAACTATCACCAGGAACGCCAGCTAATTGTAATAGTGATTTTACATTATTCGCTTTTACATATAAAGCCTTTTTCCCTTCATCCATAAACATTGGAATCGATATATCCATTTTCATTGCATCTGTTTTAATATTTGCACCAATTGTTATTTCATCTTTTTTTGCATCTTTATCTGTTTTTGAATCAACAGTAATTGATATGTTTTTTAACATATCCATTGCCGCTTTATTTTCTGTTTTCATATCTTTCGCATTAGAATCGAATTTAAAAGAAATTGAACCACTTGATTCCATTTGTTTTGCATTTAAAATGTTTTCTGTTGAAGAAACAACTGTTTCTTTTGCAGATTTTCCACACGCAGATAAAGCGAAAAGACTTAAACTTGCTGCAACCACTAATCCCATTTTCCCAAACTTCATAAAATCACCCTTTCAATTCATTAACCTATCAATCATAGCATAAAAAATAAGGAATAGTAATATATAAATGGAAAAATATAACTACTCAGCTACCCTCTTGATTTGAGAGTTTCTTATTTTCTGTATCTTTTAGGTTTACCTTCTTTTTTTCTCGTTAACACTTGAATTATCAAGGTTAGGAGGGGAAGGAGATGAAATATCAGGTAAACTAATCGGTCAAAACATGGAGTTGAAAATGCTTGTATCATCCATTGTATTAGAAAAAGAAGGTGCTTTCAGACAGAACCATGTACCAACAATGCGGAACGAAGAAAAACTGCCTACTAATAAACTGATTTCAGAGAAATTACTTTCTTTATTCAATAAAATAAATGATTATAAGCGGATAAAAGAAAAATTAATAGGCAAAACATTAACATTTGTACCCGACCATCCCATAGTCATCAAGCTAAGATTTTAAAGTATCCCCTAAATAGAAATTTTGTGTTTTTTATAGCACCGAAGTTCATTTTTATCGTTTTGGGGAAGAATGTGTTTCTTAACTCTTCTTCTTTTATATTGGCTACTCTAAAATCCATTTCTACATACTCATTGTTTATATATTGAGTCATGTTCTAGCCTCATATATTATTACAATTATTTTTTTTAGCTTTAAGATAAAAAGAAAAAGGTAATCCGAGCATAGCGATAACAGTAGCTATTATAAATACATCATGAATACTAAGTGTAAAGGCTTGTTGTTGAATTGATATAAGACTTCCACTTAGCTTTTCTGTATGTACAATCATACGTGCAGCTACTATAGAAGTGAATACGCCGATAGCAAGGGAACCAAAACTTTGTCTCGTCCAATTATTAATAGAAGATGCATGTCCAGATAAGTTTAAAGGAACTTCTTCCATTCCAGTGTTACTAGTATGAAACCTATTATTGTCCATTGAACAGAGTCAAGATCAGTTTGGAAATATCACATTATTTCAGGAATCGAAACATTAATTGTGCTCATATTTAAAATTGATAAAAATATCCCTAAAAATAGAATTTATTATTAGGATAAATGAATCTGTGGTACTTTTTTGTTTGTTCATGTTTGTTTTCTACCTAATGATTTTTGGAATATGAGATTCAACTGCTTTACTTCTTCAGAAGATAAGTCCCACCAAAGTGTTTTGATGATGTTTTTCCTCGCCTAATCCATCACATTTAAGAAATGTAGTCCCTTTTGAGTAATTTGTAAAATGACAATAAAGTTATTTAATTTTAAAAGCTTAAACAAGCATAACCCCGTTCTAAATATAGGACGGGGTTATGCTTGTTTAATCTTAATGTAAGAAACTTTACTACAAGAAAAAATATAACAATAAAGTCGTTTAAAAATCTAAATTTCATTCAAAAATAACACCCGATTGCGGAAGACCGTTCTGTACATCTGTGATTGTGCAATATTGCAGAAATGATCTCGTTTACTTAAAACACCTCGTAAGCTCTCAGGGGTTGATTCTTTGTCCGATAATTTGAGCACATTCTTCTGGCGATGTCTTTGTTGTGTCAACTTTGATGTTATAATGTATGCCAATGTGAACTGCAGTCGCTTGCGACACTGCCATTCCTGCAACTCGGTTTCCTCGTGCGCTTTCACGAGTGGATGCCACGATGGGATCACAGAAAACACCAACCCACAACACCTGCAACCCTTCCAAGGCAGCTTCCCAGCAATTGCAAGCATCTACTCCGCTAATGAAGACATCATCGATAATCACCTGGGCTCCTCTACGGGCCATCTCGCCAATACCGTTCATCCATGCAGATTCTAATTTGCGAAATTCCGTACCTGGACTGACAGACCCATCGTCACCAAATTTAATTCCGCTGTCTGCTTTCAACATTGCATCAGGCATAGCGTCGATTAAATCGTCGATACTGAACCTTAACCAAGACGTTGGCAATAAATTCTGCAGACACTTTGCGATAGTGGTCTTCCCGGAACTCGATCCACCATTCAGAATAATTACGTCTACCATACCTTTAACCCCTCTTTGGGACATAAGCTTAAATGCTTCTTATGTCGATATGATGTTCTTTAACTTAATAACAATTATGTCAAATTAACATCGCTTTCACAATAAGATATTCCAGATTATGGCCCGATTGTTGAATAGAATGACCCGCATTTTTTCAACAACTTTATTATTTTTCAAACGACTTTCTTTGTAAATTTAACAACTTTATTATCACTCTACACTATATGACTTATACCAAAAGTTTAATTAAAGAAAAAGAACGCCATCCCTGAAAATTGGCGTTCTTTTTTCTAAATTTAACCCTCTAAGGCACTTTATATTTACAACATATTGTATTCAACTTCAAACTCAATCTTCCGCTTTACTATTACTTATGATACGATACGCACCTATACAGTTTCTACTACCGCTTCAAGCATTGTTCCATTTTTAGCATAATTCGTATGCCAAGAAAAAGCTTTTTCTAAAACATGAGGAGTTTGTCCACCCCTTGTTAGTGCTTCTTGGTAATAAGTTCGTAGTTGGTCACGATACATTGGATGTGCACAATTCTCAATAATCAGTTCCACTCTTTCCCTTGGCGCCAGTCCCCTTAGGTCAGCGTACCCCTGTTCAGTGACGATAACATCTACATCGTGTTCAGTATGGTCTACATGAGAGACGAAAGGAACGATACTTGAAATGTTACCACCTTTCGCAATGGATTTAGTAACAAAGATAGCTAGGCGTGCATTTCTTGCAAAATCACCAGAACCACCAATGCCGTTCATCATTTTTGTACCTAAAACGTGAGTAGAGTTGACATTTCCGTATATATCTAATTCTAAAGCAGTATTAATCGAGATTAATCCAAGGCGGCGAATGATTTCAGGATGATTAGAAATCTCTTGCGGGCGCATCATTAATTTGTTGCGATATTTTTCAAAGTTGGAAAATACTTGTTGCATTTTCTCTTCAGAAAGCGTGATGGAGCAGCAAGAAGCAAAATGTACTTTCCCAGCATCCATAAGATCAAAGACCGCATCCTGTAATACCTCGGAATACACTTCTAAATCTTCAAACTCCGAATCTAACATGCCATGCAGGACTGCATTGGCTACTGAACCAATTCCCGATTGTAACGGCGCTAAACGATTCGTTAATCGGCCTACCTTTACTTCTTTTCGAAGGAACTCTATTAAATGCTGTGCCATAATAACAGTTTCTTCATCTGGAGGAACAATTGTCGATGGCGAATCAAGTTGGTTCGTAAACACAATCCCTTTCACTTTTTCAACATCAATTGGAATACCGATTGTTCCAATTCGGTCATCCGATTTCACGAGCGGAATTGGAAGCCTTTCCCCTTGTTTTCCTGGTTCATATAAATCATGCAGCCCCTCTAATTGTGTAGATTGAGCCATATTCATTTCAATAATAATGGACTTCGCATTTAGGGAAAACGCTAAGGAATTTCCAATTGAAGTGGTTGGAATAATCATTCCATCCTCAGTTATTGCAACCGCTTCCAAGATAGCGACATCTATATCCATAACGTCAGCACGGAGTAGCTCTGCTGTATGAGACAAGTGCTGATCCACAAATAAAAAGTCTCCATTATTAATTCCTTTTCGCATAGTCGTATCAGCTTGGAAAGGCAATCTTTTTCCTAAAATTCCTGCCTCAGCAAATAATTTATCTACATCCGAACCTAAGGAGGCTCCAGTATAAACATTTACTTTAAAAGATTTATCATGCTTAACTCGGTTCACCAGCGCAAATGGGACTGCTTTCACATCTCCTGCACGTGTAAACCCACTTAAGCCTAAAGTCATTCCACTTTGAATCCAGGAAGCCGCTTCTTCAGGTGTAACTACCCGGTCCTTCAGACGATGGTCCCTGATTCTATCCAAATTATTCTCCATATGTAATCCCTCTCTTAATGAATATTCATAATTATTTTACACTTTAACACTATCAAAATAGGGATTTTGGTATACAATATGAAAAATTCAGATAAAGTAGCGAATCTAGGTTCTAAAGCAGAAAGTCTAGAATCCTAGAAGCTTTCGAAAATAACTGGCATATGATTGACTAACTGGTACCCGCTCACCATTATTCATCGAAAGTAAAAAAGTAGAATGGGTATCAGGATAAATCGCTTTAATATGATTAACATTTACAATAAATGAACGGTGGCATCTAATAAATGAATCCTTCGGAAGCAAGTATTCGAATTCTTGCAGAGAGTATTTATGTGTTCCTGATAACTCTTCCGAATTCACATACGTCTTTTTATCTTTAGCCTCTAAATACAGGACCTTTGAAAAAGGAACTGGAATCCAGCCGTCTGTTGTTTTTAAGGTAACGACCGATTTTCCATCCGTTAAAGCTGGATAAATTGCCGTCACGCAACCCTCAAGCTTTCCATTATTTAAAAATGGTACGGCCATTCCATGATAAGGAATACCAAAAACATCCCGGTTAATAAACTCAGAGGCCTTTTGCTTCGTAACCATTGCTTTATGGGCAATCGTTCCTTCCTTTATAGGATCTCCAACGCTAATCTTTAAATCAATTCGTTTACTTGGCCTATAGTAGATATATTCTTTTGTATTTGAAACGGCAATTGAAATTTCATCTGAAAATAATTCACCAACGACATCTAGTAGTAAGCCTAATGTTATATCTTCCATACTATTAACACCTCATCCACTATTATACTACTATTATTAAAATGCACCCTTTCTTTTTATAAACATTGCAACTTCATTCAAAACTTCGCGCCTTTCTTACAAGCACAGTGACTCTACTTCAAAATCGTACAAATTTTAAGATCAAACCCTCCTTCAGCAAAAAGGGGTGTCCATATGATAATTCTTGAATGGAGTCATTTCATGTCACTTTAAAGAAAGAAGAATAAGAAAAACAACAAAAATACATCGGAGATATTAAAATTTTGTATTGGTAATTCTAAATTAAGTACTTGAAAGGCAGATATGAAATTCCCTAACAAGAAACAACCTATTGCAATGGTAATGCAAACCCAGAAGACTCCTAACTTAATTTTTCTGGATAATATAGAATAAAGTAATGAGATAAATACAATAGTCTCAATAACTAAGGATGATAGTCGTATATTAAAATCTGATACAAAATAATGATTCGGAAAAACAAATAAAAAGATAAAGCAAAAGCTTAAATAAGCTATTAGAGCTATAAATAATAAATAAAAGTGCACATATGATTTTTGACGCAATAGATTTACCTTCTTGAGTTTTTCTATACTTTTATTAAAAAATATCATTATGGCTGAACAACCCATATGAATTAAAATGGGTGCTGCCTATTATCTCTATTATGACCTTTTTAAAAGATTTCTTTCTACATACTACAGTCTTATTTAATATCTGTAGATGTTTACTATTTTTTAAACCGAGGATTCCAAAAAGAATACGATAAAAAATGTGGTTTCTTTAAAGTATTTGCACACCGTAAATTTGAATGATACAGCTTAACTCTCCCTTGAATATGAGATAGAATCTAAGCTTCCATTGGATCATAGTTAGCTGCTGTTCGTAACCATTATAATTACATCAGAGGTGATGTCAATTTCAAATAACTCCCCTTTTAATGGACAAAAGACAAGTGACATTTTGAACAAAAGTGCGATGTTTATAATAATGATGCTATGTTTTATCTCCCTAATCGAAGAATTTCAAATGATTTAGGATTAGGTGAAGGAGATATTGCATCTCCTAAAAAAGAATGTTACTCTAAAAATAGAATTATGAAAGGAATGATGGATGAATAATGATTAACTAATTTATATTTTAAGTTGAAATTTATAACTTCACACTACAAAATATAGGGTTAGTCTATCCATTTTTTTAATTCAGTTCATACTTTATTTGTCATGATTCAAATGATTAATAAGTACTTATTAAGTACAAGCGAAAGACTAATCCTTCCAATTACAAATTGGAGGTTTTTTTTATTCCCTTATATGTACGCTGGTATTTATTAATCAGTAAATTTACCTAACAAATAAAGGAGAGAGAAAAATGAGTAATTCAGACACTATTGTTACACATGTAATCCTCTATATAAGTCGTTAATATCCATCAAACTTATATAGAGGAATTAAAAAATGGATGGATATTCCGACTTTATATGAAAAGTTTCGATATATAAAGGAGGAATTATTATGTCAATGATAAAAGTTCAAGACTTAACTTTTTCATACCCAGGTAGCTTTGATAATATTTTTGAAGGTGTAAACTTTCAAATAGATACAGATTGGAAACTGGGATTTATCGGTAGAAACGGACGAGGTAAAACGACATTTTTTAATTTATTATTAGGGAATTATGAGTACAGTGGGAAGATCCTTGCTTCGGTAGAATTCAATTATTTCCCCTACCCTGTTTCAGATAAGAACAATTTTACTCATGAAATCCTTGAAGAAATTTGTCCCCAAGCAGAAGATTGGGAATTTCTACGTGAAATATCCTATTTAAATGTTGATGCCGAGGTCATGTACAGACCCTTTAAAACATTATCAAATGGAGAACAAACAAAGGTGTTGCTTGCTGCATTGTTTTTGAATGAGGGGCAATTTCTATTAATTGATGAGCCAACAAATCATCTAGACACTGATGCACGAAAGATGGTCTCTGATTATCTAAGGAAGAAAAAAGGGTTTATTTTAATTTCACATGACAGAATCTTTTTAGATGGATGCGTTGACCATATCTTATCTATAAATAGAGCAAATATTGAAGTTCAAAGTGGGAACTATTCTTCTTGGAAGTTAAATTTTGATAGACAGCAGGAACACGAAGAGGCTACAAATGAACGTTTGCAAAAAGACATAGGAAGATTAAAACAGTCTTCCAAACGTTCAGCAGGTTGGTCTCATGATGTGGAGGCTTCAAAAAACGGAACGAGGAATTCAGGCTCTAAGTTGGATAAGGGGTTTGTAGGGCATAAAGCAGCCAAGATGATGAAAAGAGCAAAAAACCTAGAATCAAGGCAACAAAAAGCTATTGAAGAAAAGTCAAAATTACTAAAAAATGTAGAGAAAACTGAGTCATTAAAATTAGAAGCATTGAAGTTTAAGTCAAATGAATTGGTTACTTTGGCGGACGTGTCTGTTAAGTACGATGACCAATTCGTGAATGAGCCGATTAGCTTCATAGTCGAACAAGGTGACCGGATTGTGCTTGATGGAAAGAATGGGAGCGGGAAAAGTAGTATCCTAAAACTAATTCTAGGACATCCGATACAGCATACAGGCTCATTTACTTTAGGTACAGGACTCATTATTTCCTATGTCCAACAAGATACTTCTCATTTGAAGGGATCGCTATCAGACTTTATTGAAGAGCACAAGATTGATGAGACGTTATTTAAATCCATCCTACGAAAGATGGATTTTGACCGAATTCAATTTGAGAAAGATATATCTCATTATTCTGGTGGACAAAAGAAAAAACTGCTTATCGCTAAAAGTTTATGTGAAAAAGCTCATTTATATATATGGGATGAACCATTAAACTTTATAGATATTTATTCGCGTATGCAGATTGAAGAGCTTATTCAACAATTTAATCCTACAATGGTTATTGTTGAGCATGATAAGGCATTTCAACAAACAGTTGCAACAAAAACTATACCTATGTAGCTCAACTCGAATAATTAAAGATATAATTAATAAATCAAGTCATTAATCTATAAAGCACTTTAATGATGTGATGAAAAAAGCCTAATTTCTCTACAAAGAATTGAGAAATTAGGCTTTTTAATAGGAAATTTAGTGTCGTCAAGAACAAAACGCTAAAACATATGAACACGCAACGATCTGTACGGTATGGTTATAGTAACGTAGCTCACGAACCTCACGAACCTATATGGTCTTTCGTGAGAGTGGTGATGGCACACCGCAATCTTGCACGTCAGCGATACCAGAAATGGACTTCGCCTTTGGTAGCAAGAATCCCACTGACGTTAGTCAGCTTGCCCCTTTAGGGGTGGGAGTGTCAAAGAGCACTTTCTTATTTTACATCAAGCTTATAAACTTAATGAATTCATCTTCATTAACAGGTTTACTGTAGTAATAACCCTGAATTAGATAGCATGCATTTCGTTGTAATACTTCTAATTGTTCCTTCGTTTCTACCCCTTCTGCGATCACTTTCATGTTTAAAGTATGTGCTAGTGAAATAATGGTATGAATAATTTCATCTCCATCCGTAGAAGTTCCGATCCTATTAACAAATTCTCTTGGAATTTTCAAGGTATCAATTGGATACAAAGGGAGATATGCTAATGAAGAATATCCTGTACCAAAATCATCAATTGATAAATGTACACCATATGATTTTAATACTTTTAACTTCGCTAACGTTTCCTTTTCATCTACCATTGCGATCCGCTCCGTTAATTCTAAATCAAACGAACTAGCAGGTACCCCTACTTCTTCTATGGTAGATATGATTGTTTGAACAAAGTCCTTCTGTTCAAACTCTATAGCTGATAAATTTATCCCCATTTTTAGATTTGCATAGCCCGTAGAATGCCACTTTTTCAATTGTTGACACGCTTCCTGTAACGTCCATTTTCCGATTGGAATAATTTGCGAGGTTTCTTCCGCAATAGGTATGAACTCAAAAGGTGAAATAAGTCCCAGCTCTGGATGTTGCCAACGTATTAAAGCCTCTGCACCAATAACCATACCAGTCTTACTGTCAACTTGTGGTTGATACAATAAATACAACTCATTATTTTCTAATGCATTCGGTAAATCCTGTTCTAATCGTAATCGTCTTGTTATTTTTTCTGATAATGTCTCGTCATACATGCAAACAGCATTGTTACCTTTTTCCTTTGCACTATACATAGCAATATCAGCATGTTGTAAAAGTGTAGTAGTATTTATTCCTCCAAACGGATACACTGCTATTCCTATACTAAGAGATAAGTAAAAACTATGCTGATTTACTACAAATGGTTCTTCAGTTATACGAAATAGAGTTTCACACAAATCCAATAGCTGTTGCTCTGTGTGGTTATGGACTATGATTGCAAACTCATCTCCCCCTATTCTCGCTAGAGGAATAGCCGGTGACAGACATGTCCTAAAACGTTTAGCAACTTCTTTTAAAACACTGTCACCAATTGAATGTCCCAGTGTATCATTAATGGTCTTAAAACGATTTAAATCTATATACAAGAGTCCAAATTCAACCTGCGTTTTTTGTGCACGCTCAATGGATTTTTCTAATTCTTGTTGGAAGAATATTCGATTTCCAATCTCCGTCACTGTATCATGGAATGCTAGATAGTTTATCTCATCTTGTTGTTGCTTCATTCTCGTAATGTCTTTTACCATTACATAACTCCCAAAAGTTTGTCCTTCTATCATAATAGGAACAATGGTGACGTACCAAAAATGAATGTTCTTCTCATTATTATTTTTTACACGTAATTGTAACGAAGCCGAACTGCATCGTTTACCTTCTTGTAGAGCTGCTTCCAATTCAGATCTATCTTCATCTAAAAAAATTGAGAAGCACTCTTTACCTATTAATTCATCACTGTTTTTTCCTAATAACATACTTCCAGCCTGGTTTATATTTAACACCGTACCATTTGAATCAATCGTTAAAATAGGATCTGGATGATACTCATATAATGACTTAAATCTCTCTTGATTTTTGACCAAATCATTGGATTTGTTTATTAAATCTGCTGTTCTTTGAGATACTTTTTGTTCTAATTGATTATTAAACACTTTTAACATTTCGGTTAAATCTCTGTTTTCCATTCGTACGATTGTATGACGAATCAGCACAAATACAAATGCAATACAATTTCCAGTAATAAGTGTAGCCGAGGAAGTTTGCTCTTTAAAAGTAAAACCAATTAAGACTGCAACTGCAAGATAAGGAAATATAACAAGAAGTTTCTTTCCGAATGTGGGATCGATAATGAAATAATTCCTTCTAGAAGATGCATTCTTTGGTATAGTAGCAGCAATGGCGATAAATAATAGGAAAACTCTATACAAACACCTTAATAATATAACTGAACGATCTGACAAATCATCTTGCAAGTAAAAATACAAATAGTCCGTAATAGCCAATCCAGATAATACTAGGATAAAAATAACTAATTTACTTTTCGCATTAAAAATAGCTGGTCGAAAGATCAGACTAACTCCTAATAAAAGAAGTAATAAATCTATAATCGGAAAAATAAACGAGAGAAAAACATCTCCAATTGATAAGAATAAGATATTTGCAGAAGGTTTATTAAATAGATACCACTCTAATGTAAAAATGGCAGTAACAACAATACATAAATCACAAAGTAAATACGCTTTTTCCCACTTGTTACATTCCATAATGATTTTATAAAAGAACGCAAAAAGAAAAAAGAATAAGAAAAACAACAAAAATACATCGGAGATATTAAAATTTTGTATTGGTAATTCTAGATTAAGTACTTGAAATGCAGATATGAAATTCCCTATCAAGAAACAACCTATTGCAATGGTAATGCAAACCCAGAAGACTCCTAACTTAATTTTTCTGGATAATATAGAATAAAGTAATGAGATAAATACAGTAGTCTCAATAACTAAGGATGATAGTCGTATATTAAAATCTGATACAAAATAATGATTCGGAAAAATAAATAAAAAGATAAAGCAAAAGCTTAAATAAGCTATTAGAGCCAATATCAATACATAAAATTGCACATGTGAATGTTTACGCAATGGATTCACCTTCTTGAGTCTTTCTATACTTTTATTAAAAAATGTCTTTATGGTGGAACAACTCATATTAATTAAATTAGTTTCCGCCTATTATCCATATTATGACCTTTTTAAAAGATTTCTTTCTAAATAATGCAGTCTTATTTAATATCTGTAGATGTTTACTATTTTTTATACCGAGGATTATAAAAAGAATAAGATGAAAATAGTGATTTCTTTAAAGGATTTACACACTGTAAATTTGAATGATACAGCTAACTACTCTTTGAATGTGAGATTTAATATAAGCTTTCATTGGAACATAGTTAGTTGATAACTATCACACTTAGAAGAAATAAAAATACATAATCATGAACTTTGAAATGCAAAGCAATTCACCAAAATCACTGTAACTATTATAGTTACACAAAGAAGTGATGTCAATTACAAAAACTATTGCTTTAAAATAAAGTTTAATAAAAAGTTGCAGCGAACATTCATTTCATCATAAAAAGAATCCCTTATATTTTGAACAAAGATTGTTCTAAATATAAGGGATTTATAACTTACCCCTCAAAAATTCCATAAAAAAGATTGATTGTTTTGGTAGGCGAATAACTTATAACAACCACCTTTTCTTTATAAACTTACAAATTCACTTTCTATATTATCTTGTTCGCAACGAATGGTAGTAAGTCGCTATTAATGTCATTAACATTGGAATGGTAATGACAAGTGAAAATAAGAAAACTGTTTCAAATCCACAACAAGTAAACAACTTTATAAAAACTATCCGTCCTATATTAGGATGGACCATAACCGATAAGATGAGCAATTATAACCGCTATTAAACCGATTGAGTATTCAATGAGAATCAAAGGGATAATCCACCTTGCCCACTTTGTCCAGGAAATTCCTGCAATTGCCAAACCAGCCATTAGCGTACCACCTGTCGGAAAAATAATATTTCCAATACCATCCGCGAATGAAAAGGATAATACTGCTGTTTGGCGTGTAATGTGCAATAAATCTGCAAGCGGTGCCATTATAGGCATTGTCAACATCGCATGACCACTACCTGATGCTAAAATAAAATGAATAGCTACTTGGAAGTTGTACATTCCAACAACACTTAAAAAAGGAGAAATATGTTTCATTCCTTCCGATACTTGATAAAGTAATGGGTCTATAATATGCCCCTGATTCAATACGACTAGAATGGCACGTGATACACCAATAATTAAAGCTCCACTAATTAAAGATGCCGATCCCTGTGTAAAAGATTCTACGGTTTCATCAATAGATATCTTGCCAAGGATTGCAATTATTATAGTTAAGATAATAAATAAGGATGCAATTTCTGTTATATACCATTTGTACTTAATAACACCGAATACAAGAACAATATAATTGATTAAAAATGCCGTTAATATCCATTTATGTCTTTTTGTTAACTCTACTTTCGCTGTTAATATGTCATCTGAATTGTTTGTATCGAATTTTCCGTAAATTCCAATTGAAGGATCTCTCTTTACTTTCATAGCATGACGATAGACGAATGTAACAGCAATTACATATATGACTACGAATAATACTAGGCGGAACCCCATCCCCGAATACATAGGAAGACCTGCTATCCCTTGCGCAAGCCCCACTGTAAACGGATTCATAATTGCGGTTGTAAATCCGACGGACGCCCCTACCAATACCATCGCAGTTCCTGTTATCGTATCAAATCCAATCGCAAGAGCCAGTGGAATAAAGAGAGGTACATAAACCAAAGTTTCCTCGGCCATCCCCATTAATGATCCGCCAAGTGCAAAGAATAGCATTATAAGAGGAATCATTAACTTTTCACGATTCGCGAGTTTTTTTGCCATCGTTGAAACAAGAGCCTCAACTGTACCTGATGCCTTTAATACACCAAAAAATCCTCCGATAATAAGAATAAAAAAGATAATATTAGCCGCTTCTACTAACCCTGTAGGAATCGTTTTTATCATATCAAAGAATCCAAGTGGCGTTGATGCAATCCATTTGAATGAATTTGGATCTACTGTCGTATACCCATTTTTTTCAACATGTGAATATTCTCCAGCTGGTAATATATGTGTAATCACGGTTGCAATGACTAAGAGGACAAGTAACATTGCAAATACGTTTATTTTCCATTCTCTTTTTTCCTTTTTTTCTTCTGGCTCGAATAAAACTGTTTTTTCTGATACTTGACTCATATACCAATCCCCTTTTCATTAAATCTTTGGCAACCGACAGTCTGGTTACCTCTACTACCGAGCGTACCAGGCTGTCCTATTACAAATAACTCTTTATATTTTTAAAAGGTTACGAAATGCCCTTGATTCTTTTACTTATAACATTTTAGGATGTAACCACCTTTTTACTAATTTCATTCACAAAGTGGTTAAATAAACGCTGCTGTAGAGCATCCCTTTCCGACATCATTTCTGGATGCCATTGAACTGCTGCTACATAGTGATGAGCTTTGGATTCAATGGCCTCTATCACACCATCGAAGGACCGAGCGCTCACTTCAAAATCCCTTCCCAGCATTTTCACTGCTTGGTGATGAAAAGAATTCACCATTAAGGATTTTTGACCAATAGCCTCATAAATTTTTCCCTCTTCAAGAAGATCTACGGAATGAGAGCCTTGCCATTTACGGAACTGTTCCCGAGCATGGAAATATTCGGGGCCCATCTCATGTTCTAAATCTTGATAAAGAGACCCACCAGCTGCAACATTCAACACCTGTAATCCTCGGCAAATTCCTAAAATCGGAATATCTCTTTCTAAAGCCTGTTTTGCCAGATTTAATTCAAAGTTATCTCGTTCTTCCTCTACAGTGCCTATATACGATTTTGGAATATCACCGTAATAAAATGGATTGACGTCCGCGCCACCAGCCAATAACAATCCATCTAATTGGTTAAGTGTAGAATCGATTTGATCAACTTCTTCAATTGGAAGTAGAACAACTGTTGCACCTGCTCTTTGAAGGGAACGGATGTAGTCATAAGAAAAGATAGCCATATCTTGACCTGGTAGCCCTCGCAAGCCCTCCTTCCCTATTTCACTATGATCAACATAATACCCAGTAACACCAATTAGTGGTTTCATTTCCTCTCACCTCATACTTAAAATGGTTTCGTTGTCTTTCTTTGTTGGAATTGTATATTCTTACCCTCCCTTTTCTAGCAAATGGTAAAGAATCGGATATGTAAATTACTACTCTACTAATTTCATCATTTCTTTACGCAACATTTATACAAGCAATTATCGTGCCAATATTAAAATTCGAATGATTATTTACATAATTTTAAATAATTTGTCGTTTTTCAGTGCTCACTATGTTGATATGTATTATAATTGGTTATTAATTGGTTATATAATAACCAATTAATAACCAACTTTAGACCAATTACATTCAACTAAGAGGTGTTCTATGAGCGAATTTGAAAACAATCACATTGTATTGATTACCGTTTTAAAAGAAACACGAAAAGCCCTACATCAACAACTAACGGAGATGGTAGGTGATCTCATAGATATAGAAAGTTTTTCTGTAGAAGAAAATATTCCAAAAGTATTTCATTCAACATTAATCGTATTACCTAATAAATTTACTATAGAAACGGTCAAAGACTTTATAGGGGAAAACTGCGAAGTAATAATAGCAAAACGAACATTAAATTATGAAAACGTGGACCAACTTTTATTTTTGCCGGAAGGAACACAAGCACTATATGTGAATGATAATCACGAAACAGTATATGAATCTATTGAAACTATGCGTCAATTAGGGCTGAACCATATTGAATATATCCCATACTATCCTGGAAAAACGAATACACAAATGATCAAGCTTGCAATCACACCTGGCGAACTTGAAATTATCCCCGACTTTGTAGAAAAAGTGATTAATATCGGTCATAGATTAATAGATATTACTACAATCATGTCCATTCTAGATCGATTTCATTTAATGGAGGAATCAGGTAACCATGTTTCTGAGAGATACTATCGAAAAATAGTAGATTTAACGAAGAATCTAGCTAAAGCTCATCTACAACTTCATCAAGTTATTGATGGTGTTGGTGATGGAATATTAGCTATTGATCATAAAGGAAGGATTGTTGTCTTTAATGAATTGCTGGAAAACATGCTTAAAATAAAAAGCAAAAATGCTATTGGCCATCCTATCGATGCCATTATTGATAATATTGATTTGGTAAATCTCATCCTTTCAAATAAGCAACAAGAAAGCGGTATATTTGTTGTAAACGGCTTAGATGTCATAGTGGAACGTCTGCATATAAATGATCAATCGATTATTGTTACTTTTAGAAATGCCCTTAAGACCATTGGATTTGAACGTAAATTGAGAAAAGAATTTATCAAAAAAGGATACGTAGCAAAATACAACTTTCATGATATCGTTGGGATTAGCTCTCCTATCCAAGAAACGAAACAAATTGCCAAAAGGTTAGCTAAGACTGATTTAGCTGTTTTAATTGAAGGTGAAAGTGGTACCGGAAAAGAGTTGTTTGCAAGCGCCATTCATAATGCTTCCCTTCGAAATAGCGGCCCTTTTCTTGCCGTTAACTTTAGTGCTTTATCGGATGATTTAGTCGAGAGTGAATTATTCGGTTATGAGGACGGAGCGTTTACCGGAGCAAAAAAGGGCGGAAAAATGGGATTATTTGAGCAAGCAAATGGTGGCACTATTTTTTTAGATGAGATTGGAGATATTAGTCTTAAACTTCAAGCACGACTACTTCGAGTATTACAGGAAAAAGAGATCATGCGTGTTGGTGGAAGCCAAATCATCCCCATAGATGTGCGGATTATTGCAGCAACCAATAAGGATCTACTGAAAATGATTCGAGAAAATGTGTTTAGAGAGGACTTATACCATAGACTTAAGGTGCTCTTTATACACCTTCCCGAATTAAGGGTTCGTCGAAATGATATTGAATTATTAGCTAAACATTTTGTTTCCCTATCGAACCCTAAAGTCAAAATTGAACAAGAATTAATTGAAAAACTTCAAGAATATCCATGGTATGGAAATGTAAGAGAACTTAAAAATACCATAGATTATATGTTTGCTGTTCGTACCGGAAACCAAATAACAAAAAATGATTTGCCTAATCAGCATTATTTTCAAAAACCTCCACATAGGAAAACAGATAGCGACCAGGTCGAGAATAGACAGCCCCTTTATTCAAGTTCAACCGCTCTTGATGAAGAATCATTTTTCATCCTTAACCTCATCATGAATTATGAAGAAAGAGGAAAGGCAATTGGAAGAAGGATTATTTCTGAAAAGAGCCAAGAAATCGAAATGAATTTATCTGAGGCACAGGTTAGACATCGTTTGAATTTCTTGAAAATTAGAGGGTATTTGCAAACAAACAGAGGTAGGGCAGGAATTAATCTAACAAGAAAAGGTTTGGAGATTCTAACCACAAGCTTAGAACGTAACCTTTGATTACTTATCATCGGTGTAGTACAATTCTAAGCTTTTTTGTTTATAACTGCCTTCTTGCATGAATTTTAAACATATGCACATACTATTAACGGAATACTTGAATCATTGTCATTAAAAATGTTCAGCACTTCCGCTCCTTAAGAGAACAGTCTACGCAACTGTTCTCTTTTTAATTCCCTTGTTATACCTCGCAATAAAAATCCCAACAAAAAAATGCGATAAAACAGCCTATTTCTTAAATGGCAGCATGTCTTTCGGGGATTTTTAAACAATGATTTTTGTGCTTTAAGTAGAGATATTTCCACAGTAATGTGAGATCTAAAAAAAGTGAAACTTACTACTATAAAAACCTTACCAAGCGATATAAGTCCTTATTTCAAATACGCAGTTATAATCGTCTGCATCTCCGTAGATATTGAAAACAAGCGTTACCCCACTATCTACGAAGATGCAGATGGCACAATATTTTTACTTCATATTAATTATTTATCCCCCCCAGCTTACGCTAATAAATAAACCCAAAAAGTCATTCGTCTATTACGGTCGATCTGTTTGTTCTTTTTTGTATCTAGGCTTTCTTCATAAATATGTCAAGGTGTAATTGACAACCTTACTATCAACAGCCTTACAATATTCTCAACGTTTCTGCAACAATTTCTCAATATTTCACATGGACAATAGCACACTTCCTTAACAGTTTTAATATCTTAATATTAAATACTGGAAGGAGGTGTTGGAAATGACTTGGTTAGTTATTTTAGGGCTTATGCTTATTGTTTTTATAAGCGGTTTTAAGTTTCCTAGTATTCATATAATTTTCAAAATAGATTCAAATACAAAAGCTATGCCAAGTTGGTCTTTTGTTAATAGAATAAACTTCCAAACATTTAAAGAATTAATAAAAAGATCAAATAGGAATAAACTCAAAAGCCTTACAATAGGAGAACTTTTTATTCCTTTAAGTTTATTTAATAAATTATTCGGCAAAACATTAATTTTTCTATTACTATTCTTTTACTCTCAATACTTAAACTAAACGCAATATGAGGTGATTTAAAAAATAGCAGTTGCCAAGTCTAGCAAAACAACAGATCGCCTATTACGGGCGATCTGTTTTAAATTAAATCGATCATATCAATAAATTCCAACGTATTCTTATGATAAAAAACTGAAGATATGAGAAGCTTTTGAAAGTAATTATTACAGATGCCTCAAGATATGCGTAGTGAAAACAACACTTCTCACCGCTAAATATTATGTTGTGATTGTGTAGGTTACGATGCGCGTTTTTCATGCATGGAAGAGATTATTCAGACCGTGTTGAAGTTCTGAGGGTGAGCTCTTACTTACAGCGATTGACTGGTAATAAATAATATAGCATATACTATTGTGGATAACGTCAGATGTTAAGTTTTGTTCAACATACGCGTACGTACTCGTATTTAGCACGACAATTGTGGTGACATAATGCCTGTCCGAATAAAATTGCAACATCAATGTACGCTTTGATTGTCGCAAATAATATATTTTAAACCAGAAAAAATGTGAATGTAAAAGGTACAAGATTCTTCTTTAAGTTTTTCAATAATTTTAATGTTTACTTTCATTTGCTACCTTTTTTCCTTTCTTTAGATTTAAAAATTGCTTTCAAAATTTATTCAACAAAAAAACAATGAAAATGATTGTTTTTTGTTAACATTTTAGTCAAAAAAAAAGAGAAAAAGTAAAGTAGAAAAGTAGTGTACAAGTAATACATTCATTATATTCACCGCCCCCGCCAATCTGCTTTTTTATTTTAGATTTAAAAAACATATAAATCACTGGTATACAGAACAAAACATGACCTGCTCTCTCCCCTAAAAGTTGCATCATATCTTCATATAGTCATAAAATTAATCTGTAGTCGAAAATACGTAAAGTGCTGCTAGAATGAATTACTGAGAATACGAAGAATAAAGGAGTGAAACGGAGTAAAAACTAAAAAAATTAGACAAGGAAAATGGAGAGATGAATTAAATGTTAAAGATCATCAAACATTTAAAACCATTTGTTGCTTCCATCATTGCAGTTGTATGTCTTTTAACTGTGCAGGCAGTATGCGATCTATCACTGCCAGACTATATGTCTAACATTGTCAATGTAGGGATTCAACAAAAAGGTGTAGAAAATGCAGTACCTGAGGTTATTCGTAAAAGTGAAATGGATAAACTTACGCTCTTTATGAATGAAAATGAGAAGAAAAAAGTAGCTGACAACTATGCACTTTTAGATAAGAACAGCCTCTCTCAAAGTGAACTAAAAAATGACTTGAAAGATTATCCGCAGCTTGATAAAGAACCACTTTATAAGCTACATACTGAAGATAAAAATACAATTAACGAACTTAACGATATCTTTGGGAAACCAATGTTAATTACACAAGGAATTGAAAAAGGCGGCCCATCTGCTTTCCCTCCTGCTGCGACAGGTGACAACAAAACACCAGCGAAGCTTCCGCCAAATACAGATCCTTTTGCAGTCATTGCGAAACTTCCCCAAGATCAAATCAATGCAATGAAAGAAAAGGCAGATGAAAAGTTTAAGAATATGCCAGGTAGCATGGTAACACAATCAGCCGTTTCATTCATTGAGAATGAGTATAAAAAGATCGGTATCAATATTGATAAGCTTCAATCTAATTATATTCTTACTTCCGGCGGGAAAATGCTGCTTTTATCCTTAGTAAGTATGGCAGCTACCGTTATCGTGAGTTTACTTGCTGCAAAAGTAGCTGCTGGATTAGGTAGAGACCTTAGAAAGAAAGTATTCCGGAAAGTTACAAACTTCTCGAATGCGGAGTTTGATAAGTTTTCCACTGCATCTCTAATCACAAGAAGTACAAATGATATCCAGCAAGTGCAAACACTTATGGTTATGATGCTTCGGATCGTATTCTATGCACCGATTTTAGGTATAGGCGGCATTATTAAGGTACTAACTACAGACGTTTCAATGGGATGGATTATCGGAGTTGCGGTAATCGCAATTTTAAGCTTAGTCATTGGTTTATTTAGCATCGCGATTCCTAAGTTTAAGAGTATCCAAAAGTTAGTAGATAAAATTAACTTAATCACTCGTGAATCTTTAACAGGTATGCTCGTTATTCGTGCTTTTAATAATCAAAAACATGAAGAAAAGAAATTTGAAAAAGGAAATCAAGATTTAACAAAAACAAATTTATTTGTAAGCCGTTTAATGTCATTTATGATGCCAATGATGATGTTTATCATGAATGCCGTTACTGTACTTATTATTTGGGTTGGATCACACCAAGTGGATATGGGACATATGCAAGTTGGTGATTTGATGGCATTTATGCAATATACAATGCAAATCATCATGGCCTTCTTAATGATTTCAATGGTATCTATTATGGTTCCACGTGCTTCAGTTTCCGCACAACGTATCGCAGAAGTTTTAGATACTGACGTTACCATTAGTGATGTAAAAGAGCCGAAAACATTTGCTTCAGACAAGAAAGGTTACGTTGAATTTAAAAATGTTAGCTTTAGATATCCAGGTGCAGAAGAAGATGTGCTTTCTAATATCACCTTTACTGCAAAACCTGGTGAAACGACAGCTTTCATCGGAAGTACAGGTAGTGGTAAATCAACATTAATCAACTTAATTCCACGCTTTTACGATGTCACAAGCGGCCAAATATTAATAGATGGCACGGATATTAGAGAAGTATCTCAGAAGGAATTAAGAGAGAAAATTGGTTATGTACCGCAAAAAGGAGTTCTATTCTCAGGTACAATCGAGAGTAATTTGAAATACGGCAAGAAAGAAGCAACTGAAGAAGAACTCGCAAAAGCGGCAGAAATCGCGCAAGCTATGGAGTTTATTAAAGCGAAACCTGAAAACTTCCGTACAGAAATATCACAAGGTGGTACGAACGTTTCCGGTGGTCAAAAACAAAGACTTTCTATTGCGCGTGCTCTTACGAAAAAATCGGAAATCTTCATATTCGATGATAGTTTCTCAGCTCTTGACTTTAAGACAGACGCAGCATTGCGCAGAGCTTTAAACAATGAGATTACAGGAAGTACTGTTTTACTTATTGCCCAAAGAATCAGTACAATCATGAATGCCGATAAGATCATAGTACTTGACGAAGGAAAAATAGTTGGAACTGGTACTCATGAAGAGCTTATGGAAAACTGTGAAGTTTATAAGCAAATTGCTTTATCACAACTTTCAAGAGAGGAGTTGTCATCATGAGTGATAGAAAAATAGAAAATAGAAGACAAGGCGGCCCTGGTCCTGGTGGTGGCGGTCATATGGGCGGCGGCATGAGAAAGATTGAGAAGGCAAAAAACTTCAAAGGAACGATGAATAAACTTCTACAATACTTGAAGCCCTATAAATTATCAATCTTAGTCGTTATCCTTTTCGCAATCGGTAGTGCAGCCTTTACAATCGTTGGTCCAAAAATTTTAGGTAATGCGACAACAAAACTTTTCGAAGGACTCGTAAGCAAAGTATCAGGAGCACCCGGTGCGGCTATTGACTTTACCTATATCGGAAACATTGTCATTTTACTCCTTGGATTATATTTACTGAGCACTGCGTTTGGTATTATCCAGGGGTACATTATTTCTGGAGTAGCCCAAAAAGTATCTTATAACTTCAGAAAAGAAATCGATGAAAAAATTAACCGTATGCCGCTAAAGTACTTTGATAAAACAACGCACGGAGAAGTATTATCGAGAATTACGAATGACGTAGATACGGTGAGCCAAACTTTAAACCAAAGTATGTCGCAAATCATCACATCCGTTATTACAATCATCGGTGTACTTATCATGATGTTATCAATCAGCTGGCAAATGACATTAGTGGCGCTTTTAATATTGCCAGTATCCATGATTCTTATCATGGGAGTCGTAAAGAAATCACAAAAATACTTCAAATCTCAGCAAGAATATTTAGGACACGTAAACGGTCAGGTCGAAGAAATTTATAGTGGTCACAATATCGTAAAAGCCTTTAACAAAGAAGAAGAAGAAGTAAAAAAATTCGAAGAGGTAAATGATACCCTTTACCTCTCCGCATGGAAATCTCAATTTTTATCTGGAATGATGATGCCGATTATGACATTTATCGGTAATATCGGTTACGTCGCTGTATCTATTTTAGGCGGATGGCTTGCGGTAAAAAGAACCATCGCAGTTGGAGACATTTTAGCCTTTGTGCAATATGTTAGAAGTTTTACGCAACCAATCGCTCAAGTAGCGCAAATCGCGAATGTACTTCAATCCACTGCAGCTGCTGCAGAAAGAGTCTTCGAATTTTTAGAAGAAGCAGAGGAAGTGCCAGAAGCAGAAAATCCAGTGAAGCTGCAAAAAGTTCAAGGAGAAGTTACCTTCCAAGATGTTCAATTTGGATACAATCCAGATAAGATTATCATCAATAATTTCTCAGCTAACATTAAGCCTGGACAAAAAGTAGCAATCGTCGGACCAACCGGAGCTGGTAAAACAACGATCGTAAAACTGTTAATGCGTTTCTATGACGTAAACAGCGGTGCAATATGTATCGACGGTCACGATATAAAAGACTTCACGCGAGAAGACCTGCGCAACATGTTTGGTATGGTACTGCAAGACACTTGGCTATTTAACGGCTCCATCATGGAAAATATACGTTACGGTAGACTGGACGCTACCGACGAAGAAGTAATTGAAGCAGCGAAAGCAGCTCACGTTCACAGCTTCGTAAAAACATTACCAAATAAATATCAAATGGAACTAAACGAAGAAGCAAGCAACGTATCCCAAGGACAAAAGCAACTACTAACAATTGCCCGCGCCCTTCTAGCGGATCCGAAAATATTAATACTCGACGAAGCAACAAGCTCCATTGACACTCGTACAGAAGTACTCATCCAAAAAGCGATGGAAAACCTCATGGAAGGCAGAACAAGCTTTATCATCGCTCACAGATTATCAACAATCCGTGATGCAGACTTAATTCTTGTCATGAAAGACGGGGATATTGTAGAACAAGGTAATCATGAAGAGTTATTGAAGGCTGATGGTTTTTATGCTTCGCTTTATAATAGTCAATTTGAAGGTGCGGATGCTTCTTAATGTAGGTTTCGAATAAAGTTTGATCAAATTAATGCTATTAACCGTGATAAAAGAACGAAAGAAAAGAGCGTGTTTTGAAAATCTATTTTATCAAGACCTTAATTGGAAAAAGTCACAAAAATAAAGATCGATACATATTAGACATAATTAATAAGTATCGATCTTTTACTTCTTTTCCACAATTGTGTAGAGATAATAAAGTCATATAATTTCGATTGTAGAAATAAAGTAACCAACTATCTGTTAAATAGATAGTTGGTTACTAAAGATGTTTAAAAAGGTAGCCTTTCTTTCATACTATAATTTTATTAAAAATAATAAAGTTGTTTAATTTTCATCAGGCAAATAATTAAACTTAGCCCCCTATCTCGTACTCCATTCTTTTACCATTTCATCATGATATGCTTCTGTCCAATGATATGGTTGCAACTCTTTTAAAGGTTTAAAAATAATATCTTGTTTAGAATTTGTAATCGCACACTGTACTTCTGGTCCCCAATAAAATAAACGTTCTTGGCATACACCACAAGGCGATATTACCTTTAATTCAGAATGCTCATTTTCTCTTGCAAGACAAATAGAATGTGTAACTTTCTTTTGAAATTTATGTGCTTCTAAAATTGCACCTGTTTCCATACAAAGTTCTGTTGAAGCATTTATTACGCCCGGAGCAACACTTGTATAAATTGTTCCATCTTCTACACGAATCGCTGCGGCTCCACCCCAATCATTTGGATATCTTTGTTCAATTAAATGTTTCACCACATCATATAATTGTTACTCAATATTCAATTTCTTTTCCTCATTTCTGCCCAAATTTTGATTTTATTATATCGAAATATTCTTTCTTTTATCACACCAACACAAACAAAAAAATGGAATGAACATCTAATTTCAAACCATCTTTTTGAAGAACTTTATTATCTTTTAAATGATTTTAATATTTTTTAAGCGACTTTATTATCACTCAACAGTTCTTTAATCCAAATCATTGTTACTATTGAAACCATAATTTTTCTAATCTCCGACAAAGAAAATATTTTGGAATAAACAGACAAAAAACTCTGGTTCTTGGATTGGGCTGTCTTCTTGGCTAAAATGATAAATTTTTAATTTTCTTCCAATGTGCGTTAATCAATTAGAAAAGCCAATAGTAAGGTTAAGAATAAGAAAATTAACGGGAAAGCTAAGATAAATAACATAAGATTATCGAAGGTTTGTACAAATGCACTTTGCATTTCAAGGCTAGGGACAAATAGCATTTCCTTCTTTAAGCAAAAGTAAGGGAGTAGTGTCCTTACGATTGATGCACTACATGACCATAAGTACTGAAAAGTTATACCTGAGAAACATATAAGAAGTACTGCATAACGATATTTTAGCTCTTGTAATTGTTTTATTTTTGTAGACATTAGACAAGTAATAATAAATAAACCAAATGAAAATATTGGTTCAATGAAATAAGGAATATTTAATGGATCACCTATAAGTATTGGAATAGTTATAGGTGAAAAGCCTAATTGAATAAACCATAATAAGATATATTTAACAATTCCTCTAAAGGAAAATAGTGCTGATAAACCAATTAGGCAAATGACAAACCAATAGACTTTTTTATAGTCTATATTATTGATAGAAAAAATCTTCAAATTGTTTCAACTCCCTTTGTCTGATGTCATAAAATTGAGGATTGAATGATTTTATATCTTCCTCGCGTACTAGAATGACATTATCAGAAATTGAAGAGTGAAAAATATCGTGCAGAACAGATGATTCAGTTTCAGGTAATTCATTAGGATAAATAGCGATGATTTTAGTATCTCTTGGAAACACCCACTTTCCCTCATGTGAATTGTTTTTTGCAAGCAGCTGGGATAATTCTGCTAGCGTTTTATAACTATTTACATTACCTTCAATCATTTTAGTCACGATAGCCCTAAATTCTAATAGCCCAACTGCATTTTGTGTAACTTTTTTTTGGAAATGATATACAGGTAAATTCGTTGTTAAAAAGCCTTGGTGGTAAAAACCATGGTCCTTTAGCAGTTCTTTAGATTCTATTAAATTGGTGTTATATGAGAATGCTAAAGAATTATTCAGCCGTGGTATTAATTGTTTATAATAATCAATGTTATTGTTCATAGTATTACGCGCATTGTTTAATACTTGGTACATCACAGCCGGGATTCTTCTCATAGGTGTAACATACACTTGCAGGTTAGATGTAGCTAATTCAGGGATTTCTCTTATCAGCTCTTTTAAGTTTGATGTTCGCTGTTTTCGCGAACTGTGTTCAGAAATTGTAGGATATGAATTATCAATAATAGCAAAAATGACATGATGCTGTATGGTTGGCATGAGTTTTGCTAATCTAATATACTTTTTAATTTTACTTACAATGACAGGGTTACGTTCAGAACCGGTGTCAACTTCTATACTGAGTTGATGCTTGTTAAAACGAAAAATCCAATCAGGCTTCAAATTATCGTCGTCATCCTTGATATCTTTAAACATAGAAAATGGTTGCATGCTGTAAAGTACATCGTCTTTACCATACATACGTTCGTCCCTCGCTCCTCGCTCCATATTTTCGTTTTCTCCCCATTCTTCAGATTCATAAATAAACTTTGGGATACTAGACCATCTCGAAAATGGAGATACATTTGAAATACCATATTCATTTATAAGTTTTTTAAAAACATATAGATTTTCTCCATTTTGACTACAAAACCAACCTTTTCTTTTAATTTCTAAATCAATGGTTCGAATAACTACTTCTTTTACACCAAGAGTATGTTCATATTGTCTTCTCCCAACATGTGGGTTTTCTTTTCTGTTTGTAATGAATCCAGCATGTTCAAGAATGTAAAGTCCTTTATCACCAATAGAGTATATACTCATTTCAAAGCCATGTCTTTTTTTTAAGTAGTAATTAGCCTTTTTTATAAACCTCAATTTAACCATCTTATTAAGACGATTAATTAAGGCATTATAGTTGATTGGTTGTTCATGATAGTGATTATAGAAGGTATGAAGCTGCCTCACAGTCAACAACCGTTGCTCATATAAAAAAAACAATGTATAGATATCACTTACACCTAGATACATTCCAGAATGATTTGCCCCCGTAATGTATTTTATTACCCAATCTTCTTTTCTCATAAAGCACCTCACAGTTTAAATTTTAGATATTGAAATTTGGTAAAAAGTGTAAAACCCATTTAATATATAAGAAAAATATGATTGAAGAAAGAATCAGTAAAAGTATTTTTTCTTATTGCACAGAATTCAATCCGAATTTGAGATAATAAAAAGGTTGAAAAAATCATTAGTTTTGCATTGGGAGTTATGAGGCATTATATACACAAATATATAATATTTTAAGGGATTTCTAGATATATTAAGTTGCGGTTTTTAAGCATTGTAATTTCGCTCGATGGAATGAAGTGAGGAAATACCAAAACAGTTGATATTAAAAGGTTTATTGAACCAGATGGTATGTGAATATAAGATATGGACCCAAAAATTGACTTAGGTTCATATGCCTAGATATGTGAACCTAAGTCTATGAAAGTAAGTATGAGTGGATATCGCTGGTTGAGTCGATTTATTTGTATTTTCTTAGATGATTGTAAAAGAGTTCATTAGAAGGTATTAAATAAAAAATTCTTATGTAAGAAAAGTAAGTTCAAAGTATATATACATTTGACGAAAAGAAGATAGCAAGACTTGTAAAGAAGAGGATCTATGAAGAGAAATAAATCAGATGCCTAAGAACAAATGTATTGATTACGAAATTTAATATTTATGTATTAGTCACCAATATTGGTACCAATCGCAAAGCGTTGATACGCAAGGCTTTAGCTATATTAGCTACTAATATATCGTCGTTTTTCTGTTAAATACATGCCGAAGATGAAGAAATCCCATGAAAAAATGGTGCATTAAACATATTAGACACCAGTATTGGTACCAATCGCGAAGCGTTGATACGCAAGGGTTTTAACTATATTAGCCACTAATTTATCGTCTTTTTTTTGTTAAATACATGCCGAAGATGAAGAAATTTCATGAAAAAATGGTGCATAAAACGTATTAGACACCAATATCGGTACCAATATTGGTACCAATCGCGAAGCGTTGATACGCAAGGGTTTTAACTATATTAGCCACTAATTTATCGTCGTTTTTCTGTTAAATACATGCCGAAAATGAAGAAATTTCATGAAAAAATGGTGCATAAAACGTATTAGACACCAATATCGGTACCAATATTGGTACCAATCGCGAAGCGTTGATACGCAAGGCTTTAGCTATATTTGCTACTAATTTATCGTCGCTTTTCTGTTAAATACATGCCGAAAATGAAGAAATTTCATGAAAATATTGTGCATTAAACATATTAGACACCAATATTGGTACCAATATTAGTACCAATCGCTAAGCGTTGATACGCAAGGCTTTAGCTATATTAGCCACTAATTTATCGTCGTTTTTCTGTTAAATACATGCCGAAGATGAAGGAATTTCATGAAAATATTGTGCATTAAACATATTAGACACCAATATTAGTACCAATCGCTAAGCGTTGATACGCAAGGCTTTAGCTATATTTGCTACTAATTTATCGTCGTTTTTCTGTTAAATACATGCCGAAGATGAAGAAATTTCATGAAAATATTGTGCATTAAACATATTAGACACCAATATTGGTGTCTAATGCTAAACGCTTATAAATAAAGTTTTTTTAAAGTTGACATTAATAATTAAATGAGGGGATATCATGAAAAAACAATAGGAATTTAACCTATTAGTCACCTATATTGGTGACTAATAATGGTCACTACTACAAAATCTTTGAAGGGAGGAGGTGTAGCAATAACTTCCAATAACGAAGATTATATAAGTTAAACTACCCTTCAGAACAAGTTAAAGACTATATTGAAAAGTTAATCCCTGATTATTATGTGCCATTACTTGCAAAAATAAAGGCATCAAACAAGGAAGAGCAATTAGTTATTTCTGAAGGGATCTCCAAATTGCGTGACCTAATCGATAAAAATAAATGAGTTAATCATAAGATACTTTTATTGAAAGGAAAAAGAATTATGTTTTTCATAGCATATTTACCTATTTTTCTGTATTTATTATTAGAATTTTATAGAAGTTCACCTGTTAAAGAAGAAAAACAAAATCGTGGTTCTAGTTTTTTTATCGGAGTAGTTTTAGCCTTGATGTTAACCATTCCAGAGATTATGTATTTCTTTACAATAAATAAGATTAATTCATTGCTGTTTTTTGGTGTTATTGTCGGGCTAATTGGTGTATGGATAAGATTTTCTTCAATGAAAATATTAGGGAGATTTTACAGTAGGAATGTCGGAATGCAGGGGGAACATAAGTTAATTCAAAACGGTCTATATAAATATATTCGCCATCCTGGTTATTTAGGGTCTTTTTTGACCTTTTTAGGATTTGCTATATCTTCATCTTCGATCATTGCCATTATCATAAATATCATTTTATTTTTCCTTGCGTATTCGTATCGTATAAAAATTGAAGAGAGAATTCTTGTTACACTGTTTGGTGAACAATATAAACAATATCAGTCCAAGACTTGGCGAATTATTCCGTTTCTATACTAGAGATTATAGGAGAAAGTTCAAAATTAGTTACTAAAGTCATTTAGTCTTTATATTAGAGCGATACCCAAACGAATCCTAAATAACATTGGTGGAAATTCTGGAAATAAAAAAACATAGTAAATCGAGTATGAAACCGCAAATGTTTTATACTCGATTTTTTTATTAATACATAAAAAAATAAAGAGTGAGCGGAATTCATCAAACCTGAAAATTACCTAAAATTAAAAAAGACCACCCTAAGGTGATCTTTTTATGTAGGGCGGGAAGACATCGGTCTTCCCTTCGGGTTGCCCCGACGGAAAGGACGTTTTGTTTCCAAAACTGTTTTTCCTAATTACATATTATGCAAGGGTTTCAGTTTAGTTCCTAAATTATTCAATAAAAAAAGTTTAATATATAACTTTTCTTTTTTATGGTTTTGTTTTTGGTTAGAAACTTGCGTTTTGGCTAGAGTGCTGGCTCGTCGTGTGAGGGCGAAACCCCACGAGTTAAACGTATCAACATATTGAATAAAAACAATTTTTGAGTGATTGATCTAAGCAGTTCGGCTCGTATACTTACTTATCCAAGTCGAGAACCATTATCTTGCGTTTTTTCTGTCGGCTTGGCGAAAAAAAGGGTTCTGGTGCAAAGATTGCATCTATTTGAAAGAGGCATATAGATTCCTAATGGAATCTATTCTTATGCAGTCATTCCGAATAGTTGATGAATAAACTTCATTTCATTTTGGACAGACTTGTCCCGTAAAATAAGTTGGCCTTTTTTAATGATATGCATCGCTTCTATTCCTGAAAGAATAGATTTAGCTGTACGAAAAGATTTCAATCCCAACATTGAACGAACTCTCTTTTTAATAAAACGATGATCTTGCTCTACAATGTTATTAAGGTATTTTATCTGCCTTATTTGGATGCCTACAGGCATCTATCTTCTTCTCTTTCTTCAACTCTTCAATCGCTATAGGATAGGCCGGATTTTTGTCTACTGTAATCACACGGGGCTTTGAAACATGAAAAGACTGCAAAGCTTTCTTGAAAAAACGCTTTGCAACCCTATAATCTCTTGTTTTGCTTAAATGAAAATCAATTGTATTTCCTTTTGAATCAACAGCACGATATAGGTACATCCATCGACCTTTGACTTTCAAATACGTCTCATCGACTCGCCAAGAATCATTGGTTGATTTAAGATGACATCGTACGCGCTTATCTAATTCGGGACCATATTGATGAACCCATCGCATGATAGTTGTATGAGCAAGGGATAGCTCACGTTCTTCCATCATTTCGACTAAATCACGAAAACTGAGGTTGTACCGTAGGTACCATCTCACGGTTAATAAAATAATATCCTTTGATAATGTTTCCACTTGAATAGATTTTACTTTTCCATACCAATCACATCCTTTTTTAGAGTGCTAGTATCAGTATGCCCAAGTTTGATAGACCATTTTCATATACTTCAAAGTTTTTGCACCAGAACCTACAAATGGATGTAATCATCCCAGACACATATTCTGTTACCATCAATCACCATCTCCCTATAGTTTGTATATGTTATCTTAGCTGTTGAGAAAAGGTTTCACTTATTCTAATTACTGTTGATAAAATTACAACACTTGTTGAGTTTTTATCAAAAAAATTATAGGACCATGCAAATTATTCAACAACCGAGAATAGAATACGGATGTATTTAAAAAATCATAGGGGAAGTGAAAAAGGAATGAGCGAAATAGATTCATATTCAGGTTCTTCAAAAGAAAGTCAATCGGACGAAAGTATTTCCTTTAAAGAAAAGGTGACAAAAGGCAGGTCAGGATTTAAAAGAAAACTATGGCTATTTTGGGCGCTTTTAGGACCAGGTATTATCTCGTCGCTAGCCAATAATGACGCTGGAGGTATGATCAGTTATACGATGACAGGAGCCACGTTTGGCATAAGCTTTTTTCTTCCTCTGCTATTTCTGCTCGCGCCTATTGACTATAACATGCAGGAGATGTCAATGCGTCTAGGAGCGGTAACCAAAACCGAGTATAGGGAACTGCTTCTTCGCCATTTCGGATCGTTTTGGCATTACGCCAGTGTGGCGGCATTAGCGTTGGCAAACTTGATGTACATTGTAACTGAGTTTATAGGAATGACGGCTGGGCTGACACTGATAGGTCTACCACTATTGATAAGTGATCTCATCAGTTTCGCCTTTGTCTGTTTTGTTATGTTTTTTATGGGATATTGGTCAAAAGAGAGATTAGGGATATTCGTCGGAGTAATCAATATTGTATTTATCATTGTCGCCTTTATGTCCCACCCCGATCCGACTGAAATTGGTAAAGTATTTACCAGTTGGCCGAGTATATCATGGGATCTAAAGGAAAATGGGATGTTGGTGTTTATCTTGGCAACAATCGGAAATGCCATCGCTCCATTTATGTTGTATTACAACAATAACACAACCCTAGATAAAGGGCTAACACGCAAAGATCTACGGTTAGGGCGTATTGACATTGCACTGGGCTCCCTGTTGCAGCCGATTTTTGCGGCTGCTGTCATGATCTGCGGTGCTGCACTCGTAGGACAGGTGGCTAATCTCGATGAGTCCAATCCGGCTGAGTTGATTACTGCTTTCATACCGGTTACTGGCCACTTAGGTAGCATTTTATTTGCTTTAGGATTATTTAATGCCGGCTGGCTTGCTGCCATCACAATTTCCTTTTCTTCGTCCTATACTATTGCCGGAGCCTTTGGCTGGAAGAGGAGTCAAAACCATAAAATATCGGAAGCACCAAAGTTCTATGGCCTCTATTTTGGCTGTCTGTTACTGGGAGCAGTGATTATTTTAATCCCTGGTTTGCCATTAAGTATGATAGCTGTCTTTACTCAAATTTTTGCGATTATGCTGTTTGTTCCGGATCTAATCTTTTTAGTTCTACTTACCAACAATCGAAAGGTTATGGGGGAACACGCTAACTCTCGGTGGAAACGAATAGTTGGATGGGGAATCGTATCGCTTTACTCGGCTGTGTCGGTGATAACAATTATTTTAACAATAAATGGTACTATGTCTTAAAATGATGGATGTGCACTTTGTTAATTCTGACAAACATTTATACTGTGAGATAAAAAATACCTTAGCCTGTTGTTTTTTCTAACAAGTCTGGGCATTTTTATTTCATTAATAAATTAAAATACATCATTTGACTCCAAAATTACAAAATTTCATTTCTTTGTTCGGATGCTTCCTTTCCGTTATGAAAGTTTAATATTATATTGAACCGTTAATACCAAATACCAAAAACCAATATATAACGATGTTTATATATATTTACAGCTAATTTAAAAGCCGGACAACTAGAGTAACTTCTATATATTCCATATCCAAATTGGTGCCCACCCCCAGTATATTAAAACTTTAATGCACCAGGGGGCAGGCACCAAAAGTACAAGTGAATCCATTACTTCACTAAACTTCCTAATAAAAAAAGCAATCCATTAGATCACTCTTCAAAAAAACTCATAAGAAACTAAGTAAAAATCGGCCAAGATTCTGGTCAAGAAATGTCATTTTTCTACGCTACAGAATTTACATAAGAAAATATAGAATCCCCTATACACCTTGATACGACTAACTTTTTTCTCGATATTCCCGAAACGTAAAATATATGTTTCTTATCTTGACAGCGTGGCGGTCTTAAGTTCGAGCCTTTCCGGAATGGGGAAGTTATAATTTAAATCACAAACAAAATAAAAGTATATATCTATTAGATGAGACTAATAAATATATACTTTTATTGTTTTTCTTCAAAAAATACAACTGCCTATTTAGAATAAAGTCATGATTACTTTTAAATTTTATTTTCAGGTTACACACTTTTTAGATTCACGAACGATATTTCCATACACCCCCTTTATTAGAAGTATTCCAAACAATATGTCCCATCCCATAATTGTATAAACAGATATTCTTTCAAACACTGCTGGATATCTAAGGGTGTTGAATTTACACAAACACGCACTAATGATTCCTATTACTCCTAAACTCACACTTAAATGAGAAAAATTTCTGCAATCCTTACATTTGCTTAATGCTAGTCCTGTATATAGCAGAGCAAAATTCCCTGCACATATAGCCATTACAGCACCTATAAAATGATATTTTAATCCCCAATAATCATAACCTGGAAAAATTGCAACCATTTATAAAAATGAGCCCATAGTAAAAACAACCTAAAAATAGACATATGAACAAGGTGCATCATCTAGTGATAGGTCATATTTTGTTGGTGTGCGTATTGAACTTAGTTTATAGCGCTATTTCTACTTAGATTTAACGAACAGAAATATAGGAAAACATCGATGGGGTTTTAGTTTATAAACGGGGGGCATGAAAATGAATAATTTTCAACAAGAACTACAATCGTTAAGCCTTAATGATTATCAGTCTGGAAATGTTGTGTATTGGGACCAGCAAAACCAATATCCATATTACTATATTGAAGATGATGCTCGTCGCTGTGGCGGTGGTGGATTCCGTTGTGGCGGTGGTGGATTCCGTTGTGGCGGTGGATTTCGTTGTGGTGGATTCCGTTGTTTTGGTTGCTTCGGTTGTTTTGGTTTTGGTTGTGGTGGTTGCGGTGGTTGCGGTGGTTGCTCTAATTGTTTTGATGGTTTTGATAGTTTTAATGGTACTACAATGTTTTAATTCTTTATATGTGAAAAAAAGCATCCACGTCAGTAGATGCTAAAATAAGTGATAAGGAGTTTCCGATGAGTATTGAAATAGGATACAAGCGAGTGAACTTGTCCTACGCTTCAATATATGCTTGTCCTTATCCATAATGTGCAATAAAAAAAGCACCCTCGCAAAGGCGCCTGTAGAGTTAGAGAGCCTTATTTTTTCTCATACTCAATATAAATAATGTAAATAAGCGCATTCTCTTAACAAGAAAGTGCGCTTATTTATAATACAGAACGTGCTGCTTTATTCTTATAATCATTTATTTTGAATCTACTTTTTATATTTTTTTGCACCAAAACCTTTATTTTCGTCTATTCCTTTTCTGGCCAAATTTTCGTGTTTGGTTCTAATAACCACTTGTGTTCTTCCTCCATGATACGATCATTCCATGGATTATTCTCAAGATGTCGAATCATCCAACAAAAATACATTGCATATCCAGGCGCCGTTGCTTGTGGGTGATCTAGCTCACCTGGAATCGTAATAAAACTATTATGTACGACGCGATAAGCATCCTCACCAACCATTGCACACCCAAATCCCTGCTCCTTGTTAAAGCGATAATAATATACCTCTGGTTGGTCATGGTGATGTGGCGGATAACTGGACCATCGTCCTGGATAAGAAATAACTTCTCCAACTACCATATTAGAATATGCTGCATTATTATAGTCAAAAATTGTGCGAATAACACGCTGCGCTGTTCCCTCCCATACTCCTTCTCCAGCTACAACACTTTGACACTCATCTGGAGTATATAACTTGGACGCGAATTCTTCGTCATTATCCGTTTTTTGAACAAGCACTTCACTGTCTGAAAGAGCAGTAATTGTAACCTTTACATTTTTAGCCACATGTAAACACCAAGGGTTTTCTTCAAAAACAGACTGTCTTTGAATAACTTGTTCAATTCCTTCCCACTCTAAACGGATTGTCCCTTCTAGTAAAAGAATTGCCGTTTCATTATTAATATCTAATAGCAACTCTTCCTTTCCATTAGACATCTTATATATACCTATGTCCATTAACATATCACTGCACTGACCATTCATTTCCGTTAATACATTATATCCTTCTTTTAATTCACCTAATTTTCCTAACACGGATTTCTCCCCCTTTTATCTAATGAGCACTCTATAACCTCCTCCCTATTCAGTTCACTAAACTTCGAGTTTCTTCTATTACTGATGAAGGAAGCCTTTCTCGTTATACTCTGTTTTCACTTCCAAATATTCGCATATGATTTTTTACGTTTTCGTATGCGGCGGAAATTACATCTTGATGATACGTAAAGTAATCTGAATAAGGAGCGTTTCCAACAGCGGTGTTAACCGCAGTGATTACATTATGAAACGTTGCTGTTGCTACATTAATTTTGCGAACACCATGTAGAATACATTGCTTGAAATCCTCTGGACTAATGCCAGAACCACCATGTAATACCAATGGAATATGAACTACCTCATTAATTTCTCTTAAGCGGTCTAACCGTAAATTAGGATTTCCATTATACATACCGTGTGCATTTCCAATTGCAACAGCCAATGCATCTACATTTGTTTCTTCTGCAAATCGTTTTGCTTCTTGAGTACTTGTCAGCAGCATCTCAATATCTTCTGATCCGTCCTCACTACCACCTACTCTGCCAATCTCTGCCTCTACCGTCGCTCCGTACTTTTTCGCCAGCTCTACAACTTCTTTTGTCTTTTGGATATTCTCTTCTAATGGATAGTGAGAGCCATCAAACATAACTGAACTAAAACCAATCTCTAACGTCTCTTTAATCCTTTCAATTGTCATACCATGATCAAAGTGAACAGCTACAGGGACAGTTGCTTCTTTCGCCGCAGCTACCATTAAAGGACCAATCATATGAATTGGCGAATGATTCAAACGAACTTCTGCAATTTGTAGAATAAGTGGAGAACGCAACTCTTCAGCCGCCTTAATAGCCCCCATCACCATTTCCATATTGGCAACACTGAAAGCTCCGACCCCATAATTCTCTTGATAAGCTTTTTTTAAAATATCCTTCATTTGCACTAATGGCATTACATCACCTTTTTCAATATTATTTATTAAATGTAAAATCAAAAGTCTTTTCTTTCTATTCCTTATGTAAGGGGGCAAGTTGATTGTCGAATAATTAACTCAGGGGTAAGAAGCAAATGTTCCTTACAAAGTTTTGGATGTTTCATCTCTTCAACGAGCAACTCTACTACCTTTGTACCCATTTGCTTCATTGGCTGGGCAATGGTCGTTAACATAGGGGTTGTTGTAGTAGAAAGTACAGTATTATCAAAGCCAATAATTGATAAATCTTCAGGGACATTTAAACCAACTCTTTTAGCAGCTTTCATGACTCCAATCGCTAATAAATCATTACATGCAAAAATCGCGGTTGGCCTTTCTTGTAGTCTTAAGAGTTGTTGAGCGCTCTCAAATCCTTTTTGAATTGTCGCTTCCGTTTTCACTATATAATCGCTGGGTACAATGATTCCTTCTTCTTGCATAACATCTTTAAAAGCACGCAAGCGAAGCTGATTACTTTTGGCATCCTCTGTAATAATAGCGATTTTCCTATGATGTAAAGATAGTAAATAAGAAGTAGCTAAATAAGCTCCTTTATAATCATCTACAGTTACAGTGTTGACGGGTAAATTAAAAATTTCTGAAGCGATTAAACTAACAGGCACATCCTGCTTTACCATATTCTCTAGTAAGCTAGCATTTCGGAAAGCCGAAGCGATAATAAGACCATCGATTCTTTGACGAGTTAATAAGGATAAATACTTCTTTTCTTTCTGTGCATCATTATCCGTATTACATATCATGACATGAAATCCTAGCTCATAGCTTCGGTCCTCAATACTTCTTGCTACTTCAGCAAAAAACGGATTGGAGATGTCAGGGATGAGAAGACCGATCATTTTTGTTTGTTTTCCTGTTAAAGCAGATGCCACAACACTTGGATGGTAATTTAGTTCATCCATTACCTGATGTACTTTTCGCCTTGTACGTTCACTAATATTCCCAGTCTGATTTATTACCTTTGATACAGTTGATATAGATACACCCGCTTCTTCAGCAACACTATAAATTGTTGGTTTCATATAACACCTCACTTTCCTACTATCCCCTATTTTTTTAATAGCCATTGAAACTTGTAATCTCACAATGGGTAATTAAAGACCCGCTTTCTCTTGTATGAATTTTCGGGCTTTTAATGCGTATTCAAAAGGATTCGCTAAAGCTGGGTCTTGCTCTGCTTCTACCACAAACCACCCTTTATAATAAGAGTTTGCAAGAATAGTAAACACTTCATCAAATACAATTACGCCATCTCCTGGAACTGTAAATGCACCCTTCTTCACTGCCTGTAAGAAGCTTAAATTGTTTTCCTTTACAGCATCTACTACTTCCTGGCGAATATCTTTTAAATGTACGTGTTTAATACGAGGTAAATATTTTTTCAAAATATAAAGCGGCTCTTCTCCTGAAAAAACAAGATGACCTGTATCAAAAAGCAGGGATACAAGCTCTGGATCAGTCATATCCATTAACCTTTCAATTTCTGCCGTTGTTTGAACACCCGTACCCATATGATGATGGTATACAATATGTAGCCCCTTTTCCTGAGCTAATTTACCGAGGTGATGTAACCCATCCGCAAGTTTATCCCACTCTTCTTCTGTAAAAACAGGCTTGTTTTTAAACAGCGATACATTCATTAAACCTTGAATACTATGTCCTTGCTCTGATACAACGATGACTTTTGCACCCATATCATGCAAGAAATCCCTATGTTTAATAAATGCTTGTACCGTCTCTTCAAGCGGCTTCGTTGTCAAGAACGCACTAAACCATGCGCTAGCAATCTCCAGGTTTCGTAATTCCAAAGATTTTTTCAATACAACTGTATTTCTCGGATATTTATTACCAACTTCACTCCCATTAAAACCAGCTAGTGCCATCTCACTAATACATTGTTCAAACGTATTTTCTGCTCCTAGCTCCGGCATATCATCATTTGTCCAAGCGATTGGTGCAATTCCAAGCTTAATCGTGTTTTCTTTGAACATCCCCTTGTCTCTCCTCTTTGCAAAATGTTATAGAAATTCGCCAACTTCTCTTTTCTGTCCGTTAAAAAGAGAGCTTTCTAAAAAATATGCATGTAGATAAAAAGCCCTTTTTGTGTCCTAATTTAATAAGATCTTGCCTTTTGCAAGTTACTTACTTTACTCTCGTACGCAGCTTGTACACTTTGACTATTAGATACTTCTGCAACACCTACATGCCACCATGACTCGTATCCATTTGTCATTGTTTTTGGTAATACTTTAATATCAATCAATGTAGAAACCGTTTGTTTTTTCGCATCTTTAAGCGCTTCCTGTAATTGTTCTATCGATGTAACACGATACGTTTTCACACCATATCCAGCCGCGCTAGCTGCAAAATCAATTTTCATAATAGCCCCGTTTAATTTACGAGTTTCCTGGTTTCGGTAGCGAAACTCTGTTCCAAAGCTCCCCATTCCATTGCCCATTTGTAAGTTATTAATGCAGCCAAATCCGGAGTTATCAAACAATAAGACATTAATTTTTTTGTTTTCTTGAAGACTTGTGACGAGCTCAGAATGAAGCATTTGGTAACTGCCATCCCCTACCATTGCATATACTTCCTTCGATGGTTCAGCTAGCTTAGTACCAAGTGCGCCTGCAACCTCATAGCCCATGCAAGAGTATCCATACTCCATGTGATATGTATTTGGTTTTCTCGATGCCCACATTCTTTGTAAATCACCCGGAAGACTTCCTGCCGCACCAACGATGATTGCATCTTCATCAAGTAATGTATTAATTTGTCCAATGACTGCAGTCTGTGTTAATTGTGTACCAAGTGCGTCCACATACTCATTTAAATTCTCATCGAAATGACCTTCGACTTCTGGTGTAAAATCTTTACCTGTAAAGCGAATATTATGTAGACGTGTTAATTCTGTTTCCCAAGCCTCTTTTGCATTAGTGATTTCTACTGTATAACTAGATCGATAATCAATTGCTTGCAGTTCATCTATTAGAGCAAGAAGCGCTTCTTTCGCATCTGCTATAACCTTCATTGCATCGAGCTTGTTCGCATGGAATTCTGAAATGTTGATGTTTAAAAACTCAACCTCTTCATTCTGAAACAATTGCTTAGATGCCGTTGTAAAATCAGTAAATCTCGTCCCGACTCCAATAACAAGATCCGCTTCCTTTGCAATTGTATTAGCTGCTAAATTTCCGGTTACCCCAATGCCGCCAAGGTTATATGGATGGCTGCTTTCAATCGCGCTTTTCCCAGCTTGTGTTTCCCCAAATGGAATGTGGAATGTTTCAGCAAATTGTTTGAGTTCCTCTGCCGCTTCGGCGTATCTTACACCACCACCGCAAATCATAACTGGCTTTTTCTTTCTCTTAATCATTTCAACCGCATCCACTAAGCTGGCTTTTGTGGGTAAACGACGTTCAATACGGTGAACACGCTTTTGGAAGAAGTAACTTGGAAAATCCCACGCTTCTCCTTGGACATCTTGTGGTAAACAAATTGTTACAGCTCCTGTATCTGCTGGATTCGTTAAAACACGCATGGCTTGAATCATAGCTGTCATCAATTGTTCAGGACGATTTATCCGGTCCCAGTACTTACTTACTGCACGAAAAGCATCATTCGTAGAAATAGATAAGTCATGCGTTTGTTCAATTTGTTGAAGAACAGGATCAGGTTGTCTCGTTGCAAATACATCACCTGGAAGTAGTAAAACGGGAATATTATTTGCAGAAGCTGTTGCAGCAGAGGTAATCATATTTGCTGATCCAGGACCAACAGAAGAAGTACATGCCATAATTTGTTTTCTGTGTTTTTGTTTTGCAAAGGCCATCACAGCATTTGCCATCCCTTGCTCATTTCTCCCTTGATATACTTCTAATTCCCCTGCGTCTTCTTCTAAAGCTTGACCTAGTCCTACTACATTTCCATGACCAAAAATAGTAAAGATTCCCTTAATAAACTTTTGTTGCTCTCCATCAAACTCTACGTACTGCTCGTTCAAAAATTTCACCAAGGCTTGCGCCGTGGTCATTCTAACAGTTTGCATATTGTTTGCTCCTTTCTATCTCTATCAGTCATTCTGCATATGAAAAAGGAGTATCAGGAATTTGATAGACTCCTAATACTTCCTTCTTATGTTTTAATACTTCCGTTTCTTTCGCTTACGAACAACTAGAGAGATTCTACTTCTCTCTTAATGATTACTTTTCCCAACGAGATGTAAGCATTTTCTTTCTAGTATAAAACTCAACGCCATCAGTACCGTTCGCATGAAGATCACCATAGAAAGAGTCTTTCCAGCCAGAGAACGGGAAGAATGCCATTGGTGCTGGAACCCCAACATTCACACCTAACATGCCTGATTCAATTGTTTCACGGAATTGACGTACACTTGCCCCGCTATCTGTATAAATGCAAGCTCCATTTGCAAAGCGAGACTCATTCGCAATTTCAATCGCTTCATCCAATGATTTCACACGAACAATTGATAAAACAGGAGCAAAAATTTCATCTTGCCAGATTTTCATTTCTTTTGTAACATGGTCAAAAATTGTTGGCCCAACGAAATAACCAGCTCCTTTTACAGCTGTATCTTCGCGTCCATCACGAACTAACGTAGCACCCTGTTCTACACCTGAATCGATGTAACCAATTGTGCGCTCTTTATGATTATCACGAATAACTGGTCCTAAAAATACATCTTCATCAAGACCATTGCCGATCACAATTTTATTTGCTTCTTCTACTAGTCTTCCAACTAATTGATCTGCAATTTCTTCTTCTACTGTTACAACAGAAGCAGCCATACAACGCTCACCAGCTGAACCAAATGCAGCACTAATAATTTGCTTTGTTGCTAGTTCAAGATTCGCATCATTTAATACAATGGAATGGTTTTTCGCACCCGCTAATGCTTGAACACGTTTTAAGTTTTCTGTTCCTTTTTTGTATACATATTCTGCAACTGGCTGAGAACCTACAAACGAAATAGCCTTCACTAATTTATGTTCCAGAAGACCATTTACTACATCGTGTGCACCATTGACGATATTTAAAACGCCTTTCGGTAAACCAGCTTCTTCAGCTAATTCAGCTAATTTTGCCGCTAGCAGAGGTGTACGCTCTGAAGGTTTTAACACAAATGTATTACCACACGCAATCGCAAGTGGGAACATCCAGCATGGAACCATCATCGGGAAGTTAAAAGGTGTAATCCCGCCTATAACACCAATTGGATAACGATACATACCAGATTCAATACCTGTCGCAATATCAGGAAGCTGTTTTCCCATCATTAATGTCGGAGCACCTGCAGCAAATTCCACACACTCAATACCACGAAGAACTTCACCGTAGGCTTCGTTATAGCTTTTTCCATTTTCAATCGTAATAAGTTTCGCTAACTCTTCCCAGTTATCTACAAGTAATTGTTGATATTTAAATAGAATACGAGCGCGTTTTGGCACAGCGGTTTTAGACCAAGATTTGAACGCTTCATTTGCTGCTAGTACAGCCTGTTCAACATCTTCTTTCGTTGAAAGTGGTACTTGAGCGATTAGTTCTCCTGTTGCAGGATTATATACAGCTTCCATCTTAGTTGAAGAGGATTCTACCCATTCGCCGCCAATGTAGTTTTTTACAATTTGTGCTGTTTGTACTGTCATATTAATTCTCTCCCTTTTATGTAATGTAGAAGCGTCCAATAGGATACGCCCTTACTTGATTACTGGTTTATGAAGTTTCTATACAATTTCCTCAGCCGTTTCCATGAATGCAGAAATCTCTGCCCTTGTTGGCATTGCATCAGAACAGCTATGTTTAGAAATAACGATCGAAGCAGAAGCGCCTCCTAATCGCATCGCTTGAGGAGTCTCAAGCCCTTGCATTAAGCCGTAAATAAACGCAGAAGCATATGAATCACCGGCGCCGAACGTCTTTAATACCTTTGTTTTAAAGATACCACCGCGGTGAGATTGACCGTCTCTCGTATAAGCGATTGAACCATCCCCGCCGTGCTTAATTACGACGATTTTCGCATGATGAGAAAACCATCTTTCAGCCGTAACTTGATCATTAGATTGTTCGTAGTTTAATAGTTTTTCCATCATATCGAATTCTTCACGCGTTCCAATAATGACATCAGACTTTTCAGCAGCTAGATTGTAATACACAGCCGTTTCAGCTTCTGACTGCCATGTATAAGGACGGTAATCAACATCAAAAAATACGACTACATCATGCTTTCGTGCATATTCTAGCGATAAAAATACCGCCTCGCGAGAAGGACTTTTCGCTAAAGCTGTTCCTGAAATTAAGAGTGCTTTTGATTGTTTAATATAGTCCTCAGAAACTTCTGTTGGATCAAGATTTAAATCTGCGACATTGTCACGGTACATTAAAATACTGCAATCTTCAGGGCTTTTAATTTCTGTAAAAGCTAGACCTGTCACTGCACCAGTACGATCGATACATATCTGATCTGTATTAATATTGTTGTCCTTTAGGTACTCTGTAATAAAACGGCCCATTTGATCATCGGACACTTTACCGATAAATCCTGTTTGTAAGCCAAGACGTGCCGCACCAATTGCAATATTGGCAGGAGATCCCCCTACATACTTAGTAAATGTTCTCGTTTCTTCCATAGGGCGTTGTGTTTCATTGGCATTTAAATCAACGCATAAACGTCCAACTGCAATTAGGTCTAATGGGCAATATTCTTTAAAAATAAGTGGATTCATTGTTACTACCTCCCATGTTTTATGAAAGAGTGAATGATATGGTTAATATTTTTATAAACCTAATATTCATGACTCTTTATCTATCTAGAAGTAAGCGCTCTCTTTATTGATTTAATGCAGGTTGTTTATGTTCAATTTGAACAGGTTTTCCTGTTAGTAAAGATTCCTTCGCAGCTTTCGCAATTCGTTCTGCTTGTAACCCATCATTACCACTGCAAATAACAGCTTGTCCTTCTATAATTGACTTTGTAAATTGTGTTACTTCTTCAATGTAAGCCTGCGTATAGCGCTCTAAGAAGAAATAAAGTGGCTTATCTTTTACAACACCTTCTGTTTTTGACACTTGTACAGTTGTCGGGCAGCAATTATCCGCAGTGACCGCTCCCTTTTCACCAAACACTTCAAGACGCTGGTCATATCCATAAACAGCTTGGCGGCTATTATCAATTACACCTAATGCTCCATTTGCAAATTTTAATGTGACAATTGCCGTATCAACATCATTTACTTCCTGAATGGACGGATCAATTAGTGTTGTTCCATAAGCAAATACTTCAACAACTTCACTATTCATTACATATCGAGCCATATCAAAATCATGAATCATCATATCCATAAACAATCCACCTGAGGAGCGAACATATTCAATACTTGGTGGTTGTGGATCTCTAGACGTAATTTTTAAAATATGTGGTTGTCCCACTTCTCCTTGTTGAATAAGATCATAGACTTTCCTGAAGTTAGGATCGAAACGGCGATTAAAACCTACTTGAAGAGATACACCTTGTTCTTTTACTACTTCTAATGCATCTAATGTTTCTTCTACTGAGAAACTAACAGGCTTTTCGCAGAAAATATGTTTTTTCGCAAGTGCCGCTTCTTTAATAATTTGCGCATGTGTATTTGTTGGTGAACAAATAAAGACAGCATCAATTTCTGGATCTGCTAATAAATCCTGATAGTTTGTAGTCAGAGTGGAAATCCCTTTATCTTGAGCCCACTTTTCTAGATGATTAATCACTACATCTGAAACCGCTTTAATTTTCACTTGTGGCATAAGCTGCAAATTATCAACATGCAGTTTCCCAATTCGTCCAGCACCAATAATCCCAATCGTTAAAACATTCATATGATTTCTCCCTCTTTATTAAAATTTAAGAAACGAAATGAAAGTCTATAAGGTTTAGCACATCAAATTTAGTTAAGCGCTTTCCCTATTTTTCTTCATTATACACACTTGACCCTAAATTGAAAACATTTTTATTTTTTTGAATACTTTTCTTTTCATCCGAATTTCAAATTTCCTCAATATGCATACTACATCCATATACCAATTAATAATTAGAAACAAATAATCTAAATAGCTACAAATATACTCATTTAAAATACTGATATAACAAAGAAAATTAAACCTTTATACTACTGACAACCCATCTTTAAGTTATTTCTTTCTATTCATGTTCACGATCATTTTAGTGACCAATAAGTAAATAGATTGCACCCTTATGAAAGAAAGTTGTAAATTGTCAAAAAATTTCATTGACGACCCCATAATGTAAGCGTATACTTTTTTTATCAAAAAGAATTAAGCGCTTAACCAAAAATAATTTATCGGTGGTGGGAGAATGAACGCAATTAGTTCAAACAAAACATTTATGGACAAGATTGGTATTCCTTCTAATTTAACTTGGGGATACATAGGGATTATTGTTTTTATGATCGGGGATGGTTTAGAACAAGGATGGTTATCCCCTTATCTCGTTGAGAAAGGCCTAACGCTAGAACATGCTGCTTTTCTGTTTACCATTTATGGAATTACTGTTTCTGCTTCTTCTTGGTTTTCGGGGGTATTTGTACAAATGTGGGGACCAAGAAAAGTAATGACGTTTGGTTTAGTATCATTCATTTTAGGTTCTATTGGATTCATCGGTATAGGAATTCAACATATGAATTATCCGGTAATAATAATTTGCTACGCTCTACGAGGATTTGGTTATCCCTTATTTGCTTATTCTTTCCTAGTTTGGGTATCTTACAGTACTCCTCAGCAAATGCTCTCAAGGGCAGTTGGTTGGTTCTGGTTCGTATTCCAACTTGGACTTAGTGTTATCGGGGCCTTCTATTCTAGCTATATGGTTCCTAAAATCGGGGAAATCGCTACTTTATGGAGCGCCTTAATTTTTGTTGTCGTCGGGGGATTATTCTCAATTGTTGTAAATAAGGACAAATTTAAAGCACAAACCGTAAGCTCTAACAAATCAAGTGAATTACTAAAAGGCATTACCATCGCATTTGAAAATCCTAAAGTTGGTATAGGTGGTATTGTTAAAATTATAAATTCAGCCGCTCAGTTTGGATTTGTTGTTTTCCTGCCTACTTATATGATGAAATATAATTTTACAATGACTGAATGGCTACAAATTTGGGGCACTCTATTCTTTGTAAATATGGTGTTTAATATTATTTTTGGTATTGTTGGTGACAAATTTGGTTGGGTAAATACGATTAAATGGTTCGGAGGAGTCGGTTGCGGAATTGTAACTCTTGCACTCTATTATGTACCACAAATGGTAGGACATAATTATTGGGCAATATTATTTGTTGCCTGTTGCTACGGAGCAACACTTGCCGGTTATGTACCTCTTACAGCTTTAGTTCCATCTTTATCTCCTGAAAATAAAGGAGCTGCAATGTCTGTCTTAAATTTAGGTTCAGGATTATCAGCATTTGTTGGGCCATTAGTAGTAACTGCTTTCATCGGTCCATTAGGTGTAGGCGGCGTGATGTGGATCTTTGCCGGTTTGTACTTCTTTGGTGCATTTCTAACTCATTTCCTTACCATTCCAAAGGAGAATGAGATTAAGCAGGATTTAAATACGAAAAGCGGCGAGCAATTCTCAGTATAAACTCTAAATAAAAAGAAGGTCATCATAACTGCACATGGTTACGATGACCTTCTTTTCGTTACATTCAAGTAGGCTATTAAAAAAGCTTTCATGTAATATCCTTTACTGAGGATCGCTCTACTAATTGAGGAATAATTGTAATTTTTTGCTTAGCATGCGCCTTCATTTCCATCGTTTTTAAGAGTTGTTCAAACGTACAGGCTGCCATTTGTGTAATTGGCTGTTCAATCGTCGTTAACCCTGGATCTGCTATCTCAGCATAGATGGTATTATCAAATCCGATAATTGATAAATCTTCCGGAATCGAAAGTCCTTGTTTTCTTGCTTCATTCATAAGGCATATCGCAATTAAATCTGTACAAGCAAAAACCGCTGTAGGCCTATTAGGCAAACTAAGTAATTCTTTACTTGCACGTTTGCTATCTTCCACTGTCGAATAGCAGCTAATAATAGCATCATCATCTAATGAAACCCCTGAATCCGTAAGGGCTTGTTTGAAACCATTCAGTCTTCCTAAGCTACTTTTTCTATCTTTCTCCATCATAATCGTTAAAGATGTATGGCCTTTCTGCGTCAGATAATTCCCGGCTAGATAGCCTCCCCTCATATCATCAGTTGTCACCACATGAGTTGTGATGGAAGGATGATCTACGGTGAATAAAACAAGCGGCAAATCTCGGTTCACGATTTTTTTAACTAGTTTATAATCATTTAGCTCTGTTGCAATAATAATGCCATCTACTTGCTTTTTAAATAATAAATCAATGTATTCGTGCTCACGTTTTGTTTGATGGTCTGTACTACATAAAATGAGTGTATACCCGGATTCTCGTGCACTATTCTCAAAAGCTCTTGCTACTTCTGCAAAAAAGGAGTTTGAGATATCTGGAACAAGTACCCCAATCGTATATGTTTTTTTACCTGTTAACGCTGCTGCTACACTACTTGGCTGGTAATCTAATTCATCCATTACTTTATTTACTTTGTTTATTGTTTTTTCACTAATACGCCCTGTTTGATTAATTACCTTAGATACAGTCGCTATTGATACACCTGCTTTTTCCGCAACATCATAAATTGTTGGTTTCACTTTAATTGTCCCTTCTTAATCATCTTTTTCTATATTTTATCATAAATATATTTTGCTTCTTGGTACACAAAAGGAATTCTTTTAAAATTTGTAAGTACTTCTATCTTCAGGCGTAGTTCCCCTCATTTCATAACAACTTGCTCAAAGTGGAGATTTCAACTGATAAATATCATTAAATATTAAAAATAAAGTGATTTTGGATGAAACATCTGATATAACACTTCCAAGTGAAAAACAGTACCTTAACCAGCAATATAAAAGGAGCATGTAACATGTCCATAACCTGATGGCACATTATCAAAGTCATTGATATACTATAATTAACAATTGTTGTTCGTTATATTGGAGGAGTTGATTGATTTGAGTAATATATATAATAGTAAGGAGAAAGTACATAAAAGAGCATTAGAAGCGATTGGAAAGACACTTGGAGAAATTGATATAAAGAACACTAAGAATGTGAAAAATAAATCTTATCCAGGCAATGTAATAGAGCAAATTTGGTTTGACCATCCTGCAGACAATTATGCCGAACCAGATTTTCCAGAAGCTGGTGTAGAATTAAAAGTTACCCCCATAGATAAACAAACAAGAAATGTTAAAGGGAGGAAAATCAAAAAATTGATTGCTGGGGAGAGACTTGTTTTAAATACAATAAATTACCAAAATGAATATGGTAAATCATTTGAACAAAGCTCGTTTTGGCATAAGAATAAGCTAATTGAATTAATTCAATATTATAGACGTGATGTCTCGCATAAGAAAAAAATTTCTAGCGGAGAATTAATTGAAGATAAGACAAAATTTAAAGTATTATATGCGAATCTACTTTCAATGTCAGAGTTAAAAGATTTTGGCTTGCCTAAAGATACTATAATAGAAATATCTGAGAAAGATTTAGAAATCATCAAGCAAGACTGGAAAAAAATATCTGAATATATAAACTCTGGTAAAGCTGAACAATTATCAGAAGGGCTTACAAATTATCTAGCAGCATGTACAAAGTCAGCAACTGGTGATGATTTTACAAAACAAATGCTTACAGATGTTCCTGCAAAACCTAGAGCCTATTCATTTAAATCAAAATTCATTAATGAACTCATAAATAATCATATTATTGGACAAGACCATACCGAAGCAATTAATAGTATTGTGAAAGATGTTAGTGAGCTAAAAAAGAAAACTCTTGAGGAAATTATTGTCTCCCGTTTTACTCCCTATTACGGTATGAAACAAAGTGAATTGATTCAAAAACTTGGTATCGAAGTAGGTAAAAGTCAGTCACAAAAAAATATTAATAACATAATAATCCGTGGAATTCTTGATTTGCCAACCACTACAGATGAAGTCACATCAGAAGAAATTGAAAAAGCAGAAATTAGTTTAAAAACGGTTACTTTAAGAATGGGACAACCAAAGGAACATTTTAAATTTATGGGAATTCCTTCATTTCTTGAACTAGTTAACGAATCTTGGGAGGAATCAAGAGTTTATGATTTCTTAGAAAGAAAAAAATTTCTACTACTAATCTTTAATGATTTTAATAAACAGAAAAAAGATAGTAATTCGTACGAAACAAACCCTGAGAAAATCATTTTTGTAGGAGCTAAATTTTGGAATATGCCCATTCCTGATATAGATGGATCAGTAAAAAGAGTTTGGAAAACAGAAGTAGAAAAACTAAAAAACGGTGTTGAATTAACTTTTACCAAAAATAAAAATAATGAAATCAGAATAAATAATAATTTCATTAAACCATCTCTTGAAGATATTTTACATCTTCGTCCTGATGCCAAAGTTGCTCAATACAGATTAAAATACTATAGAAACGATGTAGTCAAAGGGATTCCTAAAAAGAAATTAATGAATAATTCTAGGGAATTACCTCACCCAGCGACATGGATAAATCGACCCGAGAGTGAAAAAGAAAATTTTACAGATGAATATATGACAAAACAAGCTTGGTGGTTAAGTAAAGAATATATTTATGAACAAATTAAAGATTTGTTGTAGAATAATGCTTTAATCTAATTAAAAAGCTTACCGAAATGGTAAGCTTTTTTTATCTACCTTAAATCTATCGACTTTTATGGTAATTAGTAGTCATACACATTATTATAAAAACATTAAAATAATACTATATCAATTGAAAACCCGGTTTTATTTACTTTTTTTATTTAACTCATCCTTAATATTCCTAACAATATTTATACCCGACATACCACAATCATATGGCTGGCTATAATCTTTATTACCATATTTTAGGCAATCAACTTCATATACCCTATTATAAACTAACTTTTCATGCTATCTTAATTATTTAGGAGGCTCTTCTATTCGGATAACATCTAGTAAACCTTCACAACTACATAACATTTTAACAATCTCCCATTATACTTCTCATCTAATTTACTGGGCAGTAATCACTACCTATTTTAATTTCAGCTTGTCTTTTGAAAGTTAATGGTAATGTTCATATTCTTTCGTATATAATTAACCAACTTTTATTTTTTTAATTCTTAGCACAGGTCAAATAATAAAAGCACCACTAAGGGTGCCTATTCAATCACACTATTTTATTTTTTGTCTTTAAGAAGAGAAAGCGCATTCTCTAACAATTTAGAAAGCTCCGTAATTTTATTAAATGTTTCCGGAGTTGGTTGAGTTGTACTCGTCTGTGATGTTTCAATATTTGCTTTTCCAAAGAACTGCTCTGCCATTTTAGCCAAAATTTCCTGTCTCTTTGTATCCTCTAATTCTACGAGGTATGGGCTTAAAGAAGTCAGCTCTAGTTCCATCTTTCTAAATAATCGTTCTGCATCAAAATGTATCTTAGCTTGACGTGCAGAATAACCAGCAACCGTTGCAAATGTTGCAGCAACAGAAACTCTCCTTGCTACTTCTATCCAAACTGAATCACCTTTTATTGGGTAAGCAAAACTCCAAACTGAAGCTATTACAAGTAGTAACATAGCTACCATAGTTACAGTTCTCCACAATTGACGTGCTTTCCCCTCATGATCCGCTTCTTTTTTATATCCGCCAGCCATACTAGTATTAGAAATAATATTTAGTATCTTAGCTGCTTCATTTTTATAATTCTCCAATGTACCAATATATTGATTACATTCATCATTATATTGTTCTTCTAATTTGTTTACTCTTGACTTTAAGTCATTAGTAAACATCCGAATAATCTCTTCTGAATCTTCTGCTACCCCCCCCAATTTCCCGCTCCACTTTTCTTCCTGTTTCTCATACTCTTTTCTTCGCTCTTCTTCTCCATTAAAAAACTGTTGCCTTCTAGTATCTTCAGCTTGAGAAAATTGTTGCTGAAATTCTGATATTGCAGTATCTAATCGGCTTTTTTGAATTTCTACAGTCGAAGATACTTGACTAAGTCCTTGTTCAATTTCTCTCCCTACAGATTCTATTCTATTGAACTCTTCTTCCGTATGTCTTAAGCGTTGAGAAATTGACCTTCTAAAAGATGTAATTGATTCTCGAATTCCATCTGTATTTGAAGGAAGTTCTTGCATTAACAAATTCGATATAGTAGGTAACAAGCTATCTAGTTGATTATTTACATTATGTAAATAACCAACATTACGATCACTCCTGAAATTATGTAAATACGGAATAACATAATTCACAAGATTACTGTTTGCACTATCCAAGTACCCAATATGAACAATATTTGGATCGCAGTTATTTAATATTCTCTCCATATTAAAACAAACTTGCTTCATCCTATCAAGTTCAATTATTATATCAGCTTGAGTCTCAGTTTCTTCTCTTTCCAGTAACTCATTCACAATCTCCAAAATATTTTTCAGTGTTCTATGTAATTCATGTGTTTCAAATCTATCTACAAACCTTGACACTGTTCTCCCCCCTCTTATCCTCTAAAATACTAATAACTATTATACAACTCACTTTTATAGGTTTCATCAAACTCAACAAATTTCTTTGTTAATATAAATTGAAACTAAATTAGATTTTCAAAATATCACCAATCAATTTAATCTCTTCTCCCTCAATAACTATCCCATCACCATCTTTACAAGCATAAATCTCTCTATTTTTCAACTTAGAATAATCTTTTAATAAATCTAAATATTTTCCACTTTGTTCCTCGCTCCAATGAGGCATAAAATCAAAATCTACAATACCTAGGGAACTTCTATCCTCTAGTCCTATAATATCCTCGTCTAAAAATTGGGCTGTATCAATACTTTTAGTTGTTATTATACTACCAGCACTAACACCAATCAAAACCCCACCATTTTGCAAATATGATTTTAATGAATGCAATAAATTTCTTTTTCTTAAGGAATATAAAAAGCGGAATGTATTTCCACCAGAAAGATGTATTCCATCGTAATTAAATATGTCATTAACCTTTCTTTCATCGTATTCTTTGTCTAAATCAAAATATTTCACATTATTAATTCCTAAATATCTATAGTATTTAACTACATAATTAAAATATTTTCCTGTTACATCTGAAGATGCTCGAAGATATGCTATTGAAGGATTTTCTTTATTTAACAACCTTAAAAGTTCATAATCCAATTTTCTATCTTCTTGTACTTGATCACTGTATAATACTATTTTTCTCATTAAACTCCCCCCTATTTTCTAGTTAATAATTTATCAATTTTGAATTTCTGAAATTTATTTTTGACCTTTCTCACAAAAAATAATACCAATTTAATATATAACTTTTTTAGTATCTCTTAAGGTACATTTCCTTCAAGCGGTATTCCATATCTGGACTCGATAATTCTTTTTTTTATCATATTCTTTTAAAATGAATTTTAAATAGTCTATTAACTAAAGAGATAGACTATTTAACGGATTTGATTTATTTTTTATGTGTCAAGCCTGAATGTTTAATCAGGTTCTGGTGCAAAAATAAAACAAAAGAGAATAAAGCACATATATTCCTAACGGAATCGTATCTTATGTTGCAAGTCCAAACAATTGATGGATGAATTCTTTTTGATTTTGGACAGACTGGTTCCATAAAGCAATCTGTTCTTTTTTAATCATATGCATGGCTTCTACTCCAGAAAGAATGGATGTAGCTGTGTCAAAAGATTTAAGACCTAGCATAGAACGGATTCGCTTCTTTACAAAGCGATGATCTTGTTCTACTATGTTATTCAAGTACTTTTGTTGTCTAAGTCGCATACCGCTAGGTATGCTTTTTTCTTTTTTTAACTGTTCAATTACTATCGGATAAGCTGGATTCTTATCGACTGTTATCACACGTGGCTTTGAAACATGAAAAGACCGCAAAGCTTTCTTGAAAAAGCGCCTTGCAGCCTTATGATTTCTTGTTTTGCTTAGGCAAAAATCGATTGTGTTTCCGTTCGAATCAACAGCACGATACAGGTACATCCATTGACCTTTTACTTTGATATATGTTTCATCGACTCTCCAAGAGTCATTTATTTGTTTGAGGTAACGTCGGATCCGTTTGTCCAATTCAGGACCATACTGATGAACCCAACGCATAATCGTTGTATGAGAAATGGATAAACCCCGTTCCGCCATCATTTCCACCAAATCACGAAAACTTAGGTTGTAACGTAGGTACCACCTTACCGTTAATAAGATAATATCAGGCTGATAGTGCTTCCATTTGAACCAATTTTTCTTTTCCATACCGATCACACACCTTTTTAGAGTAATAGTATCAGTATGTCCAAATTTTAGAGATTCCTTATAATTACCTTGAAGTTTTTGCACCAGAACCTACTATAATGCAATTCAAACGCTATTTGTTCCAAGGTCATTCCATCAACATATTTCATTTTAAGTATTTGATGATCTAGTCCTGAAAACTTATTAATCAAAATCTTTAAATCATACACTTCATTCATCCTATGTCCTAATACATATTCAATGACTTCAATCCGGTCTTCTACCTTAGCTCCTTCCGATTCAGCAGTTAATCGTACATTTTGCAAATCACCACTAATCCAGCGCTTTAATTCAGCCTTTGATTTGTCTAAGTTATATTCTAAATACGTAATTTCTTCTTCTAATTTCTGATAATCTTTCAACCAATCAAACATATAATAATTCACCTACTTTTCTATATTTGGATTCTGCTTTTATTAATACCTCAAAGGTAAACTAACCCCAAGCCTCAATTGAATTAAACATATAGATGCTTCCTATGATTTATATTTTTTTAATAAAGCATTTAATCTCTCACGCTCTTCATCTATAGTTGATTGAGTATTTTGTTTTGGTTGTTCTCTTGGATTTTCGTCTTCTTTTTGATGCAGCCATTCCGGTACCATTTCATTTCGTTTTGTGTATCCTAAACCAGATTGTTTTTTATTCTTACTAAGATCAAACCGCGCATCTAATACAGCTACGTCATTTAGTGTTTTTACTTTTTTCGTTCCCCAATTTTTGAGAATTCCACGTACATATCTCCATTTTGGTACATTTTCATCAATAGATCTATTTACTGCTTCCAGGATCAATTCACTTCCTAATGCTTCACAAAATTCACCAAGCTCTGTAATAGCTGTTCTACTTAACGAAATACCATTTTTCAGCAAAAAGTCATGACCTATTTTAAAATTTTCATCCATCAATTTTTGTGATAGTGATTTATCTTGATTATCATGATGATGATCCGTATTTTGTATATCAGTGTTTAGTTCTTTAGTACTTTGTATATCAGTATTTAGTAGCTTGCGATTTTCCACCAGTAGATTCCCATCAACAGGATTTCCAGCAGGTGGGTTTTCCACTGGTGGAAAATCATCCACTGGGATTTCGTAAATAATTGTCTCCCATCTTACAATTTTGTTTTTTTCATCTCTAATAGGAAATCTTTTAATATATCCGTACTCTTTTAATTCCTGCATTCCAGCTCTTAAGCTGTTAATACCATCTTTTGCATGTTGAGATAATTCCTCTCTATAAAACACCCAATCATCTGGAAGTGTGAGTATGTACGCTAAAATCCCTTTCGCCTTCCAAGAAAGTCTTTTATCTTTTAAACCAGTATTATTTATGACGGAATAATTATTATCCTTTTTAACCCGAAAAATCCCCATAATATCTACCTCTCCATTATTGCTAAGAACGAATACCTAATTTCGAAGCTCTGTACTCACTACCACTAACTTCTCCCTTATGAAATCTACTTTTCATTCTTTTCAAACCAATACGATGTTAAAAAGAACTTAAAGTTCGATTTATTACTAAAAAAAATATCATCTATACTCATATCAAAAAACTTTGCAATCTTCTTAGCTGTTTCCATTGATGGATTTCTCTCTTTTTGATCAATCATTCGAATATATCGTTCAGTCACTCCACAATAATTCGCAATTTCCTTATATAAATTTTTTTGCGGATCGTACATTTTGTTTCCCATTAATCCACCTCCAAAAGAACAATTAGTTCTAAATACAGATTACAGAACTAATTATTCTGTGTCAATGCAAAAAAGAACAATTTGTGCTAAAATAAACTTCAAAGAGAACAATTAGTTCAATTAGAGAGGTGAACAATGTGATAGGACTTAGAATAAAATCCTTACGAAAAAAAGAAAATTTAACACAAAAACAACTGGCTGAAAAAATTGGAGTATCCCAAAGAATGATAGGTTACTATGAATCAGAAGAAAGATTTCCTCCACATGATGTTCTAAGTAAATTAGCTGATTGCTTTTCAGTTTCAACTGACTATTTACTAGGACGCGCTGTTACGGATCAGCCAAAAGAGCAATTAACGCAAAAAGATGAGAAAGACATAGCAAAAAGAATGGAAGAAATAAAAAAAGACCTTCAAGGCGAAGATGGTTTAATGTTCTCCGGTGAGCCTATGAGTCAAGAAGCCGTAGAATCATTATTAGATGCAATGGAGTACATTGTAAAACAAACGAAAGTAATCAATAAAAAATACGTGCCTAAGAAATATCGTAATCCAGACGATAACTGATGCAAGCTTAGGAGGGAAAAAATTGAAATTCGTCATTAGAGATCTAGTCCAACAACTTTGCACAAAACACAACACGACAAACCCCTATGAGCTTGCAGATTACTTAAAGATACATGTACTAACCTGGGATTTACATGAAGAAATAAATGGATTTTATAAATATGAAAAAAGAAATCGTTTCATTGTTATTAATACTAATCTGTCTCCATCCATGCAGAAAACTGTTTGTGCTCATGAATTAGGACATGCAGTCCTACATACTCATGCAAACACACCTTTTCTGCGTAAGAATACATTCTTTTCAGTTGATAAATTAGAAATAGAAGCAAATACGTTTGCTGCGCTTTTGTTAATTGATAAAAAGACTATTCAGCCTGGTGATACAAAAGCATGTATAGCATACAAAAATAATATTCCAGTTGAACTATTAGAATTTTATAATCCTTATTAAAAAGAAAAAAGAGGTAATATATTTTTATCAAACTACAATCCATTGTACAATAAAACATTTAAACAATCTTATTGAACAGGATCATAGGCATGTAAAGAGACGTTTTGTCAAATCTGCAGGATTTCAAAACCTTCGTCATGCTTCACGTACAATTAAAGGTATTGAGACCATTCATGCCCTATATAAATAAAGGCGAAGTCTTCAAAGAGACTCCGTCTTTTCAACGTACAATGAACTTCAACAATTACTAGCTATTTCCTAAACATTGTTCCCCATTTACCAACCTGTTTATGCTTTTTTCAAACTTTGCAACAGAACCCTTACATTTACGTCCTTTTTATGCATTATAGTATGGTTTATTTAATTTTGCATAAACCAAAAAGTAAGGAGAGAAAGTAATGAATCCCTTTTTACATGGCACAATTTTTGCATAATAAAAGAAAAAATAATTTAAGGGAAGTTTCCTTAAATGTAAAAAATTATGCTTAAAAGGGGGAAATGCAAAATGAAATATCCACTCACACCAGACGTAAAACCAGAATTTTGTACGACAGGTACATTTATGAGGTTACCTTCTAGTAATGATCAAGCAAAAATTGCTATTTTAGGAATGCCATTTGATACAGCAGCGTCATTTCGCGTTGGTGCGCGTTTTGCCCCGCAAGCAATTCGTCAAGCATCTATGACGTTGTTTCCCTATCATCCAATTCACCATGTATACCCGTTTGATGACACAAATGCAATTGATATTGGGGATGTCTCTGTTATCCCGCATAATATTCATCGTAGCTATGATTTAATTGAAGAAGCTGTTTTTGGATTAATGCAGCAAGGAATCATTCCAATAGGACTTGGCGGAGATCATTCTATTACATTAGCAAGTCTCCGTGCAGCAGCTAAAGTTCATGGCCCTGTCGCGATGATTCATTTTGATTCTCACACAGATACGTGGGATACGTATTATGAAGAAAAATATTGGCATGGTTCGCCATTTATACGTGCACATGAGGAAGGATTATTACAGCCAGATAAGGTATTTCAAATTGGAATCCGAGGAACGTTGAATCATCCTGGTGATATAGAAGCTAGTAGTGATTTAGGTTATAACGTCATTACAACAGCAGAATTATGCAATCGTGGTTTTGAAAGCATTCTCCAGCAAATGCGAGAAACAATTGGTGATACGCCATGTTTCTTAACATTTGATATTGATTTTGTAGATCCATCTTGTGCGCCTGGTACAGGTACGCTAGAGGTAGGGGGATTTAATAGTCGAGAGACGCTGGACATAGTGCGAGCATTAAGCGGTTTTAATTATATTGGTTTCGACTTAGTAGAAGTATTACCGCCATATGATCAATCGCAAATCACGTCCCTTTTAGCTGCCACACTTGTGCATGATTTTGCGAGTTTGATTGCGTTGCAGTTGAAAAATGAACAGAATAAGTAAGCAGAAAATTATCTTTTTCATATACATTTTCTATCACTACCATTGATATCCTATGTGATTGAACTACCCCCACTTTCACCTCGTTTAGAAGTGGGGGATTCCTAAGTAAAGAGTTCTATCGAACTCTAATTTATTAGGCTATCTCCGCAGTTCTTGCGGTTAGAAGTCTTATCGCTTCATTCTTTAGATTGATACTTGCGTTTATATCCCTATCATGATGTGTAGTACAGGAAGGGCAGTCCCATTCACGTAGGTTTAGATTTTTAACGTCTTTGTTTTGATATCCACAACAAGAACATAATTGGCTTGAAGCAAATGTTTTCGATACGACAATGACTTGTTTGCCGTACCATTTTGCTTTATATTCCAACATGGTTCGAAACTGTGACCATGATACCTCACTAATTGCTTTTGCTAACTTATGATTCTTTAACATATTCGATACTTGCAAATCTTCTATACCGATAACATCGTGGTTTTTGATGATTTCAGTCGAGATTTTGTCCAAGTAATCTTTTCTAGCGTTTGTCATGTATTCATGAATTCTAGCTACCTTTACTCGTTGTTTATTCCAGCGAGAAGACCCTTTCATTCTTCTAGAAAGAACACGCTGTGCTTTCGCCAACTTCTCTTCTAATGATCGAAAAAACTTCGGATTTTTATAGGTTTTTCCATCTGACAAAATGGCGAAATCTTTTAGTCCTACATCCATTCCAATGTAAGAATGTGTTTTCGGAAGTTCTTGCACTTCTGTTTCAACTAGCAATGACACAAAGTATCTGCCAGAAGGGTTCCGTCTAACCGTAGCATTTAAAATCCGTCCATTTACTTCACGACTTTTGGCAAATCGAACAAGACCTAGTTTCGGCAATTTCATTTTGTTTCCCACAACGGCAATGTTTTCATTTGTTTGTTTTGTGGTGTAAGATTGTACGGCGTTTTTCTTAGATTTGAAACGTGGGGAACTGTTTTGTTTTTTGAAAAAACGTGTATAAGCATCCGCAAGGTTGCGAACAGACGACTGAATAGCAATACTATCCACTTCTTTTAGCCAAACAAATTCTTTCTTCATGGCAGGAAGTTTGGCGGAGCAAGTACCATATGTCAAACCTTTTCCTGTTTCTTTGTATACGTTATCCCATAGAGATAGGAAATGATTGAATACAAAACGAGAACAACCAATTGTTTTATTGATTAGAGTTGCTTGTGCTTTATTTGGATATATACGAAATTTATATGCTTTATTGATAATCATAAGTTTCACCTCCATTTCGATATATGTCTATTATACACCGAACGTACATTCGTTGGGTAGTGAAGTGATCCTGACAAATTGTCCAGTAACACTTTACTACCTGTCGAACAATTAAGATGGCTTCCTGCCATCCCTCGTCCGAAGCCAATTCATCTCCCACCTACTCACTGGTCTGTGGCCCTTCACGTTCCTTGAGGAAGGAGTCTTCTTGGCTAAAATGATAAATAATTTGGATATCTATTCAATGTAATCATTATAGTTACATTTTTATTTAGGTATCAAGGATAGATTGTATGCAATTTTACATGTGTGTCATTTTAACCATAGATTGCTTTCACGATGTAATGTAGCTGCTGCTCATCCCTCCCCCCATTGGCTCTATATAAAAATATTCTAATTCTAGATTGATATCCTATCTAACTTTCATGTTTCTTTGTAATGGTGCGCAGTTTGATAAACATAAAAAAGTTCCCTGCTTTATAACAGGGAACTTTTTTGCATATTATTTACTTACAATCCTAAAATTCCTACAATCTGACGAGCTTTAGCATTATTAATATAATAATGCATCTCTAATCCTCTTCTTTCTGCACGGAGTACGATTCCTCTCAATTTTGATAAATGCTGTGAAACAGTGGATTGCGGGAGTCTTAATATTTCCGTTAACTGTGTAACATTACACATTTTATGGTGCATTAATTCATTTACAATTTGTAATCGAACCGGATGTGCCATTACCTTTAATACATCTACATCCTCTTCGCGGATTTCAGCTAGATCTCTATCAGATACTAATGTTATCATTTCGTATTCTCCTTTATTATTAATTTCTATTTTCCTATTATCCTTATAACTAGTACTTATAGATGATTACCATTTGTCCTGTTGAGAAAATATATACTCTTTTTAAAACAAAAAGGACACCTATCCTGAAAACAGTTTTTTTACTGCTTCAATGAATTGATGCCCTCTAATTTTTAGCCAGACTATATTTGATTTTGAAAGGATTATTTTATAGTCTATTATATGACTTTGAATGACACTTAACATGCTTTGCTAAGCAAAAGTAATTCTTCTGTCCCTTGTTTAAAGACGAATTAAAATTCTACTTTTGCTTTCTCGTATTGCAAAAGCTATAAGAAGCATCTCTTCATCTCACCTTCTACAAAATAGAATTTATATTTCTCAACACAAAACGAATGGAATTCAAATCCCAATAATAGTAATATAATGGTACCTTCAGTTATCAACTGTCATTCCTTTTTGAAAGGCTCTGTCTTTAATGACAGAGTCTTTTAAATTTCTCCAACTAAAAATAGCCTTTCTATTTGGTTTTCTTGTTAACCCAAATAGTATGTATACCACTTTTAACCTACTAATTCCCTGTTACATTCCTTCATTTAGAGATTGAGGGACTTCTCGTTCACATCATAAATTATGCAACATTGCATTTGATAACTATTTTCATTGTAACTATAATGATTACAGGATTACTATTAATCCAAATATTCTATGTGGAGGTTTTATTATGTTTAAAAAAATCATTGTGTCTTCTATGGCACTTACTATGTTTGGTGGAGCTGCAACTATGCTAGAGACACCTACTGCTCAAGCAGCTTCTTATAACTCAACATCTTCTTACTTTGATGTTACTCCTGAAGAAGCCGCTGCTTTCTATCAATCTCAAGACTATAAAAAATTAAAAGCATTTATGGATGACTTTGAAGCTAGAAATCCTTATACTCCTGGTGGAGGCTACGCTCAAGGTAGTGTACGTATGCAAAGATTCAACGATGCTCTTAGAGATGCTAAATTAACAAATGTCTACCAAGAATTTATTAGAATCTCGTACTACAATCATTATCCAGAACCAAAATAATAGAAATGTATAAAGTATCTTTTATTGATTTAGCTTTGCCCACTTATCTTATCGCCTAATTTTAAATGTATAATCCAAAAATAATTATTAGAAACCACTCATTAAGGGTGGTTTTTCTATTTTCCCATGAAATTTAGCTTATGAATGCTAATTTATCTCCATTGAAAACATTAAATGAATCAACTACTCTACTGTTGGAGTACAACTAAAAAGCTAACTGTCATTAAATGAGCAACGTTAGCCATTTAGTTGATTTCAACACTTTACCTATACACGATAAAACAGGAGTGTGAATAATACTTTCACACTCCTTCCCTATCTTTTGGTTCAAACACATATTTTCTCTTAGTGAATTTTATATTGCCCTGATAACTGTTCTTGCGCCATACGCACTAAGCGTTTTGTAATTTCCCCACCTACTGAACCATTTGCTCGTGCTGTTGAATCCGGTCCAAGTGTAACACCAAACTCCTGAGCAATTTCATACTTCATTTGCTCAATAGCGCTTGCTGCAGCCGCTACCAAAATTTCATTTGAATTATTATTTTCGCGAATTTGCATTTCTTACACACCTCCAATGATTTTGGTAATATCATGCTCTATTTCCAATAAAATATGCAAAAAAATATTCTTTTAGTTGTATAACTCATTTATCTATGCTTCTATCGACCATACATCAAATACAATGAGTTCTTATAGGTAATCAAGTGACACTTTAGCGAATTTACCGAAAGCATTCTCCCTCCTCAAGCGTATGAAGGGCGCTAGCCCAACGGTAGGTGGGAGATGAATTTCGGTTTGGCATAGCCAAACTCTTTTGATAAACTAGCTATATGAAGTTCTTTGATAACTTGATATATGAGGTTGCAGGAAGAAAATAGAGTGCGAAAACCAAGCCATTCGGTTCCTGCGTAAAGTATCAACCGTACCAAAAGGGCGTCCAAGCGTTGGACATCTAGGGGGGGAACACCCCGAAGTAACGCTCAGGGAGACGAAAGGTTGCTTTCGTCGTGGAACTGAGAAGCTCCCACTTCAAGGTTTGCTAAGTGGCGAGTAGTTCACACACACTGTTACATTATTAAAGAGACAATTACCTCAATCAAAATTGCAGCCCAAACGACTCACTTTTTACATTTATTAAAGTAATCCCATAATTTACGAAATATAAATTATAATTAACAAAAAGACTCATTCTAATTAGAATGAGTCCTTTATGTTAAGTTGTGCCTTCTTTGCTACATATACTGTTTCTTCTATCCAATATCAAAAAAGCTTTTTCAAATGGATTAATCCTACACCTTATTTATTCTATTAACTTTTAAACTCTCCAATTAATTCTTGTAACTCTTGTGAACGCCAACTTAATGAATTTGATAGTTCTGCAATATCCTGTACATATATTTCTTGCTCTTTCATACTTGCCTCAACATTACTACTGCTATTCGCGTATGTATTTGCAATGTGTGATAATTCATTTACAACCCGAACGATAGTTTGACTATTTTGCAAAATATCACTTGAATTACTCGAAGTCGCTTTAATTTGATTTGTAACAGGTTGTGCAGATTTTGAAATTTTTCCGAAGAAAGCACCACTACAACACAAACAAACCAGCGCCTCATTAGGCAAACGATATTCAACCATTTCAAACGGAAGTTTTTGGACAGACTCATCCTTATGATCGCGTTTCTTCTTACGGCAATAAGTGCTCGTTTCAATAGCTGGTTCGGAAGTCTCAGAATTACTTTCTTTCCCAACTTCATTATTCTGTTCTTTTGCCTAAAATTCCAATATCCCCATAACTTCTTTCGTAAATAGTTTAAAATCTGTTAAATGTTTTTCAATAATTTGACGAACAATATCTAAATTTACGCTTTGATAATCATGAACAGCAATATTACGAAATCCAACCATCGCTTTTAACTTATTTGCTAGCTCTGCACTAAGTAAGCCTGCTGTAACCAATAAATCAAAAGCCTCTCGACTAGATTGAGGTAGTCCTAACTTTTTCCCAGCAACAATATGCATTGCTAAATCAATACTCGCTTCACAAGCTCTTTGTATGTTCAATATTATTGAATCTTGTTTTGTATAATCCTTTAAATTTTCAGGGTCATTTCCATACACATCTTGGATTCTTTTTATACAACGCTCTATTGTAGAAATTTTATTCAAAATAACTTCATTCTTCATATATAGAACCTCTCTTCTTTATATCATCAAATACTATCTGGCGTTCTTCATTCAATTTTGAATACATTTTTAAAGTTTTCATTTCAAAAATAACTTTTCGTTCTTCATCGGAACAAAATATTGTCTTTCCTGTATGTATAATCTGAGCTTGAAAAACTGTCGAAGCTTCTGATAAATCAACTAAATCAACATCTCTATTAACGATGTTTGCTAACTCCTGTGCTAATAAAAAACGTTCATAATTCCCTAAATTTATGTCACTTAAATAAGCTATATCAATATCACTATCTTCCCGTTCTCTGTTCTCAGCCGTTGATCCAAACACAATTATCCAATAGGGATTCACCGTCTCTTGTAATTTTTCTATAATAGCCGTTATCATGCTTTGAAAAATCATTTAATTAATCCCCCTTATTATACTTGAATTTTATTATATCATAACCATTATCAAATCCTTTAAGCTACAACAAATACTTAAAAATGGCTCTGTTAAAGATAGTTGTTGATAATACCCTAAAAATAAGGGTGCTCTGGATTAGGGCACTCTTGCTTTTACTGGTGAAAAAACTGATTAACTGAGTCCTCAGACTTCAAGTGTTCCTGTATCAGTTTCTTTAAGTCTTGTTCATTTTCAAACCCATCCAATTTATTTTTGTACCAATCTTGTAATTTCTCTTTTGTTACAGTGAATTCTTGGTCTGGAAATTTGAATGTAATCCAATCTACATTTTTAATTAAAGCAAAAAGAAATGTAGCGTTTGATATAACAGTTTCCTTCATTTCTTTATCTACTTTTTTTACATCTATATTTTTGTATTCTAAAGTAATTCCATACGGTTCCTTCGTAGTCTCAAGTGAATATTCATTCAACTCTTTTCCATGAGCCAATTGCCTTGAGATATTTCCAACTGCACTAGCGTCACCCACATAGGAATTCTTATATCGAAACAAATCTGTTTTTGAATCAGCATTTAGACTACATCCACTCAATAATATCATTAGCGATAACAATGAAATAAAATAAATGGTAATCCTCTTCACTGTTTCCTCACCTTTCATCTGATATTTTCATCTAATTTTATCATATTCAATAAAATCCCTTCTAATAATTCTTTGTTTTGGGATTTTCAAAGCAAGCAATTTACAGAGAATTTAGAGAGACGTAAGCTATCATAAGTATCTGCCATTTCAAATACAAATGATGTTAATAGAAGTTCTTTAACTTCTATCCTTTTCAGTACTTGCATATATGTAATATAAAACATATAAGGGAGGTTGAAAAAATGGTAATTTCAAGACAAGATTCCTGGACTAACGATGACGATTTATTTCTCGCATCAATAGTACTTCAGAATATTCGTAACGGTGGAACACAGTTAGCTGCATTCAAAGAAGTAGCAAAGCAATTAGCTAGGACACCCGCAGCTTGCGGATTTCGTTGGAATTCATACGTGCGAAAACAATACGAAGAAGAAATACAACAAGCAAAACAAAATCAAAAAGTGGGAAACAACATTTCCTCCTCCCAACCAGAAAAAGAAATAAACTCTTTGTCTATGACATTAGACGACATTATTCTCTTTCTACAAAATTATAAAGAAATGAATGAATTAACAAATTTACAAAATCAAATTGAATATTTAGAAGCAGAGAATCAATCCCTTCTACAACGTTTAACTATGTATGAAGAAGAGTATCATATGTTACTTAACCATATCGATAAGACAAGAAATTTAATTGTAGTCGATTAAACAGAATAACCATATCAATTTTTTAATTCCAGTACCTTAGCCCGCCAAAATTACTACTTATAAAGGTATTTCAGCCTCTTATAATTGATAATAAATAAAATACACATACATAATGTATGTGTATTTTTAATTTGACTTATTTTAACGAATTTACCGAAAGAATTCTCCTTCCTCAAGCGTGTGAAGGGCACTAGCCCAACGGTAGGTGGGAGATAAATTTCGGTTTGGCATAGCCAAAAACTTTTGATAAACTAGCTATATGAAGTTCTTTGATAACTTGATATATGAGGTTGCAGGAAGAAAATAGAGTGCGAAAACCAAGCCATTCGGTTCCTGCGTAAAATATCAACCGTACCAAGAGAGCATCCAAGCGTTGGACATCTAGGGGTGGAACACCCCGAAGTAACGCTCAGGGAGACGTAGGTTACTTTCGTCGTGGAACTGAGAAGCTCCCACTTCAAGC
>NZ_LDUK01000026.1:0-6398 GCF_001043575.1 Bacillus sp. LK2
AAGTGAAAGTGGGGGTAGTTCAATTTGAGATGGTCATAAAATTCTTAAGTTGATGGAGATGTATGGTAACCCACACTAATTAACAACGAGCATCACTTTCGCGAAAAATGTCTAAAATATAAGAATTATGTGATTTTTTGTTGATTCATCGAATTTTTAGTCTTATTTGTCGGTTTACTCCATTAGGTTTATAAGTTTGAGTATTGCTTTTCCACTCTTTCTTTGTTTTACCCTATAAAAGAAAACAACCTGTTTTTATACAAGTTGTTTTCTTTTTTTGTTTTAGAGGTCACCTTACATGCTCCTCATCGCCAAAATGTTTTAAACTAACGTTTGTTTAAATTTTCCTACAATTTCTTTCTTTCTTCATTTAACTAAATATTAATTCTTATAAAAATCTTTTAATCTAATTATATGCAATATTACATATTGGTTATGAGTATTTTTCGTGTTATATTATTTAATTACTATATGTTTAGTAATATTTAATTTTGAAAGGGGAAAGATTATGTTACCAAATACAGTTCGTACTCCAAATACGAAAAAAAAATGGATTATTGTCGGGGTTATTGTACTAATTGTTATCGTTGCGGCGGTTAATATTTTTGTTATGCAAGGTAAGAAGAAAGATACAACGAAGACGGATGCTGTAAGTTTTGAGAAAGTGACAGAGCGTAAGCTAAATAATACGAAGTTAATTTCGGGTCAGGTGAAGCCGGGGAATATTGAAAGCTTCTATGCGGATCCAACTAAAGGAAAAGTGAAAGATATTGCAGTGAAAGAAGGACAAGAGGTAGAAAAGGGAACGAAATTATTCTCTTATGATAATGAAGAAATTAATTTACAGATGAAACAAGCTGAGCTTGATCAGAAGATGGCTGATATGCGTTATGATCAAGGGAAAAAGAAAATTGATTCATTGAAGAACGAAATTAAGAAGGCAAAAGATAGTGGGGCTGGGAAAGAAGTAACAGACCCAATGGAAGAGCAAGTAAGTGAATTAGAAATGGCACAAAAAACAACTGAACTTGAGAAGGAAAAAGGAAAGTTACAAAAAGAAGAGTTAAGTAAAAAACAGCAAGAACTTACGATTTATAGTAATTTCGCTGGTGTTGTACAAAAGTTAGACAAAGATGCAGCGCAAAGTTCATCTCAAGCGTTAGGCGGTCAAGGGAAGTCATTCTTACAAGTTGCTTCTAAAGATCCGTTCCAAGTTCAAGGGACATTAACAGAACTTCAGAAGTCACAAATTCAAAAGGATCAAACGTTTACTGTAACGGCGAAAGCAAATAATAAGAAGAAGTGGACAGGTAAGATTACAGAAGTAAGCGAATTCCCAACAAGTGCAGAGATGGCTCAATCGGCTGGTCTAGGTGAAGCGACTCAAAATATGTCTCAATATACATATAAAGCAAGTCTGGATAGTCAAGATGGTTTATCTCCAGGCTATCACGTTTCTTTACAAGTAAATTTAGAGAATAAGACGATGATTGCTGTGCCAAGTAAGAGCATTGTAGAAAAAGGCGAAGATGCATTTGTTTATATTGAAGACAAAGGAAAACTTCGTAAACAAAATGTGAAAAAAGGTTCTACTGATGGAGACTGGACAGAGGTTGTTGAAGGCGTAACAGTGGGGCAAAAGGTGGTTAAAAATCCTTCCGACAACGTGTATGACGGAATGGAAGTGAAAGAGAAATGATTACGTTAAATAATATTTCTAAAACGTATTATCAAGGGAAATTAGCAGTGCCGATTTTACATGGTATTAGTTTAACGATTCAAAGTGGTGAGTTTGTTTCTATTATGGGGCCGTCTGGTTCTGGTAAATCAACGCTTATGAATATTATCGGTTGTTTAGATCGTCCAACAGAAGGCGAATATATGCTGAATGATGTGAATATCTTAACAGCAGATGAGTCAAAGCTCGCTTTAATTCGTAATGAATATATCGGCTTTGTGTTCCAGCATTTTAATTTACTGCCTCGTCTTTCAGCGGTGGAAAATGTTGAACTTCCGCTCGTATATGGTGGGGTGAAGAAAACTGAGCGCCGTAAGCGTGCTTTGGAAGCACTGGACAAAGTAGGGTTAGCAGATAGAGTGCATCATTTACCGAATGAGTTATCAGGTGGACAGAAACAGCGTGTAGCAATTGCGAGAGCGATTGCGAATAATCCAACGTTCATTATGGCCGATGAGCCGACTGGTGCGCTTGATACGAAGTCTGGTGAACAAGTTATGGATATTTTCACGAAGCTTAATGCAGAAGGTACGACGATTGTTATGGTTACGCATGAAGAAGAAGTAGCGGCATATTCATCTCGCCGCATTGTACTGCGAGATGGGAAAATTACTGAAGATAGAAGGTGTGCAGTATGAGTTTACTAGATAGTATGAAAATTGCTCTATCTTCTATTTTAGCTCATAAACTGCGCTCGGCTCTGACGATGCTCGGTATTATTATCGGCGTTGGTTCTATTATTACTGTCGTTGCAATTGGACAAGGCGGGGAAGCGATGCTGAAGTCGAAAATCGCTGGTTCTGGTAATAATCTTATGCCAATTCAGTTTAAGCCGGATATTAATGATGAGTTTGCTATGGGTGGGCATGAAGTACCAAAATTAACGGAAGAAGATATTCTTGAGGTGAAACAGGTAAAAGATGTTGCCCATGTTATTACGACGAATAGTACGATGGAAGCACTTGATATAAACGATAAAAAAGCAATGATTAATGTTATTGGACTTGATAGTGAGTATTTTCAAGTAAATAAAGTGAAAATGGTCAAAGGCCGTTCATTAAATGAATCAGATATTTCGCAAGGGAATAACGTTGTGATGATTAGTATGAAGGCAGAAGAGACGTTATTTAAAGATGAAAATCCAGTAGGGAAAATTATTGAAATGAAAGGACAGCCGGTGCAAATTATCGGTGTCTATAAATCAGACAATGAATTTATGGGATTTGAAACTGAGGAAATACTGATTCCTCTCACCTTATGGCCTGTTTTATACGGAACAGATGAAATTCAAAGTATCGCAATTCAAGCTAAAAATGTAGACAATTTAGAAGCAGCAGGAAAAAAAGCTGTTGAAGTATTAAATAGTCGTAAGCCGAGTGAAATTCCAGGTAAATATGAATTAGTGAACTTAAAAGAGTTCCAAGAAGGAGTTTCTAAAGTCACTAATATCATGACAATGATCATCGGTGGTATCGCAGGTATTTCATTAGTCGTTGGTGGTATTGGTGTTATGAACATAATGCTCGTATCTGTAACGGAGCGTACGCGCGAAATTGGGATACGTAAAGCGCTTGGAGCAACGCGTAGTAAAATTTTATTACAGTTTTTAATTGAAGCCGTTATGTTAACGCTTCTAGGTGGTTTAATTGGAATTGGTCTTGGATATGGCGGGGCATATATTGTCTCCACATTCGCAAAATGGCCACCGCTCGTTTCGTGGGAAGTTGTTGTTGGAGGCGTATTATTTTCGATGACACTTGGTATTATTTTCGGATTAATTCCAGCAAATAAAGCCGCAAAATTAGATCCAATTGAAGCACTTCGCTACGAATAGTTTACTAGTGTAGTAAAGATAAATATCATTACTACACATACATATTGTTTGAGTCAATTGTTTGTACCATTCTTTAAGAGGATTATATCGAGAGAAGGAGGCGCAATAATGGAAGCGAATATTAATACACAAGATGTAGGTGCGAAAAAGCCATCATTATTTGGAATGATTACATCTCCTGGAGTACAATTTGAAAGAATGAAAACAAACAAGAAAGTTTGGGGTATGTTCCTCTTAGTAGCATTGTTACAAGGGCTTCTAGGTGGTTTAAATGCGTATGTTATGTATACCTCACCTGAGATGCTTAAAATGAAAAAAGAATTAGGTGAAATGGCTGGACAAAGTTCACTTACATCAGAAGTTATTTCTGGAATTGGAACAAGCTTTGCTAGTGCGATGGTTGGAACACTATTCATAACTGCTATTTATAAAATGTTTATGATGTTCTTTGGTAATGATACGCCTTATAAAACCTTATTGAATATTGTAGCTTATACAAACATTGTCCTTATTATTGGTGGACTTATTAATTCAAGTTTAGGTCTAATCTTTGGTAGTGGAATGAGCCAATATACGAGTTTAGGGTTATTATTTACGAAAGGTACATTTGCATATGGAATTGGTAATACAATTGAAATATTCTATGTATGGAATTTAGTCTTAATTTGGCTTGGATTACATATTACAGCTGGATTAAGTAAAGTGAAAGCATTGATTCCAATTATTATTCTATTCATTATTAAAGCGGTATTCTTTGCGGCAATTATTGTATTAATAGCGAAGTTTTTACCAGGTATGTCAATGTAAATAAATTAAGTTCATTATTACTAAGTTTAGTAAAAGATTTGTAACATTAATAACCGGTTCTTTGACGTACAAGGTACCGGTTATTTTGTGTCCAAAATGTGTTCAAACGTACAATTTTCTTTTTGGGTATGGTGACCCCATGCCCATCAACCTAACAGAACAGGTTGCCCTCAAAACGAAAAAAATGAACTACGGTGCTATAAAAAACACAAAATTTCCGTTTAGGGGGTACTTTAAAATCTTAGGTTGATGGATGTGTGGTGCTACCCCAGTGTACACAATGACAGTATTTCTTGCACTAGAATCAACGAAAGTGATTAAATGTAAAAAATGGTTGAAAATTAAAACCCGTATTATTATTATATAGAGAGTTTAAAATTAAGAGTAGCATCTGAAAGGGAATAGTTATAAATGAAAACAATAAAGGGGAATCTATCTTTTAGCATTGATATTATAGGTTGTATTCTTTGCATTATAATGCTTATTATAAGTCTTGTTGATTTTAGAACATGGTTACATCCTTTTTTATTCTTTAACTTCGGACTAATTTTTCTTATTAATATAGTAAATACTCTTAAGGAAAAAGGGCGTAATTAAAATTAGAAATTTTAAAAAATTCGATTCTTAAATGCTTATATTTTATAAAATATGTTAGTATTTTTTTAATAGGGGGGCACCATCCATCACCAACAAGTTAAAATAAATTTGTATCCATATAGCAAAAAAATCGCTATTCTTTTTGTAGAAATATACAGAAAGGATGGCGTTTTTTACTTTTTGAAATAGTTTATATCCTTAAGTTGATGGGTATGTATAGTGATCCCTACTTAGTGTATGAAAATCAGGATTTTAACTTCAAAAAAATGTCTTATTGTATAAAATTAGCATTTTATCGACAGAATCTGTATCATTTTTGTACATTTTTAGGGGATTTAACCAAATGATACAAACTACATACTTAGAAAGATGAAAAGACATGCAATATTGCATAATACATTGTTTTACCTGGATAAAATGTTATTCTTTTGGATGGATTAAATGAACGGAGGAAATGTTATGAACAAGAAATCAAAATTTACTCAAATGATGCTCGGTATTAGTACAGTGGCCTTATCATTTGGAAGTATTCAAACACAAGTATCAGCGGAAGAAAAAACACCTTATAATGTGTTACAAGTGAAACCAACTGGGATAGAAACTTCAAAAGATGAACTTGCACATTCTACAAAAGCAGACGAAACATTGTCTTATGAAGAACGTTTAAAAGTGAACGATTTTTCACAACGTCCAGCTCCAGCCGTGAAACAAGCGGCGCCAAAACAATATCAGCAAAAGTATTCTTTGGCAGAGCTGAATAGAATGAGTAATGACGAATTCATCGATACATTGGGAAGTATTAGTGGGAATCAAATCACAGATTTAGATCAATTTAATCAAGAAACAAAAGCGTTTTATCAAAATAAAGAGCGAATCCAGCTTATTATTGATGAATTAGGTCGTCGTGGAAGCACGTTTACAAAAGATGATACAAAAGGGATTGAGACGTTTGTTGAAGTATTACGTTCCGTATCTTATGTAGGCTTTAATAATAAAGAGGTAAACTATTTAAATGAGCGAAGCTTTCATGATAAATGTTTACCGGCATTAAAAGAAATTGCAAAAAATCCAAATTTCAAACTTGGCACAAATAAACAGGATAAAGTGGTATCTTCATACGGTAAATTAATTAGTAACGCTTCTTGTGATGCTGAAACCGTTCAATATGCAGCGAATATATTAAAACAATATAACGATAATATTTCTACATATATAAGTGAACAGAATAAAGGGGCCGTCGTGTATCAGCTTATCCAAGGGATTGATGATGATGTGCAGTCTTACTTGCTTGATACACGTAAAAAAGCGAATGAAACAATATGGTATGGGAAAATTGATAGTTTCATAAATGAAATCAGTCGAATGGCTCTTCTGAATCAGGTAACAACAGAGAATAAATGGTTAATTAATAATGGTGTGTAT
>NZ_LDUK01000027.1:0-58269 GCF_001043575.1 Bacillus sp. LK2
TTTCGTTCAGTTTTCAAAGAACTACTTCGTCGCTCATTTGCGACTTCCTTATGTTAACATTTTCGTTTTTTAATGTCAACTAAGTTTTTTAATTTCTTTTTTGTCGTTTTCTGCGTTTCTGCATCAGCGACGTTTATTAATTTATCATATACTTATCCTTAACGTCAACACTTTTTAATAAAAAATTCTTTTTCTTACATAACGAATACATTCTTCTGTATTAGCAACTCTCCGAAATAAACAAAAAATGATTTTATATCTCTCTTCCATCGCCTTTTTTACAACGCTATGTATATGCTCATCTTCAAAATCAAATAAAAGTTCCTCTAGCTCTCTCTTCAATATGTATTCCATTTCTTTTTTCTCTTCTTTCGTCAACATAAGCCCAAGCAAATCATCACCCCAATAGTTCCTTACGTAATAATAACAGCCCGCTCGTTTTCACTTATCAATAACACATCACTGAAAAACCAAAATACTATCATTCATTATATCCACCACTTACGATATTAATCCCTTGTTCTCTTTTTTTAATTTAAAGCATATATGTAACTGAAAAGGATTGGACAAAGGGGCGTAATATTATGTTTTTCTTTTTTATTACGAGTAAAAGAACATTTAAACACATTAGCTTAATAGTCGTACTTTCCTTATTTACAGCATGGCTACTCTTTTTAAAAACATATTCACATGACTCTGCTTTTTCAACTGCTACTGGCCCTAAAGTAATTTACAAAGGGGACACCGCTAAAAAACAAGTTGCATTCACGTTCGACATTAGTTGGGGAGACAAAAAAGCTATTCCAATCCTTGATACACTCAAAGAAAGAGAAATTAAGAATGCAACCTTCTTTCTCTCTGCTGCATGGGCTGAAAGACACCCTGATATTGTCGAACGCATCATGAAAGATGGACATGAGATTGGTAGTATGGGCTATAATTACACGTCCTACACTTCACTAGAAGCAAATGAAATACGAAGAGATCTTTTGCGGGCACAAGATGTTTTTACGAAGCTTGGTGTAAAACAAGTCAAGCTATTACGCCCACCTAGTGGAGACTTTAACAAAACAACCCTTAAAATAGCAGAATCACTCGGATACACTATCGTCCATTGGAGTAACGATTCAAATGACTGGAAAAATCCCGGCGTAAATAACATCGTTTCCACCGTCTCTAGCAATTTGAAGGGCGGAGATATCATCTTATTACACGCTTCCGATTCCGCCCTTCAAACAAATAAAGCTTTACCACTACTCTTACAAAAATTAAAGAGTGACGGTTATGAACAAACATCTGTATCACAACTTATATCCAACACTAGTACGAAAAGTGAAGATATAAAGTAGTTCAATTCCAAACAGTTCTTCACGCATAAAAAGCTCTACTATCTTACGTTAAGATAGTAGAGCTTTTTTATTCAGCCAATTAAAACTCTTCGTCTACTCTTTAAATTAAGCGGTTTTACTCGTCTGTCCTATTAAACGATGTAATACAAGCAACTGATATGCATTACATAATAGAAGTGGTATAACCATTAAATATAACCAATCTGTATCATTAATCCGAAGCGCTGGTACCCACTCAAGAATTGTTACAACAACCATAAAAAACAGAGCGGGCACAAAAGCTTTTTTGTTTGTTTCTTTACTCTTTACGTAAGCAACAATCGCTCCAAATACAAATAACATGCCAGCAACAAGTATGTTATTCCCCAATGAAACTTCCCCATTTGCAATAAGTACTGACCTTAAATAAACAAAATCAAACAATACGAACGCAATAAAGAAAAGCTGTACTGCATTCCATAAAGAAGATGACCGGAACATCCCTAGTCCAAAACGATGGATTGTTAAATACGCAAAGAATCCCATTTGACTTATAACACTAAAAATAAATCCTATGCCCATCAACCAAAAAGAAATCGCTAAAATTTCTTTACCGTCGAAATTTTGAAAAAATTTAGCGTACTTGTCCCACTCCAAAACAAACCCAATAAAGACTGTGCTAATCCCACCAAGAAACAACGTCGTTAAAAATAGTCGTACCCACTTGCGGCTATTCACAACACATCCCCCATTATTCTTATATTTCTAATTAAATTGTATCAATGACAATTTCAAAAAGCTAGCCATGTTCATGTATAAATTCCTTAAAGATATTTATATTAAAAAAAGAGAACTGTGCTGAAAGGAGCTCCAACTTATGAAACGGATGCTGCTCGTTTCGATTTCTTCTCTTTTACTTTTCGCACTAGTAGCATGTGCACAAGGAAAAGACACGAAATCTGAACTAGATTACGATCAAACAAAGAAAATGATTGTTGATATTTTAAAAACCGATCAAGGAAAAAAAGCAATCCAAGATGTATTAAAGGATGAAAAAATGAAACAAGCACTCATACTAGATGAAACGGTAGTAAAGAAAACGATTGAAGATGCGATGGTATCCGATAAAGGACAACAATTCTGGGAAAAACTCTTTAAAGACCCTGAGTTCTCATCGAAATTTGCTAAAAGTATGGGAAAAGAACAAACAAACTTGATGAAAACTTTACTTAAAGATCCTGAATACCAATCAGGTGTTATAGAGATTATGAAGAATCCTGAAGTAGAAAAAATCATGTTACAAACAATGAAGAGTAAAGAATATCGTCAATATTTACAACAAGTACTAACCGAAACCGCTGAAAGTCCACTCTTCCAAGCTAAAATGATTGATATCATTAGTAAAGGTGTGCAAAAAGCCGAAAAAGGCGGATCTGCTAAAAAAGGCGGTGAAGGTGGTTCTCAAGGTGGGAATAAAGAGCAAAAGTAAAAATAATAATTATAATAATGAGTGGACAATGTATGTATTGCCCACTCATTATTACTTTACTTTTGTGTAACGGCCGTTTTATCAATAACTGTCTCAGCTATCGCACGATAAATGAGACCCGTTGTATGTGTATCTTCATATACTGACGGCGCAAAGTCTTCTTTATTCCAATCAGGTTGCTGAAGTGGAATTCGGCCAAGTACATCTGTTTGGAGTTCCGTAGCTAGTTTGTCTCCTCCGCCTCTTCCAAACACATACTCTTTCTCACCAGTCGCTTTACTTTCAAAGTATGCCATATTTTCAACGACACCAAGAATGCTATGTTCTGTACGTAAAGCCATCGCTCCAGCACGTGCTGCTACAAACGCTGCTGTTGGATGTGGCGTTGTTACAATAATCTCTTTACAAGACGGCAACATCGAATGCACATCTAACGCAACATCACCTGTACCTGGTGGTAAATCTAATACTAGGTAATCTAAATCACCCCATTCTACTTCTGTGAAGAAGTGATTTAACATTTTTCCAAGCATAGGTCCTCTCCAAATAACAGGCGCATTATCTTCTACAAAGAATCCCATTGAGATTACTTTCACACCTAGACGCTCCACTGGAATTATCTTATCGCCTCTTACGATTGGACGTTTTTCTATACCCATCATATCCGGTACACTAAAACCGTAAATATCTGCATCAATGATACCGACTTTTTTCCCTAAACGAGCTAAAGCAATTGCAAGGTTAACGGAAACAGTCGATTTTCCTACCCCACCTTTTCCACTTGCCACTGCTAAAAATGTTGTTTTTGAGTTTGGTGATAATAAAGATTCACTTTTCTCTTCTTCTTGCGGTGGTGCAAACTGAGCTAATTCCTCTTCTGTAAATTCTGCGAAACGAAGTCCAACTGTTGCTGCTCCAAGTTCTTTTACTAACTTTACAATTCCAGACTGCAACTGCATTTGTTCCGCTGTACCTGTTTTTACAATTGCAATTTTAACACTTACATGTTCCTTCTCAGGCTTGACTGTTACCTCTTTAATTGCATTTGTTTCTTTTAACGTTTTATGTAAAAACGGATCTACAATCCCTTCCAACGCTTCCACTACTTGCTCTTTTGTTACCATAATTAGCCCAGCCCCCTGTATGAAAAATAACGTAATGTTAATTGAATTTATCTCTCTTTATTTTTGAAATAAATGCGTTTACATTTCCAGTATAACATATTTTCGGAAAACTTCGTTAACGAGAGAAACTCGAAAAACCCTCCTTATTCTGGAGGATTTCCCTTTTCCGTAAAATAACGTAATATACCACGATATATTGCAGCTGCTACTTTTTGCTGATATTTCTCCGAATTTAACATATATCTTTCATTCACATTCGATAAAAAGCCAGCCTCAATTAAAGCACCTGGTGTTTTAGCATACTTCAATAAGTACACGTGAGGAATTGTTTTAGCAGCACGATTCGTATTTTCTAAGCTTGTTCTCAATTCAGCTTGTATAAATTTCGCAGCCCGTTCATTTTCAATTAAAGAACGGTAATAGAACGTTTGTGCGCCTTTGGATCCACTACTAGTTAGAGCATTTAAATGGATACTTGCAAAAAAGTCTACATCAGGCTTATTAATGATCTCCACACGCCTTTTTAAATCCTCTGCTTTTCGTCTACTATATGACTTTGTATCTTTGTTAGCTAAATCATAATCTCCCTCACGTGTTAAAATAACTAAAGCACCTTGTTCTTGTAAATAATCTTGTACTTTTTTTGTAATCTCAAGCGTAATATCTTTTTCTACAATATCCTTTCCACCAACAGCCCCTCCGTCTGGTCCACCATGCCCAGCATCCAATACAATTACTTTCCCTGATAAGGGCAAATTCCAAGCTCGCCACGATTTTGTAATTTGAAATTCTTGTTTGACTAAAAAAAACAAAACAACCGCAGCGAGCGCAAAAGAGATAATTCGAATTCTCTTCATACCTTTCCTCCTCCAGCTAGTCCCTCTAAATTACTTATATGGGACAAGAGGAAAGTTTATGCTTGTCTTAGTGTAGCTTTAATCGATATCTTCTTTCACCTTTTTCATATCCTTCTTGCCACCACAAGCCGATAAACTGCTGGCAAGATTCATAAAGTAATTCCTCATCATTTAATTTAATTTCTCGTATAGTCATACTCGTTAAAAATTGAAATAGCGTTTCAGTTAATTGTTGCTCTTCCTCTAATGCTCTATATTTCACATCAAGGAACGATTCACCATAATAACCAAATTTACTGTATCTCGCTCCTAATAAATAAGATTCTATTCCTAATTCAATACAATAATCTTCATACTGACGATGAAGCTCTTGCATATGAAAGGCATCGCGAATATTTGAACGTAATGTTTTTAATGATAATTCTCGCAGCATCTTCCGCTCGTATTTTAACTGCTTTTCTTTTTGTTTTTCTTGTAAGCTGACAATGACATTCATAGTACTTATAAACCTCCCTAATACGTATTAGTCTAAACTTCTAAAGAAGAAGCATACGCAGGACGGTAGCACTAAAATATTCCAAACTACAAAAATTACAAAAGAGGAATTAAACATAAAAAAACCCCAACCAAAATGGTTGGGGTTTGAAGTTCGCAAAAATTAACGTTTTGAGAACTGAGGTGCACGACGTGCGCCTTTAAGACCGTATTTTTTACGCTCTTTCATACGTGCGTCACGAGTTAATAGACCTGCACGTTTTAGTGTTAGACGGTATTCTGGATCAGCTTTTAATAAAGCGCGAGAAATACCGTGACGAATAGCACCAGCTTGACCAGTGTATCCACCACCATTTACGTTTACAAGTACATCGTAGTTACCTAAAGTTTCTGTTGCAACTAGAGGTTGTTTCACTACTTCACGTAATGCAGCAAATGGGATATAGTTTTCAAAATCACGACCGTTAATGATAACGCGTCCTTCGCCTGGAACTAGGCGTACGCGCGCTACTGAACTCTTACGACGTCCAGTGCCATAGTATTGAACCTGTGCCAAAGTAAGCCCTCCTTTAATTAATTATCCGCGAAGTTCGTAAACTTCTGGTTTTTGTGCTTGGTGTGGATGCTCTGCTCCAGCATACACGTTTAGTTTCTTAGAAACTTGACGTCCTAAACGTCCTTTTGGAAGCATGCCTTTAATTGCAAGCTCTAACATTTGTACAGGGTAGTTTGTACGCATTTCTAGAGCTGTTCTTTGCTTAAGTCCACCTGGGTGGTTAGTGTGACGGTAGTAAATTTTATCGTTTAATTTATTACCTGTTAAATGAATTTTCTCAGCGTTAATAATAATTACATGATCACCCGTGTCAACGTGTGGTGTAAATGTAGGTTTGTTTTTACCACGTAAAATGGATGCTACTTCACTAGCAAGGCGACCTAAAGTTTGACCTTCAGCGTCAACCACATACCATTTACGCTCAACTTCGTTAGCTTTTGCCATAAAAGTCGTACGCATGTGTTTCCCTCCTCGTTATCTTTTCCATAGAAAAAATCTATTGTTTATCTTAAACACGATTTCCTTCCGGGGCTAATCGTGGTTTTAGAAACAATACCATATGTTATGATATACTTTTGAGTTTCTAATGTCAAGCAAATGTTACACCAGGATTAGTTGTTATAGTTTACCTGCCATAAGTAAAGTCCATGACCTGGAGCCATCTTTCCAGCGAATTGGCGATTTTGTTTCGCTAAAATCTCTGGAATGCTATCAGGATCAAGCTTTCCTTGCCCTACGCTAAGTAACGTACCAACAATAATTCTGACCATATTATATAAAAATCCATTACCCACAAAACGAAAAATTAATTCATCATCTTGCTCAATTAACTCGATTTCATAAATTGTTCGCACTTTATCTTTTTTGTCAGTTTTTGCCGAACAAAAAGAAGTAAAATCATGCGTTCCAATAAAATAAGGAATCGCTTTTCTAATCAATTCTATTTCGAGTGGATATGGATATTGATATACGTAATTTCTACGGAATACATCCGCAGTCTTTGATAATAATACACGATAGCGATATTCTTTTCTCTCGACACCGTAACGTGCATGAAACTCTTCTGTTTTCTTCTCTACCTGCCTGATAACAATATCATCTGGCAACATTGTATTTAAAGCATTACTCCATTGCCACTCTTCAAGAGACAAAGGTGTATCAAAGTGTATAACTTGTCCTTTCGCGTGAACGGTAGAATCCGTTCTGCCTGATGCCTGAACACGAACAAGCTCTCCTTTATGCAACTTCTGCAATGCCTTCTCTATTTCTTGTTGAACAGTACGATGCTGTGGCTGAATTTGGTAACCACAAAAATGAATGCCATCATATGCAACTGTACATTTTATTCTTTCCATTTCTCTATTCTCCATTACGATCGCACCCATGCCAAAATACAAGCTAAACAAAGTAAGCTTATAATCGTTACTGTATCGCTTGTTTTCCAGCGTAGTTGCCTAAATTTAGTGCGTCCTTCGCCATTTTGATATCCACGAGCTTCCATCGCAATCGCTAAGTCCTCAGCACGCTTAAAAGCACTAATAAAAAGTGGAACGAGTAATGAGATAATTGCTTTCATCCTATCTTTTATCGGACCTCCGGCAAAATCAATACCACGTGACGCTTGTGCTTTCATAATTTTACTCGTTTCATCCATTAATGTCGGGATAAAACGAAGAGAAATAGACATCATTAATGCGATTTCATGAACGGGAACCTTTATACGCTTCAATGGTTTTAATAACGTCTCCAAACCATCTGTAATCTCAATTGGTGTCGTTGTTAACGTTAATAATGTCGTCATTAAAATAATAACGAAGAATCGTATAGAAATGTATATCCCTTGCTCTAATCCTTTTTCATGTATTGAAAACCAACCAAGCTGGAATAGTACATCCCCTTCTTTATTTGTAAAAATATGCAGGAAAAATGTAAAAAGAAAAATCCATAAAATTGGTTTTAAGCCCGAAAGTACATAACGAATCGGCACTTTTGCAAAAAATAAAGCAATGAGTGCATATAAAAATAAAAATCCATATGAAATCGCATTATTTGCTAAGAAAACAACAAATACATATAAAAAGACAATCAACAGCTTCGTACGAGGATCAAGTTGATGAATGAGTGACTGACCTGGAATGTATCTCCCAATAATCAACTGCTGCATGATTCATGACCACCTTTTCGTAACACCTGTACAACTTCATGAGTAAGATCCTCTAAAGATAAGGTAGCCTTCGAAATTGAAATACCAAACTTCTCTTCAATTGCACGTTTATACTTTAAAGACATCGGAAGATCCACACCAATTTGTTCTAATTCATCAGCATGTGAAAATACTTCCTCCGCTCTTCCTTGCAAAAAGACCGTTCCTTTATGCATGACCACAATTTGATCTGCATACTTAGCCGCATCCTCCATATTATGGGTAACAAGAATGACTGTAAGCCCCTGTTCCTTATGCAAATTATAAAACATCTCCATAAGCTCGTGCTGTCCTTTCGGATCAAGCCCTGCTGTAGGTTCATCTAATACAAGTACTTCGGGTTCCATTGCAAGTACACCTGCTATTGCAACACGCCTCATTTGCCCGCCGCTTAACTCAAATGGAGAACGTGCTAATAACTCTATGTCCAATCCAACAAGCTGGATTGCATCTTTCGCCTTTTGTTTTGCCATTTCTTCAGACACACCGAAATTAGTGGGTCCAAAACAAATATCCTTCTCAACTGTCTCTTCAAATAGTTGATGTTCTGGGAACTGAAAGACCACCCCTACTTTTTTTCGTAGTGGCTTAAGCTTCTTCTCTTTCTTCCCTGCTGAGATTAAATGTTCACCAATTTGAACCGTACCATTTGTCGGCTGCAATAAACCATTTAAATGTTGAATCATCGTCGACTTACCTGAACCAGTATGACCGATAATGGCATAATATCCCCCACTTGGAAACGACACGTCTACATCATAAAGTGCGCGTCTTTCAAATGGAGTTTTATATTGATAACGATGTTCTACTTTTTGGAATGTAATCTCCAAAGTTCGTTCACCAAGCTTTCCATTGTAAGATGCGTATTTTGCAAGAGAATTTCATTTCTTTTTAATAATTCTGCTATTTTTACTGAAAACGGTACATCTAATCCAATTTCTTGGAGCATATGAGAGGACCTGAAAATTTGTTCTGGAGTTCCTTCCTCTAATATTTCTCCCTTGTTTAAAATAATGACACGGTCTGATTGTGCCGCTTCTTCTAAATCGTGTGTAATTGATAACACAGTAATACCTTTTTGATTAACAAGTTGTCTAACCGTTTCTACTACTTCACGTCTCCCTTGAGGGTCTAGCATTGACGTTGCTTCATCTAATATTAAAATAGATGGCTGAAGTGCTAAAACGCCTGCTATTGCGACTCGTTGCTTTTGCCCACCAGATAACGAATGGGGTTCATCATTAAGAAAATCTTCCATACGGACAAGTTGCAGAGCCTGTTCTAATCTTTCTACCATCTGCTCTCTTGGCATTCCAATATTCTCTAAGCCAAATACAACATCATCTTGTACTGTCGTTCCAACAAATTGATTATCAGGATTTTGAAATACCATCCCAATTTGTTTTCGAACATCCCATACCGTTTCCTCCGATAAAACCATTGTATCATTTACAGTAATTGTCCCTGATTCCGGCAAAAACAAACCATTCAATAATTTTGCAAGTGTAGACTTCCCTGAACCGTTTTGTCCAATAACAGATACCCATTCTCCTTCATATAAGGAAAATGAAACATCTTTTAATGCATAAGAGGCTGCCCCAGGATATTGAAATGATATATTTTCTGTCCGAAGTTTCTCTTTTTTCAATACAAGGCACCCTTTCCTTCGCCAAGTTAGCCTATTTTTTTTATTTAAAAAAAAAGGGCCATGACCAGTTACTTGAAAAGAACTGTCCTGCCCTTTTAATCATCATTATACTAACTCGATAATTACCATTGGTGCTGCGTCTCCGCGACGTGGACCAATTTTTGCAATACGAGTGTATCCGCCTTGGCGCTCAGCATAGCGTGGAGCTACATCAGCGAATAATTTTTGAACTGCATCTTGACCAGTCTCAGCGTTAGCAACTTCATTACGGATGAAAGCTGCTGCTTGACGACGAGCATGAAGATCTCCGCGTTTACCTAAAGTGATCATTTTTTCCACTACAGAACGAAGTTCTTTTGCACGAGTTTCTGTCGTTTGGATGCGCTCGTTGATAATTAAATCAGTAGCTAAGTCACGTAACATAGCTTTACGTTGCGCACTTGTACGGCCTAATTTTCTGTATGCCATTCGTAGTTCCCTCCTTTGTTGATGGGTTTAAATCCTCAGTCGTCTTTACGTAAACCTAAACCTAATTCCTCAAGTTTATGTTTAACTTCTTCTAAGGATTTACGTCCTAAGTTACGAACTTTCATCATATCTTCTTCTGTTTTGTTCGCAAGCTCTTGTACAGTATTAATTCCTGCACGTTTTAGGCAATTATAAGAACGAACAGAAAGATCTAGTTCTTCGATAGTCATCTCAAGAACTTTCTCTTTTTGATCTTCTTCCTTCTCGACCATAATCTCAGCATTTTGTGCTTCATCAGTTAAACCAACGAAGATATTTAAATGCTCAGTTAAGATTTTGGCACCTAAAGAGATAGCTTCTTTTGGCCCGATGCTTCCATCCGTCCATACATCAAGCGTAAGCTTATCATAATTAGCCACTTGTCCGACACGTGTCTTTTCCACTTGGTAAGTTACACGTGATACTGGAGTATAAATAGAATCAATAGGAATTACTCCTATTGGTTGATCTTCGCTTTTATTTGCATCAGCTGGCGTATACCCACGGCCACGCTTTGCAGTTAAACGCATGCGGAAATGCGCATTTTTTGCTAACGTCGCAATGTGTAAATCTGGATTTAAGATTTCTACATCACTATCGTGAGTAATATCAGCAGCTGTGACAATACCTTCGCCCTGTACATCGATTTCCAACGTCTTCTCTTCTTCAGAGTAGATTTTAAGAGCTAACTTTTTCAAGTTTAAGATGATCGTCGTAACGTCCTCTACTACGCCCTCAACTGTTGAAAATTCGTGTAAAACGCCATCGATTTGGATGGCAGTTACAGCGGCACCAGGGAGTGAGGATAAAAGAATACGACGTAAGGAGTTACCCAAAGTAGTACCATATCCACGCTCAAGCGGTTCAATCACGAATTTGCCATACTTAGCATCTTCGTTAAGTTCAACCGTTTCGATTTTCGGTTTTTCGATTTCAATCATTAACTAAACCCTCCTTCAAAACGTCGAAACCCCGGTTAAACAAAGGACAAACCCCTGTTTAACCGAAAGTCCCCCTTAGGCAGTTCCCGATTGTGCACAACAAGCGATGTTTCTGTACGAAATTTCTCGATAATGCATCATATCCATTATAGACAAAAGGGAAAATTCTATACAGAAAAATTACACACGACGACGTTTTGGTGGACGACATCCATTATGAGGAACTGGAGTAACATCTCTAATTGCTGTTACTTCTAGACCTGCAGCTTGAAGAGCACGAATTGCAGCTTCACGACCAGCACCAGGACCTTTAACAGTAACCTCTAAAGTTTTTAAACCGTGCTCCATTGCAACTTTAGCAGCAGCTTCAGCAGCCATTTGCGCAGCGAATGGAGTAGATTTACGAGATCCACGGAAACCAAGTGCACCAGCACTAGACCAAGAAAGTGCGTTACCGTGAGTATCTGTAAGTGTTACGATTGTGTTGTTGAAAGTAGAACGAATATGAGCTATACCAGCTTCAATATTCTTTTTCACACGTTTTTTACGAGTGTTTGTTTTACGTGCCATTGTTAGTTCAACCTCCTTTACTTATTATTTCTTTTTATTTGCTACTGTACGACGTGGACCTTTACGTGTACGAGCATTGTTTTTAGAGTTTTGACCACGAACTGGTAAGCCACGACGGTGACGAAGACCACGGTAAGAACCGATCTCCATTAGACGTTTAATGTTAAGAGATACTTCACGACGAAGGTCTCCCTCAACTTTAATACGATCGATGATATCACGGATACGTCCTAATTCGTCTTCCGTTAAATCACGAACTCGTGTTTCTGAAGAAATACCAGCTTCAGTAAGAATTTTTTCAGCAGTTGTGCGACCAATGCCGAATACGTAAGTTAAAGAAATAACAACGCGCTTGTCACGAGGAATATCTACACCTGCGATACGTGCCATTCTGAATGCACCTCCTTCTGATTAACCTTGTTTTTGTTTATGTTTAGGGTTTTCACAAATAACCATTACTTTTCCACGTCTACGAATAACTTTACATTTTTCGCAGATTGGTTTAACTGACGGTCTTACTTTCATGTCTCGAACCTCCTTAAAGATTACGGAGTGCTATATTATTTAAAACGGTACGTAATACGACCACGATTTAAATCGTACGGAGATAATTCTACCGTAACTTTGTCTCCTGGTAAAATACGAATGAAGTTCATACGGATTTTACCAGAAACGTGAGCCAATACGACATGCCCATTCTCTAATTCTACTTTGAACATAGCATTTGGCAACGTTTCAAGAACGGTACCTTCGACTTCAATTACATCATCTTTAGCCATTCAATAGTTCTCCCTTCTTCAAATCAGTAACATTTTACACTGCTCTGAAATCCCGGAGAGCCAGCTACTTATAAAGTGGTAAGGATTTCGTATCCTGCTTCTGTAAGAGCAATCGTGTGCTCAAAATGGGCACACCATTTACCATCTACCGTTACCACTGTCCAGTCATCAGATAGTGTTTTTACATATCGTCTTCCTTGATTCACCATCGGCTCGACACAAATGACCATTCCCGGCTTTAATCTAGGGCCTCTATTTGGTGGACCATAGTGCGGGATTTGAGGGTCCTCATGTAAGTCTTGCCCGATTCCGTGACCAACATACTCCCTAACGATCGAGAATCCATTCTCTTCAGCATGGGTTTGAACCGCATGTGAGATATTTGATAATCTTTCGCCTGGTTTTACTTGTTCTAGACCAAGATACAACGATTTTTCTGTGACATCAAGTAGCTTTTGAACAGATTCAGAAATGTTTCCAACTGGATACGTCCATGCAGAATCTCCATGGTACCCATTGTATTTCGCACCAATATCGATACTGATGATATCGCCCTCTTGGAGCTTTCGCTTCCCTGGAATCCCGTGTACAAGCTCTTCATTTACAGAAGCACATATGCTCCCCGGAAATCCGTTGTATCCTTTAAAAGATGGCGTAGCACCATATTTTCGAATCGTCTTTTCCGCTATTTGATCGAGCTCTTTCGTTGTAATTCCTGGAGTAATATGCTGTTTCAACTCTTGATGAGTTAAAGCAACGATCCTGCCAGCTTCTCGCATGATTTCTATCTCGCGAGGAGTTTTGCAGATGATCATTACGCTAAGCCTCCGATGAGAACATCGATATCAGCAAATACTTTATTGATATCTTGCTCACCATTAATGCTTTGTAAGTAACCAAGCTCCTCGTAGAAATCAAGCAAAGGTTTTGTTTGCTTAATATTTACATCTAGACGATTTGCTACAGTTTCTTCATTGTCATCAGAGCGTTGATATAATTCGCCACCACATTTATCGCACACGTCAGCTTTTGCTGGCGGATTGAATTCTAAGTGGTAAGTCGCACCGCACTCTTTACAAATGCGACGGCCTGTAAGGCGTTTTAATAACAACCCTGAATCCACATTAATGTTTAAAACATAGTCGATTTTTTTGCCAAGATCTTTCATAATCTCTTCAAGAGCTGATGCTTGTGCAACAGTTCGTGGGAAACCATCTAATAAGAAGCCTTTAATACAGTCTTCTTGACTTAAACGTTCACGAACAATTCCGATTGTAACTTCATCTGGAACAAGCGCACCTTTATCAATAAAAGATTTTGCTTGTAAACCAAGTTCAGTTTCAGCCTTCATAGCAGCACGGAACATATCTCCTGTTGAGATGTGAGGGATGTTATACTTGGCAACAATCTGTTCGGCTTGTGTACCTTTACCAGCACCAGGAAGCCCCATTAAAATTAAGTTCATCCTTGTTCCCCCTCAGTACATGAGCATGTAGGGAAGATAATTCTTCCCACTTACTCACTGCTTGATAAACCCTTTGTAATGGCGTTTTACTAATTGGCTTTCTAGCTGCTTCATTGTTTCTAAAGCAACGCCGACAACGATTAACATACTCGTTCCGCCAATCTGTGCAGATGGAGGAAGATTTCCCAATTTCGTAAAGATAACTGGTAGAATTGCAATCGCTGCTAGGAAAATTGATCCTACAAAGGTCAAACGATACAAGATTTTTGTTAGATATTGTTCCGTATTCTTACCCGGACGAATACCTGGAACATATCCACCTTGCTTATTTAGATTCTCTGACATTTGCTCTGGATTAACCTGAACAAATGCATAGAAATATGTGAAGGCTACAATGAGCGCAACATATATGATCATTCCCACTGGGTGAGAATAGTTAAAGTTTGCAATAATCCACTGCGATACATCATGTTTCGGGAAGAACTGTGCAATAGTTGGAGGCGTAATTAAGAATGAAACAGCAAAAATGACTGGAATAACACCCGCACTATTTACCTTAAGCGGTAAATGTGTGTTTTGTGCTCCAGCATGATTCCCATTCCCTCCTGTTACACGCTTCGCATATTGAATTGGGATCTTTCTAACAGCCTGTTGAATGAAAATAACACCAACAATAACCGCTAGCACAGCTAGTAAAATCAATGCAACTTTAACGATACTCATGAACAATTGATCTCCGATATTTTGAAACTGTTGTTGATACACTTGAGATATAACACTTGGGATCGCTGCGGCAATACCACCAAAGATAAGGATGGAAATACCATTACCTACACCTTTAGCTGTAATCTGTTCACCTAACCACATTAAAAATGCAGTACCAGCAGTCAGTACCGTAGCAATGTATAAATAAGTGCTCCAACCTGGATTCAAAATTAATTGTCCACCTACCATACCGTTAAAACCGATTGACATACCAAACCCCTGAATAAACGCAAGAACAATTGTAAAGTAACGCGTGAATTGCGTTAGTTTACGACGGCCCATTTCACCTTGCTTCGACCATTCCGAAAATTTAGGAACAACATCCATCTGCAATAATTGCACGATGATGGATGCTGTAATATACGGCATGATTCCCATCGCGAAGATGGAGAAGTTTTTCAAGGCGCCACCGCCAAATGTATTTAGGATACCTAAAGCATTTAATTGGTCTTGTGCTTTCAGTACGTCTCCATTTGTAAATGGCACTGGGATAAACGTGCCAATCCTGAATACGATTAACATCGCTAAAGTGAATAATATTTTACGTCTTATCTCAGCAACGCGCATAAAGTTGGAGATTGTACGAAACATTAGATCACCTCAACTGATCCGCCAGCTGCTTCAATTGCTTCTTTAGCACTTGAAGAGAACTTGTGCGCTTTAACAGTCAATTTTTTCTCTACTGCTCCGCTTGCAAGAATTTTAACACCGTCGTTTAATTTGCTGATAACGCCAGTTTCCAGCAATAATTCAGGTGTTACTTCTGTACCATCTTCAAAACGATTTAACGTTGATAAGTTTACAATAGTAAACTCTTTACGGTTAATGTTTGTGAAGCCGCGTTTTGGTAAACGACGGAATAATGGAGTTTGACCACCTTCGAAGCCAAGACGAACACCGCCGCCAGAACGTGCGTTTTGTCCTTTATGACCTTTACCAGCAGTTTTACCGTTACCAGAACCGATACCACGACCGACACGGTTACGTACTTTACGAGAACCTTCTGCAGGTTTTAATTCATGAAGTTTCATTCCCAGGCACCTCCTTATATTAATGAGTTATCCTTAAGCTTCTTTTACAGTTATAAGGTGAGAAACTTTGTTGATCATACCAAGAATAGCAGGAGTTTCTTCCTTAACTACAGTTGAATTCAACTTTTTAAGACCTAAAGCTTCTACCGTCGCACGTTGATCTTGTGGACGACCAATTACACTACGAGTGAGGGTAATTTCTAACTTTTTCGCCATTTGTTTTCCCTCCTTAACCTAGTAGCTCTTCTACAGATTTACCGCGTAATTTTGCAACATCTTCAGCGCGCTTAAGTTCGCTTAATCCGTTCACAGTAGCGCGAATCATGTTGATTGGTGTGTTAGAACCAAGAGATTTCGAAAGAATATCTTGTACACCAGCTAATTCAAGTACCGCACGAACAGGTCCACCAGCAATAACACCAGTACCTTCAGCAGCAGGTTTTAAGAATACTTCACCAGCTCCAAAATGACCGTTGATTGTGTGTGGAATTGTTGTACCAACTAATGGTACAGCGATTAAGTTTTTCTTAGCGTCTTCGATAGCTTTGCGAATTGCGTCTGGTACCTCTTGTGCTTTACCAGTACCGAATCCAACATGACCGTTTTTATCGCCAACTACAACTAGTGCAGCAAAGCGGAAACGACGACCACCCTTAACAACTTTCGCGACACGATTTATCGTAACTACACGTTCTTCAAGTTCTAATTTACTTGGGTCAATGCGATGCATCAATTTTCCCTCCTTTGACCATTAAAATTGTAATCCAGCCTCACGAGCAGCTTCAGCTAGAGCTTTAACACGGCCATGGTATAAGTAACCACCGCGATCAAATACTACTTCTTTAACGCCTTTCTCTACAGCACGCTTAGCAACTGATTCTCCAACTTTCGTAGCAGCTTCAGTATTGCTAGTACCGTTAAGAGCAAGGTCTTTATCAAGAGTAGATGCACTTACTAACGTTACACCATTTACATCATCAATAACTTGAGCGTAAATATGTTGGTTAGAACGGAACACGTTTAAACGTGGACGTTCTGCAGTACCAGTAAGTTTAGCACGTACACGCGCATGTCTTTTCTTACGAGTCGCATTTTTATCAGCTTTAGTGATCATTCTTGTCACTCCTTTCTCTCACCTAACGGGTTTACTTAGCAGTTTTACCTTCTTTACGACGAACAACTTCGCCTTCGTAACGAATACCTTTACCTTTATATGGCTCAGGAGCACGTACAGCACGGATGTTAGCAGCAAATTCGCCAACACGTTGCTTGTCGATACCTTTAATTACGATTTTAGTTGGTGCAGGTACTTCAACTTCAAGACCTGCTTCCGGAGTCATTTCTACTGGATGAGAATAACCTACGCTTAATACAAGTTTATCTCCTTGTTTTTGAGCACGGTAACCAACACCGACTAATTCAAGTCCGCGTGCGAAACCTGCAGTTACACCTTCAACCATGTTTCCGATTAAAGCACGAGTTGTACCGTGTAATGCACGGTGTTCCTTCTGTTCAGATGGACGCTCAACTGTTAGTGTATTTTCTTCAATTTTGATAGACATATCAGCATTGAATGTACGAGTTAATTCACCTTTAGGGCCTTTTACTGTTACAGTATTGTCTTCTGCAATTGTAATAGTAACACCTGCAGGGATTTCAAGAATCTTTTTACCAATACGAGACATGTGGTCACACCTCCGTTCGTTTTAAATATATATTACCAAACGTATGCTACTACTTCTCCACCAGTTTGTAATTGACGAGCGTCTTTGTCTGTCATTACTCCCTTAGATGTAGAAACAAGAGCGATACCTAATCCGTTAAGTACACGTGGTACTTCATCAGCTTTAGCGTAAACGCGTAAGCCAGGTTTACTGATACGTTTTAATCCAGTGATTACACGTTCATTGTTTGCACCATATTTCAGGAAAATACGAAGGATACCTTGTTTGTTATCCTCGATGTATTCTACATCACGAATGAAACCTTCACGTTTTAAAAGTTCAGCGATCTCTTTTTTGATTTTAGAAGCAGGAACCTCTAATTTCTCATGACGTACCATGTTCGCATTACGGATGCGAGTAAGCATGTCTGCAATTGGATCTGTCATCACCATGTGTTTTACCTCCTTCCCATTTGTGGGTTTTACCAACTAGCTTTTTTAACACCAGGAATTTGACCTTTATATGCAAGTTCACGGAAACAAATACGGCAAAGTTTAAATTTGCGGTATACAGAATGCGGACGACCGCAGCGTTCGCAACGTGTATACTCTTGTACTTTAAACTTAGGAGTACGCTTTTGTTTCGCTATCATAGATTTTTTAGCCACGTTTTCGCCTCCTCTACTTAGCGTTGGCTTCCATTATTTTTGGAATGGCATACCGAATTGTGTTAAAAGTTCACGAGCTTCTTCATCAGTTTTCGCTGTAGTAACGATTACGATGTCCATACCGCGGACTTTGCTTACTTTATCATAATCGATCTCAGGGAAAATAAGTTGCTCTTTAACACCTAATGTGTAGTTCCCACGACCATCGAATGATTTCTTAGAAACACCACGGAAATCACGTACACGTGGTAAAGAAACTGATACTAATTTGTCGAAGAACTCATACATTTGTTGTCCGCGTAAAGTTACTTTCGCACCGATTGGCATACCTTCACGAAGACGGAAACCAGCGATTGATTTTTTAGCGCGAGTTACAACAGGTTTTTGACCTGCGATTTGAGTTAATTCTTCTACTGCATTGTCTAAAGCTTTTGAGTTAGATACCGCGTCACCAACACCAGTGTTGATTACGATCTTTTCGATTTTCGGTACTTCCATCACAGATTTATAGTTAAACTTGCTCATTAGAGCAGGAGTAATTTCCTTTTGGAACTTCTCTTTAAGGCGATTCAATGAAGTGACCTCCTTTCTTAAGAAAATTATTTATCTAATAATTCACCAGATTTTTTTGCAATACGAACTTTTTTACCATCTTCTACTTTGAAGCCTACGCGAGTAGGTTCGCCTGTTTTCGGATCTAAAATCATAACGTTAGAAACGTGAATAGGTGCTTCTTTAGTAATAATTCCACCTTGTGGATTTAATTGAGATGGCTTAGAGTGTTTTTTAACGATGTTAACACCCTCAACGATAACACGGTTTTGCTTTGGGAAAGCCACAAGGATAACACCTTGTTTTCCTTTGTCTTTACCAGTGATTACCTGTACTTTATCACCTTTTTTTACATGCATCTTAATTCTGCACCTCCTTAGCAAGGCAATACCTTAAATTATAGAACTTCTGGAGCTAAAGAAACGATCTTCATGAAGTTGCTATCACGTAATTCACGAGCTACTGGTCCGAAGATACGAGTACCACGTGGGCTCTTATCGTCTTTAATGATAACCGCTGCGTTTTCATCAAATTTGATATAAGAACCGTCCGGACGACGAGCTCCGCTCTTCGTACGTACCACTACTGCCTTAACAACGTCACCTTTTTTAACAACGCCACCTGGTGTTGCTTGTTTTACCGTAGCAACGATAATATCACCAATGTTAGCATATTTACGACCAGAGCCGCCTAATACTTTAATTGTTAAAAGTTCACGTGCACCAGAGTTGTCAGCAACTTTCAAACGAGATTCTTGTTGGATCATGTTATGAAACCTCCCTTCGGACTAAAAATTCCGATTCGTCTATTTAGATAATAACCGCTTCTTCAACGATTTCAACTAAACGGAAACGCTTAGTAGCAGAAAGCGGGCGAGTTTCCATGATTTTAACGATATCGCCAAGTTTCGCTTGGTTTTGCTCATCATGGGCTTTGTACTTCTTAGAATACTTAACACGTTTTCCGTACAAGGAATGAGTTTTGTAAGTTTCAACTAAAACTGTAATCGTTTTGTCCATTTTGTCAGACACTACACGACCAGTATAAACTTTGCGTTGGTTACGTTCGCTCACTATGCAAACCTCCCCTCAATTTATCGATTAATTCCGATCTCTCTTTCACGAACTACAGTTTTCATACGAGCAATCGCTTTACGCACTTCACGGATGCGAGTTGGATTCTCTAATTGTCCTGTAGCAAGTTGGAAGCGAAGATTAAACAACTCTTCCTTTAAAGCTTTAACTTTTGTTTCGATTTCGGCAGTGGTTAATTCACGAATATCATTAGTTTTCATTAGATTCACCACCATTTTCTTCACGTTTTACGAATTTACATTTCACAGGTAACTTGTGAGCTGCAAGACGTAATGCTTCGCGTGCTACCTCTTCAGATACACCCGCGATTTCGAACATAATTTTCCCAGGTTTTACTACTGCTACCCAGCCTTCTGGTGCCCCTTTACCGGAACCCATACGTACTTCTAGAGGTTTTGCAGTGTAAGGCTTAGAAGGGAAAATTTTAATCCATACTTTACCGCCACGTTTCATGTAACGAGTCATTGCACGACGAGCAGCTTCGATTTGACGGTTTGTAATCCATGAAGCAGCTTGTGCTTGTAAACCGAATTCACCGAAAGCAATTTCAGTTCCACCTTTTGCACGACCACGCATTTTACCACGATGCTCTCTACGATATTTTACGCGTTTTGGCATTAACATATTATTTTCCTCCTTCCTCAGAAGCTTTCTTTTTTGTAGGAAGGACTTCTCCACGGTAGATCCATACTTTTACGCCTAATTTACCGTATGTTGTATCAGCTTCAACTGCTGCATAGTCAATATCAGCGCGAAGTGTATGAAGTGGAACAGTTCCTTCACTGTAAGATTCTGCACGAGCGATATCAGCTCCGCCAAGACGACCAGAAACCTGTGTTTTAATACCTTTAGCACCTGCACGCATAGCACGTTGAATAACTTGCTTTTGTGCACGACGGAATGATACACGGTTTTCTAATTGACGAGCGATGTTTTCGCCTACTAATTTAGCGTTAAGATCAGCTCTCTTAACTTCTAAAATGTTGATGTGTACACGCTTGCCTGTTAATTGGTTAAGAGCTTTACGAAGTGCTTCAACTTCAGTACCACCTTTACCAATTACCATACCAGGTTTTGCAGTGTGAATTGTAACATTTACACGATTTGCTGCACGTTCGATTTCTACTTTAGCAACAGCAGAATCTTTTAAGCGTACAGTAATGTACTCACGGATTTTGATGTCTTCATGTAATAATGTAGCGTAATCTTTCTCAGCGAACCAACGAGATTCCCAGTCACGGATAACACCGACACGAAGACCAATTGGATTAACCTTCTGACCCATCGATTATCCCTCCTTCTTTTCTGATACCACAACTGTGATGTGGCTTGTGCGTTTGTTAATTTGGCTTGCACGACCCATTGCACGTGGACGGAAACGTTTCAACGTTGGACCTTCGTCAACGAAGACTTTTTCAACAACTAGGTTGTTAATATCCATCTCATAATTGTGCTCTGCATTTGCGATTGCAGATTTTAAAACTTTTTCTACAACTGGAGAAGCAGTTTTTGGTGTGTGGTTAAGGATAGCAATCGCTTCACCCACTTGCTTACCTCGGATTAAGTCTACTACTAAACGAACTTTACGAGGAGCAATACGAACTGTTCTCGCTACTGCTTTAGCTTGCATTGAAGTGCCTCCTCTCATTATCTTCTAGTTTTCTTATCGTCAGCAAGGTGACCTTTATACGTACGAGTTGGTGCGAATTCACCTAACTTATGGCCAACCATATCCTCAGTGATGTACACAGGTACGTGTTTACGACCATCATATACAGCGATTGTGTGTCCGATGAACTGAGGGAAGATAGTTGAACGGCGAGACCAAGTTTTAACAACTTGTTTTTGCTCAGATGCAACTAATTTTTCCATTTTGCTCATTAAGTGATCATCGACAAATGGTCCTTTTTTTAAGCTACGAGCCATTTTGGTGCCTCCCTTCGTGATTGGCGTACGGTTCTTGAAACGAACCGTACTACAATCCCATTATTTTTTACGACGACGAACGATAAATTTATCAGACGCTTTGTTTTTCTTACGAGTCTTGAATCCAAGAGTTGGTTTACCCCATGGAGACATTGGAGACTTACGTCCGATTGGAGAGCGTCCTTCACCACCACCGTGTGGGTGATCAACCGGGTTCATTACAGAACCACGAACTGTTGGGCGCTTACCTAACCAGCGAGAGCGACCTGCTTTACCGATTTTGATAAGTTCGTGTTGTTCGTTACCTACTTGACCGATTGAAGCGCGACAAGCAGATAATACTAAACGTACTTCACCAGAAGTTAAACGTACAAGTACGTATTTTCCTTCTTTACCAAGTACTTGAGCAGATGTACCAGCAGAACGAACTAATTGTCCGCCACGACCAGGCTTAAGCTCGATATTATGAACAACAGTACCTACTGGAATGTTGATTAATGGTAATGCGTTACCGATTTTAATGTCAGCTTCAGGGCCAGACATAACTTCCATACCTACTTCTAAAGTTTTAGGAGCAAGAATGTAACGTTTTTCACCGTCAACGTAGTTAATTAATGCGATATTCGCAGAGCGGTTTGGATCGTATTCGATCGTAGCAACGCGTCCTGGAATTCCATCTTTGTTACGCTTAAAGTCGATGATACGGTATTGACGCTTATGTCCGCCACCTTGATGACGTACAGTAATTTTACCTTGGTTATTACGACCAGCCTTTTTGCTTAAAGGAGCAAGTAAAGACTTTTCCGGTCTGTCAGTCGTGATTTCAGCGAAATCATTCGTAGTCATGTTACGACGACCGTTAGTAGTTGGATTATACTTTTTAATTCCCATCTCAATTTCCCTCCTTCTTTAGTAAGAATTAAACGCCTTGGAAGATTTCGATTTCTTTGCTGTCAGCAGTTAGCTTAACGATTGCTTTACGACGACGGCTAGTAAAACCAGCGTGACGACCAACGCGTTTTGCTTTCGGCTTGTAGTTCATGATGTTTACTTTGTCTACATTAACACCAAAGATCGCTTCTACAGCGTCTTTAACTTCTGTTTTATTAGATTTAACGTCCACGTCGAACGTGTATTTTTTTTCAGCCATCATTTCCATAGAACGTTCAGTGATAACTGGGCGCTTAATGATATCACGAGGATCTCTCATTATGCAAGCACCTCCTCTACTTTTTCCACTGCCGCTTTTGTCATGATTAGCTTATCATGATGAAGCACATCTAGCACGTTTACGCCATCAGCAGTGATTACTGTTACTCCAGGGATATTGCGAGCAGATAACTCTACAGATTCGTTTGCATCAGCAGTTACGATAAGAGCTTTCTTCTCAACAGTTAATCCTTTAAGTACTGCTACCATGTCTTTTGTTTTTGGTGCATTTAACACTAGGTCTTCAAGAACTACAATGTTGTTCTCAACTACTTTAGTAGCTAATGCAGATTTGATTGCTAAACGACGAACTTTCTTAGGAAGTTTGTACGCATAGCTTCTTGGTGTAGGTCCGAATACCGTACCACCACCACGCCATTGAGGAGAGCGGATAGAACCTTGACGAGCACGTCCAGTTCCTTTTTGACGCCATGGTTTACGACCACCACCGCGAACTTCAGAGCGAGTTTTTACTTTGTGTGTACCTTGACGTAAAGACGCACGTTGCATCATTACAGCTTCGAAAAGTACAGCTTCATTTGGTTCGATACCGAAAATAGCTTCAGCTAATTCGATTTCACCAACCTGTGAACCAGTTTGGTTATATACAGTAACTTTTGGCATTGGAATTCCTCCTTCCTATTGTGAATTATTTGCTAACCTTCACAGCGCCTTGAACAACTACAAGAGATTTCTTAGCACCTGGAACGTTACCTTTTACTAGTAATAAGTTGCGCTCAGTGTCAACTTGAACGATTTCTAAGTTTTGGATAGTAACTTGGTCTCCACCCATACGTCCAGCAAGTTTTTTGCCTTTGAATACACGGTTCGGAGCAACTGGGCCCATTGAACCTGGACGACGGTGATAGCGAGAACCATGAGACATAGGTCCGCGAGATTGTCCGTGGCGTTTAATTACACCTTGGAAACCTTTACCTTTAGAAATTCCTGTTACGTCAACGATTTCACCTGCAGCGAAAACTTCAACTTTTACCTCTTGACCAACCTCTAATCCGTCCACGTCTGCATCGCGGATTTCGCGAATGAAGCGCTTAGGAGTTGTAGATGCTTTAGCAGTGTGGCCTTGTTCAGGTTTGTTAGTTAACTTTTCACGTTTGTCTTCAAATCCTAACTGGATTGCATTGTAGCCATCAGTTTCAGTTGTTTTCTTTTGAAGAACAACGTTTGGATTAGCAGCGATTACCGTTACTGGGATTAACTCACCGTTCTCAGCAAATACTTGAGTCATACCGATCTTTCTTCCTAAGATTCCTTTGGTCATGAGTTACACCTCCTACATTTTTAAGTTATATAAATTATAGTTTGATTTCGATATCTACACCAGATGGTAAGTCTAAACGCATTAATGAATCTACTGTTTGCGGAGTAGGACTCACGATATCGATTAAACGTTTGTGTGTGCGCATTTCGAATTGCTCACGAGAATCTTTGTACTTATGAACAGCACGAAGAATTGTGTAAATAGTCTTCTCAGTTGGTAATGGGATCGGACCAGAAACTGTTGCCCCAGAACGCTTAGCTGTTTCTACAATTTTCTCAGCTGATTGATCAAGAATACGGTGATCATAAGCTTTTAAACGGATACGAATTTTTTCTTTTGCCATTATTTTCCCTCCTTCGTTCGCCTATTTCTAAAATAGACCTTCTCCATGGAAATTTCCCCACACCATGCCATGGCAAAGCGGCCGGGTGTGTCAGCAACCTTCCACTTCATCGCAGTCAAAGACCAACATTGTCTATTATACAATGTTATTCGTCTAGATGCAAGCATCTTTTTGTTTGCATCTGCTTTTCTCTACTTTTGCTATTATACATGGCACTTTAAAGAATATCAAGTTTTCATCTAACAGAATTCATTTTACAGTTTTTGGGTTTTGAGTTTGTTGAATTTATATTATTATAGAAGAAACTCGTCAAAACATAAATAAAATGATCTCATTCATTATATAAACACAAACAAAAAACCCAAGGGAAGATCCCTTGGGTTTTATATATCAGTTAAGATTACTCAACGATAGTTGCAACTACACCGTAACCTACTGTACGTCCACCTTCACGAATAGAGAATTTAGTTCCCTCTTCGATAGCGATTGGAGCGATAAGTTCGATAGTCATTTCGATGTTGTCACCAGGCATTACCATTTCAGTACCTTCTGGTAATTGGATGATACCAGTTACGTCAGTTGTACGGAAGTAGAACTGTGGACGGTAGTTAGCGAAGAATGGAGTGTGACGTCCACCTTCTTCTTTAGATAATACGAAAACTTCAGCTTTGAATTTAGCGTGTGCTTTTACAGAGCCAGTTTTAGCAAGAACTTGTCCACGTTGGATGTCTTCACGAGCAACTCCACGAAGTAGAGCACCGATGTTGTCTCCAGCTTGAGCTTGGTCAAGAAGCTTACGGAACATTTCTACACCAGTTACAGTTGTAGAAGCATTCTCTTCAGCAAGACCGATGATTTCTACTACGTCACCAACTTTAACGATACCGCGCTCAACACGACCAGTTGCAACTGTACCACGACCTGTGATAGAGAATACATCCTCGATAGGCATTAAGAATGGTTTGTCAGTTTCACGTTCTGGAGTTGGGATGTAAGCATCAACTTCAGTCATTAATTCGATGATTTTTTCTTCCCACTCAGCTTCTCCTTGAAGAGCTTTAAGAGCAGAACCTTTAATTACAGGAATATCGTCGCCTGGGAATCCGTATTCAGATAATAGGTCGCGAACTTCCATTTCAACTAATTCTAATAATTCTTCGTCGTCTACCATGTCGCATTTGTTTAAGAATACAACGATGTAAGGAACACCTACTTGACGAGAAAGAAGGATGTGCTCACGTGTTTGAGGCATTGGGCCATCAGCAGCAGATACTACTAAGATACCGCCGTCCATTTGAGCAGCACCAGTGATCATGTTTTTAACATAGTCAGCGTGACCTGGGCAGTCAACGTGTGCATAGTGACGAGTTTCAGTTTCGTACTCAACGTGTGCAGTTGAGATTGTGATTCCGCGCTCTCTTTCTTCTGGAGCAGCGTCGATTTGATCGTATCCGCGTGCTTCAGCACCACCAGCTTTTGCAAGAACTGTAGTGATCGCAGCAGTTAATGTAGTTTTACCATGGTCAACGTGGCCGATTGTACCGATGTTAACATGGGGTTTAGAACGTTCGAATTTAGCTTTAGCCATTCTAAATTCCTCCTTAGTTTATATAGGTTATTTTATATTTAGACTAGAAAGCGAGACATAAGCCTCACTTTCTAAGCTTACATAAGTAGTTATACTTGAACAATCGATAAAAATCAATTATTCACCTTTATTTTTTTTAATAATTTCTTCTGAAACAGACTTCGGTACTTCTTCATAATGATCAAATGTCATTGAGAATGTTCCGCGTCCTTGAGTGTTAGAACGTAATGACGTTGCATAACCGAACATTTCAGAAAGTGGAACCATAGCGCGAACAACTTGTGCGTTACCGCGAGCTTCCATACCTTCTACACGTCCACGACGAGATGTTACGTCACCCATAATGTCACCCATGTACTCTTCAGGAATTACAACTTCAACTTTCATCATTGGCTCAAGAATTACTGGGCTACATTTAGAAACCGCAGCTTTAAGCGCCATAGATGCAGCGATTTTGAACGCCATCTCAGAGGAGTCAACATCATGGTAAGATCCGTCAACTAATGCAGCTTTAATGTCAACTAGTGGATAACCAGCTAGTACACCATTTTTAAGTGCATCTTCAAGACCTGCTCCAACAGCTGGGATGTATTCACGTGGAACTACACCACCGACGATCTTGTTTTGGAATTCGAATCCTTTACCTTCTTCATTAGGTTCAAACTCAATCCAAACGTGACCGAATTGTCCACGACCACCAGATTGACGAGCGAACTTACCTTCAACTTTCGCAGCAGCGCGGAAAGTCTCACGGTATGCTACCTGAGGAGCACCAACGTTTGCTTCCACTTTGAATTCACGGCGCATACGGTCAACGATGATATCAAGGTGAAGTTCACCCATACCAGCGATGATTGTTTGGCCAGTTTCTTGGTCAGTGTGAGCACGGAATGTTGGATCTTCTTCAGAAAGCTTAGATAATGCTGTACCCATTTTATCTTGGTCAGCTTTAGATTTTGGTTCGATAGCTACAGAGATAACTGGTTCTGGGAATTCCATAGACTCAAGGATAACAAGGCTCTTCTCGTCACAAAGAGTATCACCAGTAGTAGTATCTTTTAAACCTACAGCAGCAGCGATATCACCAGCGTAAACTGTTGAAATCTCTTCACGGCTGTTAGCGTGCATTTGTAGGATACGACCTACACGCTCACGCTTACCTTTAGTTGAGTTTTTCACGTATGATCCAGAGTTTAACACACCAGAATACACACGGAAGAACGTTAACTTACCAACATAAGGGTCAGTCATGATTTTGAATGCTAGAGCTGCGAATGGTTCTTCATCGCTAGACTTACGTTCTACAGCTTCATCTGTATCCGGAAGAGTACCTTTAATAGCAGGTACATCTAATGGAGATGGTAAGTAGTCAATAACTGCGTCTAACAGAATTTGAACACCTTTATTTTTGAATGCAGAACCACAGATTACTGGGAAGAATTCAACAGAAGTTGTAGCCTTACGGATACCAGCTTTAAGCTCTTCTACAGTGATTTCTTCACCTTCTAGGTACTTCATCATCATTTCTTCATCAAGCTCAGCTACCGCTTCAATAAGTTTTCCACGGTATTCTTCAGCTAGTTCTTTGTGCTCTTCAGGAATTTCAACACGCTCGATGTCTGTTCCTAAATCGTTACTGTACATGTAAGCACACTCTTCAACAAGGTCAATGATACCATTGAACTCGTCTTCAGCACCGATTGGTAACTGAATTGGATGTGCGTTTGCTTGTAAACGATCGTGGATTGTTCCTACAGAGTATAAGAAATCTGCACCGATCTTATCCATTTTGTTAACGAATACGATACGAGGTACGCCATAAGTAGTAGCCTGACGCCAAACAGTTTCTGTTTGTGGTTCTACACCAGATTGTGCATCAAGTACTGCTACCGCGCCATCAAGTACGCGTAAAGAACGTTCTACTTCTACTGTGAAATCTACGTGTCCTGGAGTGTCAATGATATTTACACGGTGACCCTTCCATTGTGCTGTAGTTGCAGCAGAAGTAATTGTGATACCACGTTCTTGCTCTTGCTCCATCCAGTCCATCTGAGATGCACCTTCATGAGTTTCACCGATTTTATGAATACGTCCTGTGTAATACAGAATACGCTCAGTTGCTGTTGTTTTACCAGCATCGATGTGAGCCATGATACCAATATTACGAGTGTTTTCTAAAGAGAACTCTCTTGTCATTTGGTGTCTTGCTCCTTCCATATATGGATTGGATTATTTTATTTTAAGTAGCAAAAAAGCCACTTTATATTGTTACATATGCCAGTGTCCAGTACCCTCATTATGTAAAACGAGCGCCCAACGAAAGGGAGAGGCATTCTCCCTCTCCACACTTCCATAAGCGACAAATAAAGCGGTTTATGCTTACATTTATTTTACGTTGAATCCTACCAACGGTAATGAGCAAATGCTTTGTTAGCTTCTGCCATTTTATGAGTGTCTTCACGTTTCTTAACAGATGCACCAGCGTTGTTAGCTGCATCTAAGATTTCATAAGCTAGACGCTCTTCCATAGTTTTTTCACCACGAAGACGAGCATAGTTTACTAACCAGCGAAGACCTAAAGTTGTACGGCGTTCTGGACGAACCTCAACTGGAACTTGGTAGTTAGCACCACCAACACGACGAGCGCGTACTTCAAGAACAGGCATGATGTTCTTAAGAGCTTGCTCGAATACTTCCATAGGTTCTTTATCTGAACGTTCACGAACGATATCGAAAGCGTTATAAAGAATTGTTTGAGATTTACCTTTTTTACCGTCAACCATCATTTTGTTGATTAGGCGTGTTACTAGCTTCGAATTATACATTGGATCTGGTAACACGTCACGTTTCGCAACAGGTCCTTTACGAGGCATATTGAGTTCCTCCTTTCATTATAAGTTTATTATTTTTTAGCAGGTTTTGGTCGCTTAGTACCATATTTAGAACGTCCTTGCATACGTTTGTCAACACCAGCTGTATCAAGCGCACCACGAACGATGTGGTAACGTACCCCTGGTAAATCCTTTACTCGACCACCGCGAATTAATACTACGCTATGCTCTTGTAGGTTATGACCGATACCTGGGATGTAAGCTGTAACTTCAATACCATTTGTTAAACGTACACGAGCGTATTTACGTAACGCTGAGTTCGGTTTCTTTGGAGTCATTGTACCAACACGAGTACATACACCACGTTTTTGAGGTGCAGAGATATCAGTTGATTTTTTCTTTAAAGAGTTAAAACCTTTGTTTAACGCAGGTGATTTAGATTTCCATACTTTATCAGTACGACCATTTCTCACTAATTGGTTAATAGTAGGCATTTGATTATCCTCCCTTCGCATGTTTGTATGACCACATATCCAGGTGGTTCATTATTAGTTGAAAACAAAGTTTTTGCAAGGGAGAGCAAATGCTCTCTCCTCACAAAAACAGTTTTAACTTATTATTCCTATTGCTGAAGCTCCCACTTGAATCCCCGAAACTTTTCCAAGTTTACGAACTGATTCAACTTTGGTTATGGGTATGTTATGTTGCAAAGCAGTACGAATGATAACATGAGTTAACCTCACATCAGCATCTTCCGCAATGACAACTTCTTTAACTATACCATTTTTAATTGCTTCCAATGTTCGCTTATGACCAACGACTACATTTTCAGCATTTGACACTTTTTGATAAGACATATGAATATCCTCCAAAGCATCGTTCAGGAGCAACCTTGATTATAGTAACATTTTGACTCATACAATGTCAACTAAGATTAGCTGTTTTTATACAAAATTTACGACGGAAAATTTTACTGTTCCACATAAACTTCATCGTTTTCTACATTCATGTTATCTTGTGTTGTTTTTACAAGATCCACTTTGCGATAACGATTCATACCTGTTCCAGCAGGAACAAGCTTACCGATAATAACATTTTCTTTCAATCCTAGGAGCTCATCGCGTTTACCCTTAATTGCTGCATCTGTTAGAACACGAGTTGTTTCTTGGAACGATGCTGCAGATAAGAACGAATCAGTTTCAAGTGAAGCTTTAGTAATACCAAGTAGAACAGGTCTAGCTGTTGCTGGTTGTTTACCTTTCAGTAACACCTTCGCATTCGCATCAGTAAACTGATGGATATCTAGTAATGTTCCTGGTAATACATCTGTTTCACCCGCATCGCTTACACGAACTTTACGTAGCATTTGACGTACCATTACTTCTACGTGTTTGTCACCAATTTCTACCCCTTGCATACGGTATACTTTTTGAACTTCACGTAATAAGTATTCTTGTACTGCTGTAATGTCCGTTACTTTTAGTAATTCTTTCGGATCAATAGAACCTTCTGTTAACTCTTTACCATGGCTAATTGGCTGTCCTGGAGTTACTTTCAGACGAGCACCGTAAGGAATAGCATACGTACGAGCTTCAACTTCACCCTGTACAACTACTTCTTGGCGATCTTTAACATCGTTGATCGCTGCGATAACACCGTCGATTTCACTGATAACTGCCTGACCTTTCGGATTACGAGCTTCGAAGATCTCTTGGATACGAGGTAAACCTTGTGTGATATCATCTCCGGCAACCCCACCTGTATGGAACGTACGCATCGTTAACTGTGTACCTGGCTCACCGATAGATTGAGCTGCGATAATACCTACCGCCTCTCCTACTTCTACGTCTGTACCAGTTGCTAAGTTACGACCGTAACACTTCTTACATACACCGTGGCGAGTATTACACGTAAATGCTGAACGAATGTTTACAGTTTCAACACCCGAATTTTCAACGATATGAGCGATATCTTCAGTAATTAATTGGTTTTCACTAACTAATACTTCACCTGTTTCAGGATGTTTTACAGTTTTTCTTGCAAAACGTCCAACAAGACGATCATATAGTGACTCAATAACTTCATTACCCTCTTTAATCGCACCAATTAGTAAACCGCGATCTGTTCCACAATCATCTTGACGAACAATTACATCTTGTGCAACGTCTACAAGACGACGTGTTAAGTAACCAGAATCGGCAGTTTTAAGTGCTGTATCGGCAAGACCTTTACGTGCACCATGCGTAGAGATGAAGTACTCAAGTACTGTTAAACCTTCACGGAAACTTGATTTGATCGGAAGCTCAATGATACGACCAGATGGATTGGCCATCAGACCACGCATACCAGCAAGCTGAGTAAAGTTCGATGCGTTACCACGGGCACCGGAATCACTCATCATGAAGATTGGGTTGCGTTTATTCAAGGATTTCATCAGCTTTCCTTGGATAACATCTTTTGCATTACTCCAAATAGAGATAACACGATCGTAACGTTCTTCTTCCGTGATTAAACCGCGACGGAATTGTTTAATTACATTATCTACTTTTGCTTGTGCTTCGTGGAGAATTTCATCTTTTTCACCTAATACAAGAATGTCAGATACCCCAACTGTAATACCAGCTTTTGTAGAGTATTTAAATCCTAAGTTTTTCATACGGTCAAGCATGCGAGATGTTTCCGTAATTTGGAAACGCTTGAATACTTCCGCAATGATGTTACCAAGGATTTTCTTGCTAAATGGCGCCACTTCTTCGCGACTAGCAATAATTTCTTTAATGTTCGCACCTTTTTCAACGAAATATTCCGCTGGTGTTTCTTTTTCAAGGTTTGAGTTTGTCGGTTCATTAATATAAGGGAACGACTCTGGTAAGATTTCGTTAAATATTAATTTACCAACTGTTGTTAATAGAAGCTTACCTTTTTGCTCTTCAGTAAATGTTACGTTATTTACTGAACTTGCAGCAACTGCAACACGTGTGTGCAGATGTACATATCCATTTTGGTATGCAAGTATTGCTTCGTTTGCATCTTTGAAGACCATACCTTCACCGATTGCACCCTCGCGCTCAAGTGTTAAGTAATAGTTACCTAATACCATATCCTGAGATGGAGTAACAACTGGTTTACCGTCTTTCGGGTTCAAGATGTTTTGTGCCGCTAACATAAGAATACGAGCTTCTGCTTGTGCCTCTGATGATAACGGAACGTGAACCGCCATTTGGTCACCGTCAAAGTCCGCGTTGTATGCAGTACATACAAGTGGGTGAAGACGGATTGCGCGACCTTCTACTAACGTAGGTTCAAACGCCTGGATACCTAGACGGTGAAGTGTTGGTGCGCGGTTTAGAAGTACTGGATGCTCTTTGATCACAGATTCTAAAACGTCCCAAACTTCAGGTTGTACACGCTCGATTTTACGTTTAGCACTCTTAATGTTGTGTGCTAATCCTTTTCCAACTAACTCTTTCATAACGAAAGGCTTAAACAATTCAAGCGCCATTTCTTTCGGTAATCCACATTGGTACATCTTTAAGTTCGGTCCTACAACGATTACAGAACGGCCAGAGTAGTCAACACGTTTACCTAATAAGTTTTGACGGAAACGTCCTTGTTTACCTTTAAGCATGTGAGATAGTGATTTTAATGGACGGTTACCTGGTCCAGTAACTGGACGGCCACGACGACCATTATCGATTAATGCGTCTACAGCTTCTTGTAGCATACGTTTTTCGTTTTGAACGATGATGCTTGGTGCACCTAGGTCCAATAGACGTTTTAAACGATTGTTACGGTTAATTACACGACGATATAAGTCGTTTAAGTCAGAAGTAGCAAAACGTCCACCATCTAACTGTACCATCGGGCGTAGTTCTGGTGGGATAACTGGAAGAACATCTAAGATCATCCAAGATGGGTGATTTCCAGAGTTACGGAATGCTTCTAATACTTCTAGACGTTTAATAGCACGAGTACGGCGTTGTCCTTGTGCTGTTTTTAATTCTTCTTTTAAGAAGTCTACTTCTTTATCTAAATCGATATCTTGCAGTAGCTTTTTAATCGCTTCTGCACCCATAGCAGCTTGGAATGTGCTGCCATATCGATCACGATATGCACGGTATTCTTTTTCAGAAAGTAATTGCTTCTTATCAAGTGGTGTATCTCCACTTTCTGTTACAACATAAGAAGCGAAATAAATTACTTCTTCAAGCGCGCGAGGGGACATGTCTAAGACAAGTCCCATGCGGCTCGGGATACCTTTGAAATACCAAATATGAGATACAGGAGCAGCTAATTCGATATGGCCCATACGTTCACGACGAACTTTTGCACGCGTTACTTCAACGCCACATCGATCACAAACTACACCTTTATAACGTACACGTTTATATTTTCCGCAATGACATTCCCAGTCCTTTTGTGGTCCGAAAATACGCTCACAGAACAAGCCATCTTTTTCAGGCTTTAACGTACGATAGTTAATTGTTTCTGGTTTCTTAACTTCACCGTATGACCAAGAACGAATCTTGTCAGGTGAAGCAAGTCCAATCTTCATATATTCAAAGTTATTTACATCTATCAAGGGGCCTACCTCCCTTTTAGTCTACAGGTTATCCCAATTATTCCTTAGTTGTCTCAACTTCAACATTCAATTTATCTGCTGATTGATGATCGTCGTCATCTTCCGTATCACGCATTTCAATTTCTGTATCGTCGCTAGACATCATTTTAACGTCCATACCTAAACTTTGCAGTTCTTTAATCAATACTTTGAATGATTCAGGAACGCCTGGTTCTGGAACATTTTCGCCTTTAACAATTGCTTCGTACGTCTTAACACGTCCAACAACATCATCAGACTTCACTGTTAAGATTTCTTGAAGAGTATAAGCAGCACCGTAAGCTTCAAGTGCCCAAACCTCCATCTCACCGAAACGCTGTCCACCGAACTGAGCTTTACCTCCAAGAGGTTGCTGCGTTACAAGTGAGTATGGTCCAGTAGAACGAGCATGAAGTTTATCGTCAACCATGTGCGCAAGTTTGATCATATACATGACACCAACAGATACGCGGTTATCGAATGGCTCACCAGTACGTCCGTCATACAGGATTGTTTTCGCGTCATTTGCCATACCAGCTTCTTCGATTGTGCCCCATACATCTTCCTCACGAGCACCATCAAATACTGGTGTTGCAATGTGAATGCCAAGGTATCTTGCCGCCATACCAAGATGAAGCTCTAATACCTGACCGATATTCATACGAGATGGTACCCCTAATGGGTTTAACATGATATCGATTGGCGTACCGTCTGGTAAGTAAGGCATATCTTCTTCTGGTAAAATACGAGAGATAACACCTTTGTTACCGTGACGACCGGCCATCTTGTCACCTTCAGAAATTTTACGTTTTTGAACGATATATGCACGCACAAGTTGATTCACGCCTGGTGGCAATTCATCGCCATCTTCACGGTTGAACACTTTTACGTCTAAGATAATACCGCCACCACCGTGTGGTACACGTAGTGATGTATCACGTACTTCACGTGCTTTTTCACCGAAGATTGCATGTAATAGACGTTCTTCTGCTGTTAATTCTGTTACACCTTTTGGCGTTACTTTACCAACAAGTAGATCTCCATCTTTTACTTCAGCACCAACGCGAATAATACCGCGCTCGTCAAGATTACGAAGTGCATCTTCCCCAACATTCGGGATATCACGTGTAATTTCTTCTGGTCCAAGCTTCGTATCACGAGCTTCTGACTCATATTCTTCAATATGAATAGAAGTGTACACATCATCTTTTACAAGGCGCTCACTCATAATGATCGCATCCTCGTAGTTATAACCGTCCCATGTCATGAAGCCAACAAGCACGTTACGTCCAAGTGCTAGTTCACCTAATTCCATAGAAGGACCATCCGCAAGGATTTCACCTTTCACAACCTGATTTCCAACACTTACGATTGGACGTTGGTTGTAGCAAGTTCCTTGGTTAGAACGAATGAATTTCTGCATTTTGTAGCGATCTAAGTCGCCTTTTACTGTTTGACCGTCAACTTCTACATAGCGACGTACCCAAACTTCACGTGCTTCTACGCGTTCAACAACACCAGGGTGTTTACAGATTACTGCAGCACCTGAGTCTTTTGCTGATACGTACTCCATACCAGTACCTACAATCGGAGATTCCGGATTCATTAACGGAACCGCCTGACGTTGCATGTTCGCTCCCATAAGTGCGCGGTTAGAGTCATCGTTTTCTAAGAACGGAATACAAGCTGTCGCTGCCGACACTACTTGTTTTGGAGATACATCCATGTAGTCGATGCGTTCTTTATTTGTGACAATGTTTTCACCACGGAAACGAGCTACGATATCTTCATCAAGGAATTCCCCTTCTGCAGATAATTTCATATTCGCTTGGGCTACAACATAATTATCTTCTTCATCTGCTGTTAAATAATCAACATGCCCTGTTACAAGACCAGTTTCTGGGTCAACACGACGATATGGTGTTTCAATGAAACCAAACTCATTTACTTTCGCGAACGAAGATAATGAGTTAATCAAACCGATGTTTGGTCCCTCTGGTGTTTCAATTGGACACATACGACCGTAGTGAGAGTAGTGAACGTCACGCACTTCAAAGCCTGCGCGCTCACGCGTTAAACCACCAGGTCCTAATGCAGATAGTCTTCGTTTGTGAGTTAACTCTGCTAATGGGTTTGTTTGATCCATGAACTGAGATAACTGAGAACTTCCGAAGAACTCTTTAATAGATGCAATAACAGGACGAATATTAATTAATGCCTGTGGTGTAATTGCATTTGTATCTTGAATCGACATTCTCTCACGAACAACACGTTCCATACGAGAAAGACCGATACGGAATTGGTTTTGTAATAGTTCTCCTACAGAACGCAGACGACGATTTCCTAAATGGTCGATATCATCTGTATCCCCTACTTTGTATAGTAAGTTGAAGAAGTAACTAATAGAAGCAAGAATATCACCTGGTGTGATGTGTTTTACATCACGAGTAATATTTGCATTCCCAATTACGTTAATAGTACGTTCGCCTTCTGATTCTGGAGCATAAATCTTAATAGATTGCAGCTCAACATCGCCTTCTACCACTCCACCCATTGGTTTCGCTGTTTTGAATCCAATGTTTTTCTCTAAGTAAGGTAAAATGCGATCCAGTGTACGACGATCTAAGACTGTTCCTTCCGCCGCTAAAATTTCACCAGTTTCTGGATCCACTAATGTTTCAGCTAAACGTTGGTTAAACAATCTGTTTTTCATGTGTAACTTTTTGTTGATCTTATAGCGACCTACATTTGCTAAATCGTAGCGCTTTGGATCGAAGAAACGAGACACAAGTAAGCTCTTTGCATTTTCTACTGTTGGTGGTTCACCAGGACGTAGACGCTCATAAATTTCAAGCAATGCTTTTTCTGTGCTATCTGTATTGTCTTTTTCTAATGTGTTGCTTAAGTATTCGTTATCACCTAAAAGCTCGGTGATTTCTTGATCAGAGCCAAACCCTAATGCGCGTAACAAAACAGTTACAGGAAGTTTACGCGTACGGTCAATACGCACATATACAACATCCTTAGCATCTGTTTCATACTCTAACCAAGCTCCGCGGTTTGGAATTACAGTAGCAGTAAAACCACGTTTTCCGTTTTTATCCACTTTGCCACTATAGTATACGCTTGGAGAGCGAACTAACTGGGAAACGATAACACGTTCTGCACCGTTAATTACGAATGTTCCAGTCTCTGTCATGAGTGGGAAATCTCCCATGAACACATCTTGTTCTTTTACTTCACCAGTTTCCTTGTTGATTAGACGCACTTTTACACGAAGTGGTGCTGCATACGTCACATCACGCTCTTTGCATTCGTCTACAGAGTATTTAGGTTCACCTAAGCTGTAGTCGATAAATTCAAGCGATAGATTTCCCGTAAAGTCTTCAATCGGAGAAATGTCTTGGAACATTTCTCGCAAACCCTCATCAAGAAACCACTGATAAGAAGAGGTTTGAATTTCGATAAGATTTGGTAACTCTAATACTTCACTAATACGGGCATAACTTCTTCGTTGGCGGTGGCGTCCGTATTGAACTAGTTGACCTGTCAACTGCTTCACCCCTCAAATCATGAGTATTATAAATGCACAAAAAAATTTGTGCAAAATCACAAATAAATACAACTACTGCTAATAGCGTAGTCTTTTTCTCTTAAAGATAGATACGTTGAGTCTTTCTACCTGCTCAAAAAGAAAAATGGCTTCTATAAGAAAACCATCATTCTGTTTCATAATCTGCTGATTTTACTATCTTTTCCAAGAGAAACAAAAATATACATCTTTCTCAACGCAGAAAATCATATATTGGCATTGTATAATGTTAACATAGCCAAAAATAACCGTCAACGTTTTTTTGATTTTATGATATAATATCCTTTTTTCTTTTCTACAACTTCAACTTCAGAAAATACTTCCTCTAGTTTTTTCAGCGCAGATGGTGCACCTTGCTTCTTTTGAATAACAATCCACAGCTCTCCACCTGGAACTAAATACTCCACAGCCTTTTCTAAAATCTCATGCACGGTATCTTTACCCGCACGAATTGGAGGATTAGATAGAATAGCAGCATACTTGCCATCTACATTTTCATAGACGCTACTTTGAAAAATACGTACATTCTCGATTCTGTTATTAGCGGCATTTTCTTTTGCAAGCCCAAGTGCTCTTTCGTTCACATCCACCATGTGAACGTCACAACCTTGAAACTCTTTCGCTAACGACAAACCAATCGGACCGTATCCACAACCTACATCTAATATATCACCTTTAATATCTGGCATTTGAAACGCTTCAATTAAAAGACGGGAACCAAAGTCCACCTCGTTTTTCGAGAACACCCCATGGTCAGATACAAAAGTGAATTGAGATCCACGAAGTGTAAATTCCCATCGTTTACGATCACTTTTACTCGTAGGGTCGTTAGAAAAATAATGGTCTGCCATATGGCCACCTCTTTTCTTTACAGTTAAAAAAAAAGCTCGCATGAGAGCGAGCTTTTTTAAAGCATCAAAAGTTAATTACTTAACTTCTACAGCAGCGCCAACTTCTTCAAGTTTAGCTTTCATTTCTTCAGCTTCCTCTTTAGAAACGCCTTCTTTGATTGCTTTTGGAGTGTTGTCAACTAATTCTTTAGCTTCTTTTAAGCCAAGACCAGTGATTTCACGTACAGCTTTGATAACTTTGATTTTTTGAGCGCCAGCACTTGCAAGTACTACGTCAAACTCAGTTTTCTCAGCAGCAGCTTCACCAGCGCCACCAGCTACAGCTACAGGAGCAGCAGCAGTTACGCCGAATTCTTCCTCGATAGCTTTTACTAAGTCGTTAAGTTCTAATACAGTCATAGATTTAACTGCTTCAATGATTTGTTCTTTAGTCATTGTAAATATCCTCCCTTAAATAGGTTTGTATTGTTTTATAGATAACAAGTAATTATCTTTTAAAAAATTAAGCGCCTTGCTCTTCCTTTTGATCTGCAACTGCTTTAGTAGCAAGTGCAAGGTTACGGATTGGAGCTTGAAGAACGCTAAGAAGCATAGAAAGTAAGCCTTCACGTGATGGAAGAGTAGCAATAGCTTTAACCTCATCAAGTGTTACAAGTTTACCTTCGATTACACCAGCTTTAATTTCTAAAGCTTCATGTTTTGTAGCGAAGTCGTTTAATACTTTCGCAGGAGCAACTACATCCTCGTTACTGAACGCGATTGCGTTTGGTCCTGTTAAGAATTCGTTTAACTCAGCCATTTCAGCAGACTCTGCAGCACGACGAGTTAAAGAGTTTTTGTAAACTTTGAACTCAACGCCAGCTTCACGTAAGTTTTTACGTAATTCTGTTGCTTCAGAAACTGTTAAACCACGGTAGTCAACAACGATTGTAGATTTACTCGCGCGAAGTTTTTCAGCGATTTCAGTTACAACTTGTTGTTTAGTTTCGATTACTTTGCTCATGTTATTACACCTCCTGTAGATTATATAGAAGATGTACCGAAAGTGCACTAAAAACCTCCATGCCCAACTTGTAGACATGGAGGCATATAGTCACAGAAAAAAGATTCCGCTTCGTATATTAACACCTAGGTAGGAAATTAAGTCGAATCGACACCTACTGTCTACGGTACACTATTTAAATTCACAACATAAATGATTATATTAAAACTTCTTTATGAAGTCAACTTCCAATTTTTACGCAAGTGTAGAAACATCTACGCGTACGCCAGGTCCCATTGTAGAAGCAACAGTTGCGTTCTTCATGTAAGTACCTTTTGCAGCAGCTGGTTTAGCTTTTTGTAGCGTGTCAGCAATTGTTTTGAAGTTTTCTACTAGTTTAGCATCTTCGAAAGATACTTTACCGATTGGAACGTGGATGTTACCAGCTTTATCAACGCGGTATTCAACTTTACCAGCTTTGATTTCGTTAACAGCTTTAGTTACATCGAAAGTAACCGTTCCAGTTTTAGGGTTTGGCATTAAACCTTTAGGTCCTAATACGCGACCAAGTTTACCAACTTCACCCATCATGTCAGGAGTTGCTACTACTACATCGAAATCGAACCAACCTTGTTGGATTTTACCGATGTAATCAGTATCGCCTACGAATTCAGCGCCAGCAGCTTCAGCTTCTTTTGCTTTTTCGCCTTTAGCGAATACTAATACACGTTGTACTTTACCAGTACCGTGCGGAAGAACAACTGCACCACGAATTTGTTGGTCAGCTTTCTTAGGGTCAACACCTAAACGGAATGCAGCTTCTACAGTTGCATCAAATTTAGCTGTGTTTGTTTTCTTTACTAATTCTACTGCTTCTGTTGCAGAGTAAGCAGCTGCACGATCAACAAGCTTCGCAGCTTCTACGTACTTTTTACCTCTTTTAGCCATTTTTATTTCCTCCTCGAATGTGGTTTTAGCGGAATAACCTCCCACGTTTACGCCTTTTTTCCAGGGATAACCTGAGGATGCGCGCCATCCTTTTATTTAAAAAACGATAATCATTTACGATAATAAAGGTTGCGAATTGGAATTCCAGACCCGCAACCTTTTTTTAAAAACAAATCGAATTAGTCTTCGATAACGATGCCCATACTGCGTGCAGTACCTTCAACCATACGCATTGCAGCTTCTACGCTAGCAGCGTTTAGGTCAGGCATTTTAGTTTCAGCGATTTCGCGTACTTTATCACGCTTAACAGTTGCCACTTTATTACGGTTTGGTTCACCAGAACCAGACTCGATACCAGCTACTTTCTTAAGAAGAACAGCAGCAGGAGGAGTTTTAGTAATGAAAGTGAATGAACGGTCCTCAAATACCGTAATTTCAACAGGGATGATAAGACCAGCTTGATCAGCTGTACGAGCGTTGAACTCTTTACAGAAGCCCATGATGTTAACACCTGCTTGTCCTAATGCTGGACCAACTGGTGGAGCTGGGTTAGCTTTACCTGCAGGAATTTGAAGTTTTACCATTTTAATTACCTTTTTAGCCACGAGACACACCTCCTTAAGTCCGTGATGTGGTCAATTGGACAGTGATTTGCCCTCCCACGTCATATTTTATCTGTAACGATAAAATCTTTCAAAAAACGTCTCCGATAACGAAGACGTACTGACTTAAAAGATATTATCACTTTTTACAATTCATTTCAAGTTTCATTTTATAATTTTTCAATTTGATGGAAGTCAAGTTCAACTGGAGTCTCGCGACCAAACATGTCTACAAGCACACTAACTTTCTTCTTCTCCACATCAATTTCTTCAATAGCACCTGTATAATCTGCGAATGGTCCTTCATTTACACGTACTGTCTCATGAAGTTCAAAGTCGAAATCAACCACTTCGTTGTCCATTCCCATATGCTTCATGATGGTAACAACTTCCTCTTCTAATAGAGGAGATGGTTTAGATCCAGAACCCGAAGAACCGACAAAACCTGTTACACCCGGTGTATTACGAACAACATACCAAGAGTCATCAGTCATGATTAGTTCTACTAATACGTAACCTGGGAACACTTTTCTTTTCATTAATTTTTCTTTACCGTTTTTCATTTCTACTTCTACTTCTTCCGGGACAACAACACGGAAAATTTTATCTTGCATACCCATTGATTCTACACGTTTCTCTAGGTTTGCTTTTACTTTATTTTCATATCCAGAATAAGTATGGACAACATACCAACTTTTTTCCATTCATTTAGGACGAGCGTCCTTCCCTCCCTGACGTACATTTTTTTGCGCAAATGAAAAAACCCGTTCACCGGGCTTTTACACAGTTCTTATAAATAACATTATATCATGGATAAGTGCTTCTTATTCAAGAATTAACCAAGAATTAACCGAATTAAAGAAGAAATGCCCATATCAACTACTGCGAAGAAAATCGCAAAGAAGACAACTGTAGCGATAACAGTCGCTGTTGAGCGGAGTAATTCATCTTTTTTAGGCCAACTTACTTTTTTCATTTCGCGACCTACATCGCCGAAAAAGTTCGTTAAACGCATCTGCGGGACCTCCAGTGTATTATTTCAATTATTTATTTTGTTTCCTTGTGAACTGTATGCTTATTGCATGTTTTACAAAACTTCTTTATCTCAAGTCGCTCTACTGAGCTCGTATCTTTCATCGTAGAGTAGTTTCGATTTTTACACTCTTCACATGAGAGTACAACTTTTTTCCTCATTAGTTACACCAACCTTGTAACATTATGTCCCTAAAAATGTATCATACAACAAAAGATAATGTCAATGTCATGACTTCCACTCTCTCTACAAAAAGAAAACAGGTGAATTATTTTACACCTGCGGTATTTACTACGAATTTAAAGTTGTACTCTCTCTCATCTCCATATATCTTTCCAATTTCCTTTTCACACGCTGTAATGCGTTATCAATGGATTTCACATGTCTGTTTAACTGTTCTGAAATCTCTTGATAGGAACGGCCATCTAAGTATAAAGAAAGTACTTTCCTTTCTAAATCGCTTAATAATTCAGATATTTTAGATTCTATGTCTGTATATTCTTCCTGACTAATAATCATTTCTTCAGGATCAGTCACCTTTGCTTCCGAAATAACATCTAATAGCGTTCGATCAGATTCCTCATCGTAAATCGGTTTATCTAATGACACATACGAATTTAATGGAATATGTTTTTGCCTTGTTGCTGTTTTAATAGCGGTAATAATTTGTCGAGTGATACACAGTTCAGCAAATGCTTTGAACGAAGACAGCTTGTCCTCTTTATAATCACGAATCGCCTTAAACAATCCAATCATACCTTCTTGAACAATATCTTCTCGATCGGCACCCACTAAGAAATAAGATCTTGATTTCGCACGAACAAAGTTCTTATATTTGTGAATTAAATATTCTAGAGCGTCAGTATTACCCTTTCGAACTAACTCAACGATTGCCTCATCCTCTAAATCACGAAATGTAACGTCGCCTACACTTACGAAGCCTGCTTCCACCTTGATCCCTCCGACCGCTATATATTTAGCAATATTATACAGTAAAAAGATAAAGAGCGTCAATGCTTCAACGCTCTCCTCTTCTTAATTTTTCTAATTTTTCTGTAATATCTTTGCTAAATATCTTTCTCATGGCGGGTTGCTTGTCTTTCGTGTCTTTTGTACGCCTTCTTACTTGCTGCTCCATCGCTTGCACTTCTAACTCTAATTCACGCGCAGATTTCCGAAGTGCACCTTGCGCAAATACAACCCATTGCTCCGTATAATCTGAAGTTGCAACGTATATTTGTGTATTTATACTTCTAAGTTCAATCGCAAGTTGTTCTATCTTTTCATCTGCAGTTTGATTCTTTCTCGTGAATATTACTTCCACCCGCGATTGTTTCATCTTCTTTTCAATACCATGGACTGTATAGGCATCAAAGACAATCATTACTTTTGTGCCTGTATAACCTTGATAATCCGCCATCTTATCAATAAGCGCGTCTCTTGATGATTGTAAATCTACATCCCGCAGTTTTTTCAAGTCTCCCCAAGCTCCGATAATGTTGTAACCGTCAACGATTAAAATATCGTTCATTTTTTATTTACCAATTTCGTGACGTTTACGATATACCTCATACATTAACAAACTTGCGGCTACTGAAGCATTTAAGGATGTAACTTTACCAACCATCGGTAAAGTAATTAAGAAATCACACTTTTCACCAATAATACGACTCATACCTTTTCCTTCACTACCGATTACTAATCCGATTGGCATTTTACCATCTAAATGACGGTAATCCGTTTTCCCTTTAGCATCTGTACCAGCAATCCAAAGTCCACGCTCTTTTAACTCATCAATTGTACGAGATAAATTTGTTACGCGCGCAACAGGAATATATTCAATTGCTCCAGTCGATGCTTTCGCAACTGATGCCGTAAGCCCTACCGCTCTTCTTTTCGGAATAATAATTCCATGAGCTCCTGTTGCATCAGCAGTACGCATAATAGAACCTAGGTTATGTGGATCTTCAATTTCATCTAAAATTAAGAAGAACGGATCTTCATTACGTTTTTCTGCTACTTTGAATAAATCTTCTAACTCAGCATATTGATATGCAGCGACTTGAGCAATTACACCTTGATGATTACCCTCAACTAATTGATCTAACTTCTTCTTTGGTGCATGTTGTAAAATAATCTTATTCTCTTTCGCTAATGCTAGTACAATCTGTACTTGCCCTTTGGCAGCACCTTCTGCGATCCAAATTTTATTAATATCTCTCCCTGATCGTAACGCTTCAATTACAGGGTTACGTCCGATAATATATTCACTACTCATGATGATGTGCCCCCTTCCTTTTCTTCTAAAACAGCAATTGCCTTATATACAATTTCGTCTAATCTTTCACGATTATTTAATAAGTGATGATAACCGATTAACGCTTCAAAGGCTGTACTATGTCGATATGTTTGTACATCCGTATTTTTTGGAACGGTACCTGAATTTGCATTACGCCCTCTTCTTAATACCGCCTCTTCTTCCTCTGTCAAAAATGCCGTCTCTAATAAATGATAAACAACTTTTGCCTGTGCTTTTGCCGAAACAAAGCTCGTCCCTAAGCGATGTAATTGATTAGGGCGAACTTTTCCTTTTTGAAGGAGGTGATAGCGGATATATTGTTCATATACCGCATCACCCATATACGCTAACGCTAAGCTGTTTAATTGCTTTGCATCAATCATTCTTATCCTCTTTTCCATCTTGTACCTTGAGCGGTATCTTCTAAAATAATATTACGTTCTTTTAAATCATCGCGAATTTGATCGGATAATGCGAAATCGCGATTTTTACGAGCCTCAATACGCTTTTGGATAAGTGCTTCAATTTCTTCATCAAGCAACTCTTCTTGTGCTAATTCTAATCCTAAAATATCAAATAATGTTTCAAGTTGTTTTACGTATGCTTCAATTACAACTTTAGAAGTATGTTCTTCTAACAAATATTGATTTGCATGATTTGCTACATTATATAATTCAGTAATTGCATTAGCCGTATTGAAATCATCATCCATCGCTTCTTCAAATGCAACCTGGAATTTTTCCATTTCAGCTAACCATTTCTCATTATGATCTGTTAAATCCGTACTACTTTCCATACGATGCTTTAAGTTACCGTAAGCTGTTTTAATTCTTTCTAGCCCATTATTCGTACTTTGTAATAACTCTTCACTAAAGTTAATTGGGTGACGGTAATGTACCGATAACATAAAGAATCTAATTAACTGTGGATCATATTGCTTAATGATATCGTGAACTAAAATGAAGTTTCCAAGCGACTTAGACATCTTCTCATTATTAATATTAATATATCCATTATGCATCCAATATCGTGCAAATGTTTTTCCAGTCAACGCCTCGGACTGCGCAATTTCATTTTCATGATGAGGAAATGCTAAATCTTGACCACCAGCATGAATATCAATTGTATCCCCTAAATATTTACGCGCCATTGCCGAGCATTCAATATGCCACCCTGGGCGTCCTTTCCCCCAAGGGCTTTCCCAGAAGATTTCCCCTTCTTTCGCAGCTTTCCATAAAGCAAAGTCAAGAGGGTCTTGTTTCTTTTCCCCTACTTCAATACGTGCACCGTGACGTAAATCTGCGATTGGTTGATGCGATAACTTACCATAACCTTCGAACTCTTTCGTTCTAAAGTACACATCACCTTCTGATTCATATGCATATCCCTTATTCACAAGTTCTTGAATAAATTCAATAATGATATCCATATTTTCCGTTACACGCGGATGAACCGTTGCATGTTTGCAACCTAGCGCCGTTACATCTTCAAAGTACGCTTCAACGAAACGGTCAGCAATCGTCGGTACATCTTCACCTAATTCATTTGCCGCTTTAATTAATTTATCATCTACGTCAGTAAAGTTAGATACATATTGCACGTCGTATCCTTTGTATTCTAAATAACGGCGCACTGTATCGAATACCATCGGAGGTCTCGCATTCCCAATATGAATATAGTTATAAACTGTAGGTCCGCACACATACATCTTTACCTTATTTTCTTCTAATGGAATAAACTCTTCTTTTTGACGTGTTAACGTATTATAAATGTGAATAGTCATTTTTATCCTTCCTTTCTACCTTTACTTCCAGTTGTTTCTTTAATTTATCAAGCTCCACTTCCATAGCCTTTAACTTATCAAAAATCGGATCCGGAAGATCGGAATGATTTAACTCTTGACCAATCTTTACTCCATTTTGAATTACGACTCGGCCTGGTATACCTACAACTGTAGAATGTGCAGGAACTTCTTTTAATACGACCGATCCTGCTCCGATTTTAGAATTCTCTCCCACGGTAATAGAACCAAGGACTTTAGCACCCGTTGCAATTAATACATTATCCTGAATTGTAGGATGCCTCTTTCCTTTTTCTTTTCCTGTACCACCTAATGTAACTCCTTGATAAATCGTTACATTATCACCAATTTCACATGTTTCTCCAATTACAACTCCCATTCCATGATCGATAAAAAAGCGCTGACCAATAGTTGCTCCTGGATGAATCTCAATGCCCGTAAAAAATCGACTTACTTGTGAAACAAAGCGTGCAAGAAAGAAAAAATTCCTTTTGTAAAAAGCATGTGCAATTCGATGGGCCCAAACTGCATGTAATCCAGAGTAAGTTAAAATGACTTCGAAATAACTTCGTGCCGCTGGATCCTGTTCAAAAACGACTTCAATATCTTCCCGAAGCCTCTTAAACATCGATGTTCCCTCCCCTTTATGGGCTGCTTTTTTCGAGTGAACTAAACTCCCTTAACTCCCCATTTATCTCCCTAAATCTTTATACAAGAAGATAAAACTTATACTCATATCCATTTATATGGTATAAAAAAAGACGCCTCTGTCATATCGACAGAGACGCCTTATAAGCGCGGTTCCACTCTGTTTAGGCTAAAGAAAGCCTCAAACTCATCCATGATAACGGTTTACACCGCTTCTGTTTACTTTGCGCCCTAGGACGTTCCGCGAAATACTTCGCTGTTCAACAGAAGACTCGAAGGGGCATTTCAAAAATCCGCTTATAAACCACTTCCAGCCTAAAGGTGGTTCTCTCTGTAAAAAGCCTGATTTTCTACTTCTCCTTCTCGTCGCTTTTCCTTATTAGGTTTTAAGTATACTTATTATATTTCTAAACCTAGAAAATGTTAACCAATTACTTTTTGAATACGATTTAAAACTTTTTCTTTACCAAGAAGAGCAATCGCATTAGGAAGTTCCGGACCATGCGTTTGTCCAGTAGTAGCAACACGGATTGGCATAAATAAGTTTTTACCTTTATGTCCTGTTTCCTTTTGAACTGCTTTAATAGCCGCCTTAACTGCTGCTGGCTCCATTGCTTCTAGCGCTTCTAATTGATTAGCAAATGTACGAAGTACTTCAGGTACTTGTTCACCTTTCAATACTTCTTGTCCCTCTTCTTCATGATCAACATGATCTTTAAAGAACATTTCAGAAAGCTCTACAATTTCAGCTCCAAAGCTCATTTGGTCATGATATAAAGCAATTACATCACGAACCCAAGCTTGTTCTTGTTCGCTTAAGTTTTCACTTACGCGACCTGCTTTCACTAAATGCGGTAAGCTTAGTTCAACAACCGTATCTAAATCTTGTTTTTTCATATATTGGTTGTTCATCCATTTTAGTTTTTGAGAATCAAATAATGCAGGTGATTTTGATAAACGAGCTGCATCAAACATTTTGATAAACTCATCTTGAGAGAAGATTTCTTCTTCACCTACTGGTGACCAACCTAGTAATGCAATAAAGTTAAAGATTGCTTCTGGAAGATATCCAAGCTCTTTATATTGCTCAATAAATTGAATAATAGATTCGTCACGCTTACTTAGCTTTTTACGGCTTTCGTTTACAATTAAAGTCATATGACCGAATTGCGGGATATCCCAACCGAAAGCTTCATAAATCATCATTTGTTTTGGCGTATTTGAAATATGATCATCACCACGAAGTACGTGTGTAATTTCCATTAAGTAATCATCTACTGCTACCGCAAAGTTATAAGTTGGAATTCCATCTTTTTTCACGATAACGAAATCACCAAAATCATTTGAATGGAATGCAACTTCATCTTTTACGATATCTTTAAACGTGTAGTCGCTATCAGCTGGTACACGGAAGCGAATACTTGGAATACGGCCTTCAGCCTCAAATCCTTTCATTTGCTCCTCAGTTAAATCACGGTGGTTTCCTGCATAACGTGGTGTTTCACCACGAGCGATTTGACCTTCACGCTCTGCCTCTAGCTCTTCTTCTGTCATATAACATTTGTAAGCTAAACCACGCTCTAATAAATCTAGATATAATTTTTTATAAATATCTAAACGCTCTGTTTGACGATATGGTCCAAATTCACCACCAACATCAACACCTTCATCCCAGTCCATACCGAGCCATTTCAAGTATTTTAATTGGCTTTCTTCTCCACCAGCAACATTACGTTTCACATCAGTATCTTCAATACGAATAATAAACTTGCCATCTTGATGACGAGCAAATAAATAATTAAATAATGCCGTACGCGCATTTCCGATATGTAAGTGTCCTGTTGGACTTGGCGCATAGCGCACTCTCACTTGCTTTTCCATAATTGGTACACCTTCCAATCTTAATGTCAACACATTCTATAATTGTACACCAAAAAAATGTGATTATCCATCTTACGAATTAAAAACCATTATTTTTTCTGTAATAAAACAACCGCTTGAGAAGCAATTCCTTCTTCTCTACCTGTAAATCCTAATTTTTCTGTTGTTGTTGCCTTTACATTAATATTATCAATAGACGTTTCTAATAGTTCACTAATACGTTTACGCATGCTTTCAATATGTGGTGCCATTTTTGGCTTTTGAGCAATAATTGTACAATCTAGGTTTCCTAGCTCGTAACCTTGTTCACGTACAAATTCCCAAACCTTTTGTAATAATATAGCTGAATCTGCATCTTTAAAGGCAGGATCCGTATCAGGAAAATGCTTTCCGATATCTCCTGCTGCAATTGCCCCTAAACATGCGTCAGCAATCGTATGTAACAATACGTCCGCATCCGAGTGACCAATTAATCCCTTCTCATGAGGAATTGTAATTCCGCCGATAATTAATGGTCTACCTTCCGCAAATTCATGTACATCAAAACCTTGTCCAATTCGAAACATTCTTTACATCCTCCTCAAGCTAAACTACTGAGCTTTATGACTCTATATTATATCGCTATCCTTATAAAGAAAAGCCCGGCCGTTGCCGAGCTTTTCTTCACTATAATACCATCACCGCTATCTCTTTTGAACTTGAAGGAAACTTTCAGCAATTAATAAATCCTCTGGGGTTGTCACTTTAATATTATAGTAACTCCCCTCTACTACACCTACTTGCTTTCCGATTCGTTCTACGAGACTTGCATCATCCGTACCGAGGAAACAACTCTGTTTTGCACTTCTATGAGCTTCTAATAAAAGAGGAACAGAGAACCCTTGCGGCGTTTGAACAGCTTTAAGCTGAGAACGTTCTACCGTTTCAACAACAACATTCTGTTCTACTTTCTTAACTGTATCCTTCACTGGCACGGCACAAATGGAAGCACCATGCTTTTCCGCTGAAGTTAATACATCTTGAATCATTTTATTCGTTACGAACGGGCGCGCACCATCGTGTACGAGAACATACTCAATTCCGCTCACATGCTGAAGCGCATTATATACGCTATCTTGTCGTTCAGCTCCGCCCTGAATAAATTGCACCTGTTTTTCAACCGGGTACTTCTGCATTAACTCCTCAAAATATGGACGTTCCTCTTCGTTAATTGCCATAATAATACTTTTACACGCTTTATCTTTTTCAAAAGCACGTAATGTATGTACAATGATCGGCACTTCATTTATAAGTAAGAATAACTTATTTTTGCCAGCACCCATTCGTTTTCCTTGACCCGCTGCTGGAATAATTAATGTATACATATTAATAATCCTCTACTTATAATGCTTTTTCTAATAATTTACGTTTTGCGAAAATCATACGACCAGCTGATGTTTGCAACACACTCGTAACAAGTACATTGAGTTGCGAACCAACATATTCTCTACCATCTTCTACTACAATCATCGTGCCATCATCTAAGTATGCAACACCTTGATTTTGCTCTTTACCATCTTTTACAACATAAACACTTAGTTCTTCACCAGGGAGTACAACTGGTTTAATTGCATTTGCTAAATCGTTAATGTTTAACACTGTTACTCCTTGTAATTCAGAAACTTTGTTTAAGTTGAAATCATTTGTTACAACAGTTCCACCAGTGACTTTCGCTAACTTTACAAGCTTGCTATCCACTTCTTGGATATCATCAAAATCGCCTTCATAAATTTCTACCGGAATTGGCATCTCTTTTTGAATACGATTTAAAATGTCTAATCCTCTTCGGCCACGATTACGCTTTAACGCATCAGAAGAATCGGCAATATGCTGTAGCTCTTCTAATACGAATTGTGGAATCACAATTGTTCCTTCTAAAAACTTCGTTTGGCAAATATCAGCAATACGTCCATCAATAATTACACTCGTATCGAGAATTTTCCAATGAGCTGTAGATTTTTCTACCTCTGCCTCTTCGTTCTCACTATTGTTTTTCTTCTTACCTCCGCGTTGGGGTAATGTAAATAATCCTAACAATTCATTTCTCTTTTTAAACCCTACTTGGAATCCTAAATAACCAAGTAATAGGGTAAAGAACACTTGTAATACTGTACTAATGACTGGAATCGTGAATTCACGAATTGGTATTAAAATTAAATATGCAACAATAAGACCAGAGATCAATCCTAATGTACCAAATAAAACATCTGCTACAGGTGCCTTTACAAGGGCTTCTTCGATATGCTTAATAAGTTGGACAATATAATCTACAAGCCAAAATGTTGTTAAAAATAAAATAATTGCACCAATAATCGCACGAACATACGATCCCTCTAGCCATGGAACAGCACCGATGTCCAATACATTAATAACTTTTGGGATAAAGAAAATCCCTAATGCTCCCCCGATTACTAAAAAGAAGAGCTGTACGATCCGTTTTAACATCCAACCACCTCCTACTCATTATTAACCATTGTTTCGCTAATCAAAACGCCGAATGCAAAAGCGGATGTGTTTTTTTGTAAATAGTTTTATTTACCAATATACCATATCATATACCAAAAGTGTTCTAGTGTCGTTATATTATGGAATCAATGTAATATTCTTAATTGTGTCTACTCATGTAGAGATGCTCTTGAATTCTTTTTAAACCTTCTCGTATTTTCTTCGCCCTGACTTCTCCAATTCCTTCCACATCGTCCAATTCATTAATAGTTGCACGACAGACACCTTGTAACGTTTTAAATCGATTAATTAAATTTTCAATGATAAGTGGTGGAACACGAGAAATTTTACTTGTGATTCGGTATCCTCTTGGTGTCACGCTTGCTTCTAAGCTCGTTTGTCCTGGATAGCCAAGCAATTTAACTAAATCGCTATCCTCTAGAAGTTGTGTATTTGCAAGATCTTGTAACTTTTTCAAAATTTGATGGTGATCTTGCGTTTTTTCTTGATAATAGTCTTTAATTAATAACGCTGCCTCTGCTTCTAAGTCGGCTAGTAATTCTGTAAGCTGTAAACGAATTAACCTTCCTTCTGTTCCTAACTCATGAATATAGCTCAATATTTCATTTTTAATACGCAGTACCATTTCAACACTATGTAAAACATGAACGACCTCGGACATTGTAACGACCTCTTCAAATTCTAGAATGCCCAAATTCGTGATACCATCATTCCATACAGCTTTATATTTTTCTAACGTTTGAATAGCTTGATTTGCCTTCGTTAAAATAACACCTATATCCTTTAGTGTATAACGTAAACTCCCTTGATATAGTGTAATTACGTTACGTCTTTGTGAAATAGCCACAACAAGGCTGCCCGTCTGCTTGGCTACACGCTCTGCCGTTCGGTGACGCATACCCGTTTCAATAGAATCAATGGCTGACTCTGGAACTAATTGTGCATTTGCAATTAAAATTTTACTCCCAGTTTCATTTAAAATAAGTGCCCCATCCATTTTTGCTAATTCATATAAACTAGCAGGTGAGAATGCACAATTAATGTGAAACCCTCCATCAACAATACTTTTAATCTGCTCATTATACCCAAGAACAATTAGTCCCCCTGTTTGCGCACGAAGTACGTTATCTATCCCTTCGCGCAGTGGTGTTCCTGGGGCAACGAGCTGTAGAATGTTAATCATACTTTTGACACGTTGCTTGTTTTCCTCCATAGCCTAGCCTCCTAATGTCAAACGAAGCGCTTCTCCTAAATTAGAAACACCCACTACCTCAATCCCATCCGGAATTGTCCATCCCCCTAAATTTTTTCTAGGAATAATAGCACGTTGAAATCCTAATTTCGCTGCTTCTTGTACACGTTGTTCAATTCTTGATACTCTTCTTATTTCTCCAGTTAGTCCTACTTCTCCTATTACTGCATCAGTTGGTGCAGTAGATTTATCCCTGAAACTTGAAGCGATACTTAATGCGACAGCTAAATCAATTGCTGGTTCATCTAATTTCAAACCACCTGCGACTTTTAAATACGCATCTTGATTTTGCAACAATAAACCTGTTCTTTTTTCTAGCACTGCCATAATAAGTGAAACGCGGTTATGATCAATTCCCGTCGCCATTCTTCGAGGGTTTCCAAAACTAGTAGGGGAGATTAATGCTTGTATTTCTACTAAAACCGGTCTTGTTCCTTCCATTGAAGCAACCACTGTGGATCCTGCGACTCCAACCGGCCTTTCCTCAAGGAAAATTTCAGAAGGGTTTAAGACTTCCGCAAGACCGAGTTCCTTCATTTCAAAGATACCCATTTCATTCGTGGAACCAAAACGGTTCTTAACAGCCCGCAAAATACGATATGTATGGTGGCGATCTCCTTCAAAGTAAAGAACTGCATCAACCATATGTTCTAACATACGCGGCCCTGCAATTGCACCCTCTTTTGTCACATGTCCGACGATAAAAATAGGGATCCCCTTTGTCTTTGCAAGTTTCATTAGTTCTGCTGTACATTCACGTACTTGTGCCACACTTCCAGGAGCTGACGTCACTTCGGGTAAATGTATCGTTTGAATAGAGTCAATAACAACAAAAGCTGGATTCATCTCTTCAATATGTGCTGCAATTCGTTGTAAGTCAGTCTCTGATACAACGAATAAATTACTACCCTTTACATGCAAACGATCTGCACGAAGTTTTATCTGCTTTGCCGACTCCTCACCCGATATATATAGTACATCATATGAAGAATCTGCTAATTGCGATGAAATCTGTAATAGCAATGTCGATTTCCCAATCCCAGGATCTCCACCAATGAGTACTAAAGATCCATCTACAATGCCGCCACCAAGTACACGGTTAAACTCCTGAAATTTCGTTTCAATACGCGCCTCAGACTTTGTTTCTACTTCTGTTAGGCGTCTTGGTTTTGTTACTTCTGATTGAATTGCATTTACATAATTAAGGCGCCTTGACGATACAACTGGTTCCATCTCTTCAACAAGCGTATTCCATTGACCACATCCAGGACATTTCCCCATATATTTTGGTGACTGATAACCACATTCTTGACATGTAAATTTTGTTTTCTTTTTAGCCATATCTTTTTATAGTTCACTTCACTTTCATCTATAAACGTTTATCCTTCTCGTACAAGAAAGAGGGCTATCGCGTAGCCCTCTTTGTTTGTCTATACTTATTTTACCTTTTCCGCACTATGAATGACAAATGATTCTCCTTCTACATCAAAGATAACTTTTTGTCCTTTCTCAATAGCACCTTTTAAAAGCTCTTCTGATAGTCTATCTTCTACATGTTTCTGAATTGCTCTACGAAGCGGACGAGCACCGTACTCACGATCAAATCCTTTATCCGCAATTGCTGAAATTGCTCCTTCTGTTAAGTGCAATTCAATTTCTTGTTCTTTTAAGCGATTCACTAACTGATTTACCATAAGTGTTACAATTTCTTGAATATGTTTTTTCTCAAGCATATGGAACACGATAATTTCATCGATACGGTTTAAGAATTCTGGACGAAATGCTTTTTTCAATTCATCCATTACTTTACCTTTCATATCCGAATAATCACGGCTCTCATCTTGTACGTTAAATCCAAGATGTTTATTACGTTTTAACGCCTCTGCACCAACATTAGACGTCATAATAACAATTGTATTACGGAAATCAACTGTACGTCCTTTAGAATCTGTTAAACGGCCGTCTTCTAATACTTGTAATAAAATATTAAACACATCAGGATGAGCTTTCTCTACTTCATCTAATAAGACAACTGAATATGGCTTACGACGAACTTTCTCTGTTAATTGTCCACCTTCTTCATATCCAACATATCCTGGAGGAGATCCAACTAAACGAGAAGTAGAATGCTTTTCCATGTACTCAGACATATCGATGCGGATCATTGCATCCTCATCACCGAACATAGATTCCGCTAATGCCCTCGCTAGTTCCGTTTTACCTACACCAGTCGGCCCTAAGAAAATAAATGAGCCAATTGGGCGTTTCGGATCTTTTAATCCCGCTCTCGCACGACGAACAGCTTTTGCCACAGCTACGACTGCTTCTTCCTGCCCAATTAAACGATCGTGTAAAATTGATTCTAAGTTTAATAATTTATCCGTCTCTGTTTGTGCAAGTTTAGAAACCGGAATACGTGTCCATGTGGAAACGACATTTGCAATATCTTCTACTGTTACTTCTGAGTTTTCTTTTCCTTGTTGCTCTTTCCACTGACGCTTTGTATCTTCTAACTTTTCACGTAAACGTTGTTCCATATCACGTAAGGAAGCAGCTTTTTCAAATTCTTGGCTTTGTACAGCTGCATCTTTTTCTTTTCGAATTTCCTCAAGCTTCACTTCAAGCTCTTTTAAGTTTGGCGGTGTTGTATAAGAACGTAAGCGCACTTTTGATGCAGCTTCATCAATTAAATCGATTGCTTTATCAGGTAAGAAACGGTCTGTAATGTAACGATCTGAAAGTTTTACAGCCGCATCTATTGCATCGTCTGTAATAGATACGCGGTGATGCGCCTCATAACGGTCACGTAAACCTTTTAAAATTTGAATTGATTCTTCTAAGTTTGGTTCATCAACATGAATTGGTTGGAAACGTCTTTCTAATGCCGCATCTTTTTCAATATATTTGCGATACTCATCTAAAGTTGTTGCACCAATACATTGTAATTCACCACGTGCTAAAGATGGTTTTAAAATATTCGATGCATCAATTGCACCTTCCGCCCCTCCTGCACCAATTAACGTATGAAGCTCATCAATAAATAGAATAATGTTACCAGCTTGGCGAATCTCATCCATCACTTTCTTTAAACGATCCTCAAATTCACCACGATATTTTGTACCAGCAACAACTGTACCCATATCTAATGTCATAACACGCTTATCTCTTAACGTTTCAGGAACTTCATTATTTACAATTTGTTGCGCTAACCCTTCTGCAATTGCCGTTTTACCTACACCAGGCTCTCCAATTAATACTGGATTGTTTTTTGTTCTACGACTTAACACTTCAATTACGCGTTGAATTTCTTTACTACGTCCAATAACAGGATCTAGTCTGCTTTCACGTGCAACAACTGTTAAATCACGTGCTAAACTGTCAAGTGTAGGTGTATTCGCATTTGTTGATGAACCACCTTGATGACCTGAACTAGCTTCATTACTTCCAAGGAGTTGTAACACTTGTTGTCTTGCTTTATTTAGGCTTACACCTAAATTATTTAAAACACGTGCTGCTACACCTTCACCTTCACGGATTAAACCAAGTAAAATATGTTCTGTTCCAACGTAGGAATGGCCCAATTTACGAGCTTCGTCCATAGACAACTCAATAACTTTTTTAGCACGAGGTGTGTAATGTACTGTTTGAGAAGCTTCCGTTCCACGTCCAATTAATGCTTCTACCTCTTTTTGAACTTTCTCTGGACTTAATCCAAGAGCAATTAACGCTTTTGCTGCAATTCCTTCACCTTCGCGTACAAGCCCAAGTAAAATATGTTCTGTTCCAATATTATTATGCCCAATGCGAATTGCTTCCTCTTGAGATAAAGCTAATACTTTCTGTGCTCGTTCTGTAAATCTTCCAAACATCATAGAAATCGCCTCCTACTTGCGCTTAATTTTGTTCAATTCGTAATCGCTCACGGATTAAGGTTGCTCTTCGATAATCTCTTTCTTCTGGTCCTAAAGGTCCTCCTGCATATTGTTGCAAAATGCCTGGCTGAGTAAGAACCATTAATTCAGTCAAAATATTTCTCGATATACCTTGTATATATCCTAGGTCAATACCAAGTCGTACATCTGATAAGCAAGTTGCTGCTTCCGCAGATTGAATTAAACGACTGTTAGCTAGTATGCCGTAAGAACGATATACTTTATCTTCAAGCTCAATACTTGAATTTTGTACAATTAATTCTCTAGCCATTTTTTCTTGTTGTATGATTTGTTGGATGACACTCTTTAAATCTGCAATAATATCTTCTTCTGATTTCCCTAGTGTCATTTGATTTGACACTTGAAATATATTACCTAACGCTTCGCTACCTTCACCGTATATTCCTCTTACTACTAGCCCTAATTTTTGAATTACTTGTATAATACGGTTAATTCTTTTCGTTAAAACCAGTCCCGGTAAATGAATCATTACCGAAGCCCTTAATCCTGTACCGACGTTAGTGGGACAACTCGTAATATATCCAAGCGATTCATCAAAAGCATATTCAACCTCTTCCTCGATCCAATTATCTATTTGATTGGCACTTTGAAGCGCCTCTGATAACTGTAATCCTGAAAATAGGCACTGAATCCTAACATGATCTTCTTCATTAAGCATGATACTTATATGTTCACTTTCTGATAGTAGGCATGCTCCGTATTCTGTTCCTGCAAGATTTGGACTAATTAAATGCTTCTCAACTAAAACTCTCCTTTGAAGAGGATTTAATTCATTCATTTTTAATAGTTCAAACTCTCCAAAAGGTTCTACTGGTTTATTTATAAACTTCTTCTTAAATAATTCATGAATCTGTTTAGCTTCTTCCTCGTTTTGCATAGTAGAGAATTGATATTTTTTTAAATTACGAGCCAAACGAATTCGACTACTTAAAACAATATCAGAATCAGGGCCATCCCCCTTCATCCATGGACTAATCGCTTCATTCATAATTCTGTCCAGTGACATAGAACTATTCCCCCTCTCTATGCTCACTAAGCTGATTTTCAAGAGCTCGAATTTTATCTCGTATTTCAGCTGCTTTCTCAAATTCCTCTTTCTGTACATATTGTTTCAGATTGAGTTTTAGTTCATCTAATTCTTTCTTTAAGTAGATATTTCCTTCTATACGTTCTGGAATTTTTCCACAATGATCTGTATGCCCACCATGAAGACGTTTTAATAGTGGCTTTAAATGTTCCTTAAAGGTGTCATAACAAGATGCACACCCAAAGCGTCCCACTTTTGTAAACTGTTCATATGTCATCTTACAATTGGGACATCTTAATATACTTGCATTTGAAAATGTATTCTGTCCTTCTTCAAACATTGCTGGTTCACCATGTAATAATCCAGCTAATAGATCGTGAAACGAAAAATTAGACTGCGGTGATTGAAAGAAAGACGTATAGCCACTTTGTTCTGCACACTCCTCACAAAGATGAACTTCCGCCTTTTTCTCGTTGATTACTTTTGTATAATGTAAAGTTGCTGGTCTTATATTACAGTTTTGACAAGTCATCGCTATCCCCACCTTTACAACAGGAACGATCTATCTCATGATACTTTTCATACATTACTAGATTGTTCTCTTTCCTTAATCCATTTAATAAAAGTACATGCTATCTTTCAAAATCTCTACAATATTAAACTGCACTATCTTAGTTATCATTCGTAACAAAAGTTATATTTATTTATATTTCAGTGTTCTTAACATTGCGCATAATATTCGAGCCCTAAGTTCATCTCGAGAAGGAACATCCATTAATAATACAGAACGATCTAGTACGCTTAACATAAGTTTAGCTTCACGATTTGTTATAATACCCTCTTCTATTAAACGTATAATCATGCTTTCTGCATTTCCTTGTGCAACGCTATGATCAATCATATGAAGCATTTGATCAATAATGTCTATATCGTTATGCAGTTTGACTTTTATAATGCGAATGTAACCTCCTCCACCTCGTTTACTTTCTACTACGAATCCTCTTTCTAACGTAAAACGGGTATTGATTACATAGTTGATTTGAGATGGCACACAATCGAATCGATCTGCGATCTCATTCCTCTTGATTTCAATCACATTATTATTGCTTAAGTCAATAACTTGCTTTAGATATTTCTCAATGATATCAGATATATTTCTCATTTATCCGCCACCTTTATTGACTTTGACTATCTTTGACTTTAATTATATACGTATTAAAAAAATTTGCAACTCTTTTGCTTATTCACTATCCTAGCCACATTTCTCAATCTTTAATCAAAAGAGTGATTCTTTAAGTAAAGATTTTTTAAATTACTATGAATTATAAAAGAAAACACAAAAAAACACGAATCAAAAGACTCGTGTTTTAGTTGCTTGGCG
>NZ_LDUK01000028.1:0-2502 GCF_001043575.1 Bacillus sp. LK2
CTTGTCCCTGTGAGAGTAGGACGTTGCCAAGCAAAAACCTAAGTCGATTCGACTTAGGTTTTTTTGTGTTTATTTTCATTCACCAAATGTTAAAATCCATAAATGTAATAACCCTAAAGAGGAAAAAAGAAGGAGATAGAGGCTGTATATAATAAAATTTGGATGATAAAGTGATAAGAAGGTTATAAAATAATACGTTTAAATATTAGTCGAAGGTAAGAATTACCTTTTTTATAGTGATTTAGTTGTTGTATGAACAAAAATGTTTTTGATCTTATATGAAAAGGTTATGTGTTTTAAGGGATTTTGCATAAGAAAAAATCTATAATTAAGGTAGCTAACATATATTTTTTGATGGGTGTGGGGAATTATGAAAGAAATATGCATGTTATTAGTGGCTGTTATATTATGGGGGACAGCCATTGCGCCAACGAAATGGGCATTAGAATCTATTCAACCGTTTACTTTGTTATTTATTCGCCTTTTCTTTGCAGGTGGAATTTGTATGCTTTTCTCATTTAACCAACTACAAAAAGCTGTTGTACATAAACATATTCCATGGAAAAGAATGAGTTTACTATCTTTTACCGGTGTAGCTGGGTACTTTATGTTCACATCCTATGGTATTTCTTTAACAAGTGGATTACATGTTAGTATCATTGATGCTGCATTGCCGTTAGTTACAATTCTTTTTTCAACGTTCTTTTTGAAAGAGAAAATTCAGCTGAATTATTGGATTGGAATTATACTGGGTGCTATAGGCGTGCTCTTTATTACGGTTCCATCTAATAACGTCGATCAAGAGGTGTCTTTAATAGGAGATATACTTATTTTATTGAGTACTTTTTTATTTGCTTTCTACACGATATTGTTAAAACGTCCGAAACAAGAACGACATTTGTCAAACAATGTTTTTACAACGTTAACTTTAATTATTGGAATGGCTATCTTATTACCTTTTGCAATGATAGAAACCTTTTATTACGGTTTCCCGAAGATTGACACATGGAAAGTAGGATTTAGTGTAATGTACCTCGTTATAGGAGCAACAATTTTAGCGTATTGGTTTTGGAATAAAGCACTAGAGAGAATTTCGGCATCGGTAAGTGGATTATATTTAAATGCATTACCTTTAATAAGTATTGTTACTTCAATTGTTCTATTAGACGAATCTGTAACATGGAAGATAATAATCGGAGGAAGTCTAGTTTTAATAGGAGTAGGATGGGCGGATAAGCAGAAATTACGTAATCTATTAAAGGGTAATACCTTGGATAGTAGTGACTGTTAAACTGTATGCTTAATATAGTTTAAATGTTAAAAAGATACCTTATATATATAAGAGGTATCTTTTTTATAGTTAGCAAAGATAATAGATTAAAATCAGTATGGATATTCTTTGTTATATCTATATGTATCGAAATCTTTTTGAAATATTGTTTTGACGAGCTGTATACATTCATTATCATAAAAGCTTTCAAAAGTCGGATGGCGAGGGAATAAAGGATCAGTAATATCGGCATCGCTGAAATTCCCTTTATAAATCATGGCAGGGGGTTGATGATGCCATGATGTTGAAAACTCATTTATTGGTGCAGGTTTTAATTCGAAACACTTTTCTAATTCTTTTATTTCCTGATTGAAATTTTCTAAGTATATATAATTGGCTACATACTCTTCTTCACCTGCTATATATTGTTGTGTAAAGTGAGCGTTAATATCATTTGCATGAGTATCTTTAGTGAATAGGTAGTATAAAAATGATTCCTTTAGGAGAATTTTCATTTTGATATAAAAACTTTCGAATGGGTTCCTATTCTGTACTTTCTACATAAGGGGGTGCGATTAAGGACACGAAAGAACTGACCGCTCCTCTAAATGGATTACGAACAAGTTTAAAAGTTTCCTTTTGTTTATCTCGTAATGCTACACTCAGCCATATATTATAGGCTGGTGTACCTTTGTATATTATGAATAAAGGGGGGATAGTTTAAAGTTGTTTGTAATAAATCAATCTGGTAAAAAAACCACTTAGCAAGGGAAGTGCAACCACTTTTTTGACTCCAAAATAGAATGAGAGGAAAGTTTCTATGATAGTGTGGGTTTCTTGAATTAGTACTAATGATGTGTAATAAGGAAGGATCAAACAATTTCTACACTCCTTTCAATTATCCCACATTAACCGGCGGTAAGCCCCCTGTCTCTAACTTCGGCTGAAGCAAAGAAGTTAGCTGGAAGATTAACTGCCCGATTGGTGATGGCTAAACCTCTCCGCTGATTAAAGTTTCACTTTATCTTGATTATATGCATGTAAAATAAAGACGAGGTATGAGCGTATGTTTATTTTTTTGTAAAAAGTGAAAAAGAAATATTGACTATTATTATATAGAGGTGTATTATAAAACAAGTCGCCGATAGCAACAACGCAGAAAGCGACAAACGAAATAAAAAAAACTTAGTTGACATTGAAAGATGAAAATGTTAACATAAGGAAGTCGCAAA
>NZ_LDUK01000029.1:0-35158 GCF_001043575.1 Bacillus sp. LK2
CTTGTTTAGAGTTTTGCTGTTTATTTTGGGAAGAATCGTTTTGCTTAGCACTTTGCTGTTTACCTTGAGACGAGTCATCTTGTTTAGAGTTTTGCTGCTTATCCTGAGAAGAATCCTTTTGCTCCTCTTTTTTTTGCTCGTTATTTTTACTTTTATTATGTTTCATACTTCTAGTCTGTTCTTTGTGATTATCCTCTTGATTGTTAGGTTGCTGTTTTGAGTTATTTGTTTCGTTTGTCTCTGCTGTATTTGAGTTTTTTTTCTTACGTAACCAATTCCAAATCATATGTATGCCCTCTTTGATTTTGTAATATAGTGCTATTTTGTGGCTAATTTTGTATCTTATTCATTTATTTATGAAAAGCAGGAGGAGATTGGTTTGCGTAGAAAAAAACCTTTAGTAAAGAAGTTCATAATATGACAGGAAGAAGGTGAGTCTGTGCAAATTGTAAAAAAGGAAAAGTTTGTTTTGAAAGAATTTACATTTGAAAATGGTAGGGAAATTCCTGTTCAAATGGGATATGAGACTTACGGTACTTTAAATAGAGAAAGGTCAAATGCGATTTTGGTTTGCCATTATTTTAGTGCAACAAGTCACGCAGCGGGAAAATATACAGAGCATGATGAAGAGTCTGGTTGGTGGGATGGATTAATTGGACCTGAGAAAGCAATTGATACAAATAAATATTTTGTAATATGTACTGATAACCTTTGCAATGTACAGGTGAAGAACCCGTATGTGATTACAACGGGACCGAAATCGATAGATCCGATGACGGGTTTTGAGTATGCGATGGATTTTCCGGTGTTTACATTTCTAGATGTAGCACGTATGCAATATGAACTAATAAAAGATATGGGCATTACTAGATTGTATGCTGTAATGGGACCGTCTGCAGGAGGAATGATTGCACAGCAATGGGCTGTTCACTATCCTCATATGGTAGAGCGAATGATTGGAGTTATTACGAATCCTCAAAATCCAATTATAACGTCGGTAAATGTAGCGCAAAATGCGATTGAAGCAATTCAGTTAGATCCAAATTGGAAAGGTGGAAAGTACGGAGAGGAACAGCCAATGAAGGGGCTTCATTTAGCGAATAGAATGATGTTTATTAATGCGTTTGATGAACAGTTTTATGAAACGGCATTTCCACGTAATAGCATAGAAATAGCACCTTTTCAAAAATTTTCTGCATTAACATCATTTGAGAAAGAAATAAATAAAGTAACATGCAAAAGTATAGATGTAGTAGATGCAAATTCATGGATGTACACTGCGAAAGCAGTCTTATTACATGATATTGCGCATGGATTTGTTTCTTTGGATGAGGCTCTTTCTAACATAGAAGCGAATGTACTCATGATTCCGTGTAAACAAGATTTACTTCAGCCGCCTCGTTCCAATTATAAAATGGTAGATATTTTGCAAAAACAGGGGAAGTACGCGGAAGTGTATGAAATTGAAAGTATAAATGGGCATATGGCTGGAGCGTTAGATGTTCATTTGTTTGAAAAGAAAGTTTATGAGTTTTTAAATCGGAAAGTATCTAGTTTTGTGTAGGAAATACATGATGTGAAAAAGGTGCATTGTTTGTAGGAGGCACCTTTTTTTACATGATCTGTAGACGGAAAAGATATGTAGCGATAGATAAACCGAAGAAAGCTATACTAAGTAATAGAAATAAGAATGCCATTTCTTGAGGGGATTTTATCTTTTTATTATTTTTCATACTAAGAGCAATAACTGCAGAAACTAAGAAAATGCTGCCCATAATGAAAAGAAAAAGTGTCATTTTAGTCGACTCCTTTCATTAAACAAGTATATTGAGGATACAATGCGCGAGTTATGTTTGTAAAGAATAAATTTTCCATTCTTTGCGTTCATTCCATTGCATGCTAAAATTGATGAGAACTGTTTATTTAAAGAAGAGACTGAAAGTTTTATTGTATATAAGGAGGAACGACATATGACAGAAGTAAAAACAATTACTACAGAAGAAGTGCAAGAACGTCTAGAAAATGGAGAAACATTATTTTTAGTAGATGTAAGAGAAGATGAAGAAGTAGCAGCAGGGAAAATCCCGGAAGCTGTACATATTAAAATGGGCGATATCCCAAATAAAGTAGATTTCTTTGAGAAAGAGAATGAATATATCTTTATTTGCCGCTCGGGAATGCGTAGTGAAAATGTATGCCATTATTTAAATGAGCAAGGATTTAAAACAGTGAATATGGTTGGCGGTATGCTTCAATACGAAGGTGAAACTAAATAATTAGCTTGTAAAAACTTGGAACGTATCTGTTTCAAGTTTTTTTTATTTTGCATACAGTATATAAAGGGGGGATAGGTAAAATGGGAATTAACATGCGTAAAGTGAAAATTATAAATAATACAGGAGCTGTCAATGTCGGCGATTGTTATGATCTCTCACCTTTTGCTGTAGCAAAAATATATACAGGCGCGGGTGGTTCTAGCGCGGCGACATTTTTAAATGGAAAGCGTATGGCAGCTGTTGTACCTGTAACATCGGTGTTTCTTCCGCCATTAGCGACGAGTACACGTACGCTAGGTTAGTAAAGGAAAGGTAGAGTGTAATTATGCCTGCGCATATTAAAGAATTTATTATTGTTAATAATACTGGGAATATATTTACGGGTGATAATTTGAGGGATACTTCGTTTACTGCTTCAAAAACGTATAGTGGTTCAACGGGACCAACTTGTATTGATGTTGTTACGATAATAGGGACTGAGACGAAGCTTTGTTTACAGCCGGGAGATAGTGTGACGACAACGTATACGAGAGGTACTCCTGCTGGCACTCTAACAGGAACAAATACGGGCCAAAGTGCAAATGCGTCGAGTACTATGCAAGCAGCACCAAATACAGATAATACAGATTCAGTTGCAGGACTCTCCTAAGAGATTAGGGGAGTTTTTATTTGAAAGAAGAACTTGTACTACATAAAAATAGGAGCAATTGTTTTAAAATATCGCCAGATCTTGACGGCCCTACTTTTCTTCCAGTGCCAACTGGAATGACATGGATTAGCTTTATCAGGAACTATTAATGCTCCGTTAGTAGCTACAACTAGTTTTGGTGCTACGATGATTGCGAATCTTTCAGCGGGAGCAGCTGTTCGTTTACAGTTAAATGGTTTACTTACTTCTACGACATTGTCAACGACTACACCGGGAGCGGTATTAACAATTATTCGCTTAAGTTAATAAGAGGAGAGCCTTGAAACTTTTATGCTTCAAGGCTTTTTATTTGTTTGAGCAAAAACATCGCAGTTCGAAAATATATTATAATAGAATGAAGATAGGTATAAATTTGGCAGAAAGGGAGAGTGGCGATGCAGGAAAAGGTTAAAGATTTTTTCGGACGCCCACTTCAAGATTTGCGCATCTCTGTCATTGATCGTTGTAATTTTCGGTGTACGTATTGTATGCCGGCAGAAGTGTTTGGGCCTGATTATGCTTTTTTGAAAGATGAGTTTTTACTGACATTTGATGAAATCGAGCGATTAGCAAAAGTATTTGTTAGCATCGGTGTACGGAAAATTAGACTTACTGGTGGCGAGCCATTGCTCCGTAAGGATTTAACAAAACTTATCGCACGTCTTGCAAAGCTTGATGGTTTAGTAGATATAGGATTAACGACAAATGCGATTCATTTAACGAAGCAAGCGAAGGCGTTGAAAGAAGCTGGATTACACCGAGTAAATGTTAGTTTGGATGCGATAGATGATGAAGTGTTTCGTACAATTAATGGCCGGAATATTAATACGAAACCCGTACTAAAGGGAATTATGGCAGCGAAAGAAGTAGGACTTGAAGTGAAGGTAAATATGGTTGTAAAAAAAGGGATGAACGATCATCAAGTACTTCCGGTGGCTACGTATTTTAAAGAACAAGGAATTTCACTTAGATTTATTGAGTTTATGGATGTTGGCAGTACGAATGGATGGAATTTTAATCAAGTTATTACGAAACAAGAATTGATCGATATGATTCATCAAGTATATCCAATTGAACCAGCTGAATCTCATTATTTTGGTGAGGTTGCGAAACGCTATCGATACGTTGGAACGGATGTAGAGGTTGGTTTTATTACCTCTGTTTCTGAGTCGTTTTGTTCTTCTTGTACGAGAGCAAGAATTTCAGCAGATGGAAAGTTTTATACTTGCTTGTTTGCGACAGAAGGAATGGATTTAAGGAAACTTCTCAGGGAAAACCTTTCGGATAATGATTTATTAAAAGCCATACAAGGTGTATGGGAGGATAGAAAAGATCGATATTCAGATGAACGGACAGAAGAAAGTGCGAAAAATCGTCCGAAAATTGAAATGTCTTATATAGGAGGATAAGAAAGGGGGATGTCGTATGCAGGAGCGATATTCAAGACAAATGCTATTTTCTGGTGTTGGGGAAGAAGGGCAGCGGAAAATAAGAGGAAAGCACGTGCTCGTCATCGGTGCTGGTGCGCTCGGAGCAGCGAATGCAGAAGCAATAGTTAGAGCAGGGGTTGGAAAAATAACAATTGCTGATCGTGATTATGTAGAATGGAGCAATTTACAAAGGCAACAATTATATACAGAGGAAGATGCAAAGCATTATAAGCCGAAAGCGATAGCGGCCGCAGAACATTTAAAAGCTATTAATTCCGAAGTAGAAATTGTACCGGTTGTGACGGATGTAACGGTGCAAGAAATGGAAGAGTTAATTAAAGGTGTAGATTTAATATTAGATGCGACGGATAATTTTGAAACGCGCCTTCTTATTAATGATATATCTCAGATGTATAACGTTCCGTGGATATACGGAGGATGCGTTGGAAGCTACGGAGTAACGTATACAATCTTGCCAGGAAAAACGCCGTGTTTTCGATGTTTAATGGAACATCCGGCGAGCGGAGCGACATGTGATACGGCCGGTATTATACAGCCAGCAGTACAATTAGTAGTTGCGCATCAAATAACAGAAGCTTTAAAAATATTAGTAGAAGATTTTGAGGCACTTCGTGAAACGATGCTATCATTTGATCTTTGGAATAATCAACAGATGGCATTTAAAGTGAATAGGCAGAAAAAGGATACATGTTTATCTTGTGGAAAGCTACGGACATATCCGAGTTTAACATTTGAAGCACAAACGAAAACAGAAGTATTATGTGGACGAAATACAGTTCAAATCCGCCCAGGTGTGCGTCAGGGGTTTAATTTAGAAGAAATTAAAAAGCGCTTACAAAAAATTGTGGATGTAAAGGCCACGCCGTATTTATTATCATTTCTGGTGGAAGAATATCGTTTTGTTTTATTTACAGATGGCAGAGCATTTATTCATGGGACGAATGATATGAATGTGGCGAAACGATTATATGCAAGATACATAGGTTGAACCTAAAGGAAAACCTTTAGGTTCAAAGGAGAAATGTAGGATTAAGAATTTCTAATGTAATCTCCATTTTTTCCGCCCGTTTTTTCAAGTAAATACGTTTCGCCAATAATCATACCTTTATCAACAGCTTTACACATATCGTATACGGTAAGAGCGGTAGCAGAAGCAGCTGTTAAAGCTTCCATTTCAACGCCGGTACTACCTTCTGTTTTAACTTTTACTTCAATGAGTAGTCGATATTGTTCTTCTGACTGTTTCCAATCGAAAGAGACGTCAACACCTTTTAATAATAAGGGGTGGCACATTGGGATAATATCAGAAGTACGTTTCGCAGCCATAATGCCTGCGATTTGTGCAACGGCTAATACGTCACCTTTACCAATTTCATTGTGAGAGATTTTATCGTGAATTTCTTTTGTAACGACAATGCTAGAGCGTGCGATTGCTGTTCGAACGGTTATTTTTTTGTCACTTATATCAACCATTTTAGCGCGCCCTTGGTCATTGAAGTGTGTGAATGAAGACATGGAATTCCTCCTTGAAGTAATTGCTATTTAATATATAAAGTGTAATCGAGATTAGATATTTTGCAAATACGAGGTGAGAAACAATGGTAGAAAAACGAATCCCGATTCAAGTTGCTGAGGCAGTAGAGCGGGTTATGAAATATGCTAAGCATGGTGAAGTGGAAGAAGTTTCTATTACAGAAAGTTATGGGAGGATTCTTGGGGAGGATGTTGTCTCAGATCACGATGTTCCTCATTTTGATCGTTCTCCTTACGATGGTTTCGCAATTCGAGCAGAAGATACGAAAGAAGCAAGTCAAGAGCATCCGGTTGAATTTGAAGTAATAGGAGAAATCGGAGCAGGATCTGTTTTTACAGAAGAAGTAGAAGCTTTTCAGGCGGTTCGTATTATGACAGGAGCAGCTATTCCAGAAGATTGCAATGCAGTCGTAATGCTAGAACTGACGGAAGGATTCGAGAAGAACGGAAAAACATATATGAAGTTAAAACGCCCTTTCAAAAATGGTGACAACGTATCGTTTAAAGGGGAAGATATAAAACAAAATCAAGTGCTTGTTAAAAAAGGTGCTGCAATTAATCCAGGTGTTGCAGCGTTATTAGCGACGTTTGGATATAGCACTGTAAAAGTTGTAAAGCAGCCTGTTGTCGGTATTGTAACGACAGGAAGTGAATTACTGGAAGTACATGAGCCGTTAGAGCCAGGGAAAATTAGAAATAGTAACTCTTATATGATTGCAGCTCAAATTATGAAAGTTGGCGGGAAAGTGCGTTATTATGGACAACTTGCCGATGAGTTAGATGCATGTTTTACAGCTGTTAAATCAGCGATGGATGAGGTTGATATTTTAATTACAACGGGCGGTGTTTCGGTAGGAGATTATGACTATTTACCAGCTATTTATGAAAGGTTACAGGCGAATGTACTCTTTAATAAAATAGCGATGAGACCGGGAAGTGTAACGACAGTAGCTGAAGTTGATGGAAAGCTACTCTTCGGTTTATCAGGTAATCCGTCGGCTTGTTATGTAGGTTTCGAATTATTTGTGCATCCAATTATGAAAACGTATTTGTATGCGAAGGATCCTCACATATATAGAGCGGACGCTATTTTACAAAAAGATTTTCCAAAACCAAATCCGTTTACTCGCTTTGTAAGAGCAAATGTGACGATCGTTAATGGGTCATTACAAGTGGTGCCAGTCGGTTTAGATAAATCGAGTGCGGTATCTTCACTTGCGGATGCAAATGCTTTTATCGTGTTGCCTGGAGGAACGAGAGGGTTCGAAACAGGAATGAAAGTGTCCGTATTATTGTTAGAATACTCCCAAGGAAGTGATTGGCCGTGGGCAAAGCCTCTTCAATCTTACAAATAGTAGGGTATCAAAATAGCGGAAAAACAACACTTGTAGAGAAAATGGTACATGCATTAGCTCAAAGCGAAATGAAGGTTGCTACAATTAAGCATCATGGCCATGGTGGTTTTCCCGAAGTAGCGCAAAAAGATAGTGAAAGACACCGAAAAGCTGGTGCTGTAGTAAGTAGTGTGGAAGGCGCTGGATTACTTTCTTTGTCCTCCTTGCGAGATGAATGGTCCTTACAAGAAATTATCCGCTTGTACGGATTTTTTGAAGTGGATATGATTTTAATAGAGGGCTATAAAGCGGAGAAATATCCAAAAGTAGTCTTACTTCGTTCCGCGGAAGACGCTGAACTTTTACATAAAGTAGAAAATGTAGTAGCGGTTATTACGTGGCATGATGCTCCATTAAGTTTACGAGAAGAATATAAAGTATTTCATATAACAGAAGAAAAGTTGTATATAGACTGGTTTTTACAAACGGTTAGGAGTGCGAAATGACAAATATGTATTATGAAGTAATTGATACAGAAATCTCGATTGAAGAGGTGACAAAGAAAGTAATTCGCCGTGAATGCGGTGCTGTCACAACATTTATCGGAACAGTTAGGGAGTTTACGAAAGGGCGTCGTACACTATACTTAGAGTATGTAGCTTATAAGACGATGGCAGAAAAGATGCTACAGAAAATAGGGGCAGAAGTGAAGGAGAAGTGGCCTAGTACACATGTTGCGATTACACATCGCATCGGCACGCTACAAATTTCTGATATCGCGGTTGTTGTTGCTGTATCAACACCACACCGTAAAGAGGCCTATGAAGCGAATGAATATATTATGGAACGCATTAAGCAAATTGTACCGATTTGGAAAAAGGAGTTTTGGGAAGATGGTGACTCATGGATTGGTGATCAATTAGAAAAAACGCCATATCCAGCAGGAGAGCCTGGGAAGGAGCTATAAATATGATTCGAGTATTGTTATTTGCGAACTTGCAAGAAGAAGCAGGAGTAAGTGAATTACAAATAGAGGAAGAAAATATTACTGTTGCACAATTAAAAGAAATTGTTGCGAAAGAATATAATGTACCGGTGTCAGCGCCAATTATGGTTGCAATTAATGAAGAGTACGCGAATGAAGATGATGCTATACAATCTGGTGATATCGTTGCGTTAATACCACCAGTGAGCGGTGGTTAATATTGGATTCATTAAAACGACTTTCCTGAATAGGAGAAGTCGTTTTTTTATGGCAGTTTGGAGAACACTATTGTATAGAATAAGGAGGGAATTATGAAAAAGATATGTGTAATGATTGCAATGATATGTTCTGTTTTCTTCTCTTCTCCAAGCTATTCTTGGGCAAAAGAATCGAAGGAGCAGCTTTTAGAGAGTGCGCTACTTAATCGGTATTATTCAGTTATAAGGCAAGTGACAGAAGATCAATATGAATGTGATTCAGTTACAAATATAAAGCGTCTAGGCAAGAAAGATGAGTTTGTTCCTAGATTTGAAGTTACGATACAGTTTCTTACATTTCAAGGGGCGCATAATCCGCCGAATGATCGTATTACACTCACTTTAGAAGATCATTTGGATCACATAAAAATAAAAAAAGTGGAGCGAGAAAAAAATGTTTCTGGTGCTACTGCAGATAAGGTTTGTGAGCGAACAAAAGAGAAAATAAAAGCTCACTCTAATGATTTAGAGCGGTAACCTATGACATTTTGTAGAGAAAGGTAATGAGCGATGGATATATTTTTAGCGATTTTACCAGCCATATTTTGGGGAAGTATTGTGCTATTTAACGTGAAACTGGGCGGGGGACCTTATAGTCAAACGCTCGGTACAACGTTCGGAGCGCTTATTTTCTCAATTGTTGTTTATATTTTTGTGAAGCCAGTATTAACTCCTACGGTTATCGGGGTTGGAATCGTGTCCGGTTTGTTTTGGGCGCTTGGTCAAGCGAATCAGTTGAAAAGTATTGATTTAATGGGTGTTTCGAGAACGATGCCGATTTCAACAGGGCTTCAATTAGTTGCGACGACTTTATTTGGGGTTATCGTGTTTCATGAATGGTCAACGACGATATCAGTCGTTCTTGGAGTTTTGGCGCTTGTTTGTATTATTATCGGTGTTATTTTAACATCACTCCAAAGTGAAGAAGAAAAGAATGCAGAGCAAGCAGGGAATTTTAAAAAAGGAATTATTATTTTATTAATTTCAACAGTCGGATATTTAGTTTACGTAGTAGTTATTCGATTATTTAACGCGAACGGTTGGTCAGCCTTATTGCCACAAGCGGTCGGTATGGTATTAGGCGGGATTTTACTCACATTTAAACATCATCCATTCAATAAATATGCGATTCGAAATATTCTTCCGGGATTAATTTGGGCAGCTGGAAATATGTTTTTATTCATTTCGCAGCCGCGTGTCGGAGTCGCAACAAGTTTTTCCCTTTCACAAATGGGGATTATTATTTCGACGCTTGGCGGAATTCTTATATTAGGTGAAAGGAAAACGAAGCGTCAATTAATTGGGATTGTTGTTGGTATCGTTTTTATTATTGCAGCTGGAATTATGCTAGGGGTCGCAAAAAGCTAAAGGAGGTATTGAAATGTATAGCGATTTAGAAGGGAAGGTCGTCATTATTACAGGGTCAGCAACTGGTCTTGGAAGAGCGATGGGAGTACGGTTTGCTAAGGAGAAGGCGAAAGTTGTTATTAACTATCGCTCAAGAGAATCAGAAGCGAGCGATGTATTAGAAGAAATAAAAAAAATAGGCGGAGAAGCGATTGCTGTAAAAGGTGATGTTACGGTTGAATCGGATGTTATAAATTTGATTCAATCTGCTGTTAAAGAATTTGGGACGCTTGACGTTATGATTAATAATGCAGGCATAGAAAATGCTGTACCATCGCATGAAATGCCGTTAGAGGATTGGAATAAAGTAATTCATACAAATTTAACAGGTGCTTTCTTAGGAAGTCGTGAAGCGATTAAATATTTTGTGGAACACGGTATTAAAGGATCGGTGATTAATATGTCTAGTGTTCATGAAAAAATCCCGTGGCCATTATTCGTGCACTATGCGGCAAGTAAGGGGGGGATTAAGCTTATGACTGAAACGTTAGCGTTAGAGTATGCACCAAAAGGCATTCGAGTCAATAATATTGGACCAGGTGCAATTAATACGCCAATCAATGCTGAAAAGTTTGCTGATCCTAAACAGCGTGCTGACGTAGAAAGTATGATTCCGATGGGCTACATTGGAAAACCTGAAGAAATCGCAGCAATAGCAACATGGCTTGCTTCAGCAGAGGCGAGTTACGTAACCGGAATTACGTTATTTGCAGATGGTGGAATGACTTTATACCCATCATTTCAAGCTGGACGTGGGTAATATAACAAAAGGACAAAGAGCCTTATCTCTTTGTCCTTTTTTCTGCCAAAAAAAAATAGCGTTCGGCTATTTTTTAAATTAGTGATTGATTGTATCTTGAAGAAATTCTGTTGCTTGATGTTCTGAGACATTTTGTACGAGCGCAACTTCGCTAATAACCATTTTGCGCGCATTATCTAGCATTTGTTTTTCGCTCGCATTTAATGCTCTTTCTTTATTACGGCGAAGTAAATCACGAACAACTTCTGCGCTATCTTGAAGGTTGCCGTTCTTCATTTTTTCCATATTCATTGTATATCTTTGTTTCCATGAGAGTGATGGGTCTGATTCCCCATGATGAAATTCAAGAAGTATACCATCTAATGTATCCTTATCAACGATATAACGTATACCTGATTTTTGTAATTGATCCATCGGAAGCATTACTTGCATATCTTTACTAATGATGCGTATAACACAATATTGACGCGAAGTACCTAATATTTCTTTCTCTTCAATTGCTTCGATGATTCCTGCACCGTGCATTGGATAAACGATTTTATCACCAATTTGAAACAAATCATCCACCTCCATATGTGGTAACCATTTTTAATGATAACATACTGATGTAAAAATGTCAAATTTTATATAATATCACAAAAAATATATTGAAGTCAATATATTTTTTGTGGTTTTTTATGGTTTTTTTTGCTCTTATATGTTGAATAAATATGAGGAATTTTTTTAGAAAAATAGTACAGGGGAAGAAAGAGGGCATATCCACTTATTTTTAAGCATAAAATGTAAAATCGCTAATACAATATACCTAAATCCGTTCTTTGTAGAGGAGGGAGAGAAGGTGGGGCGCACAATTAGGATTGATATTACAAATAAAGTTGTAGCTAAATTTAGGCCAGATTATTTGGAATTATATACGAGTAAATTTATGATAGGTAAGTTTTATGTCTATACTGAAGATAAACAATATGTGTTAGAAGACGGATATATATATGAAAACGGAAAGTTTTATCGCATCATAGATACGCACCGTGGCAATAATCAAGCGGCGGAGGGCTGCGATCTAGGATGGTGTTAACATGATTCGTGTAAAAGTGTTTGATGAAAGTCATGAAAAAGATTTAGAAGACGCTGTAAATGTGTTTTTGAAAAAAATTGATGATGGGAATTTTGTAGATATAAAGTATCAAGTTGGTGTTTCAATTAATGATGATGAAAATCAAATTTATTGTTTTTCAGCGATGATTGTTTATAAAGCATAAAAAAGAGCTGGGGAGCCAGCTCTTTTTTATGCTTTATGTTGGGACAACATGTGTCGGTAAAATATTCATAATAGATTGCGTTGTATCTATCTTCTTTGTCGTTAAAAGAACTTCCTCTGTTGCATGTTCCTGAGCATCAGTGCACATGCCGAGGTGATAACGATCACCTAAAAATGGATCAATATAAAAACCGTTTTTAAATACTTTATCATTCGGATGTTTTTCGTGGTGAATTTCAGAACAGTTAATGCAGTAGAACATAGCTTTCATCCCCTTTTCATTGTTGGTTAAAAAAATGAGTGGGTAGTCATTTCGCTCCTAAGGAAATGTTGAGGAGAAGAGAAATAACTACCTACCCAAATGGTGGGCATATTCCTTCTGATTTCACATATCTCACGTATTGTCCACGAGGGAAGGAGGAGAGACGAAGTACAGGTGAGATAAGTTAGGCGCTTCGCTCGATATGAATGATGGAGTTTCATATTGAGCGAAGTTTTTATTTTTTATTGCCTTTGTGAGTATATTATGAAGGAATGGTGAGAGAGTGTTTGTCCTGTTGAAAAAATGTTGAGAATTTCTCAACAGTAAAAAGAGTCTTACTGTCCGTAAAAGCCCGATTGGTGTGGGCTAATAATCAGTGGGGGATGGACAAAACCCTACTGATTAAAGTTTCACTTTATTGACATGAAACTAAAAGGTGTTATATTATCTGAATACAACTAAAAGGTGTTATGTATTAATGCCGAATAAAGGAGAAATAAAATGGAACAACAAAATACATTAAACGACATTAAACAAACGGTTATTTTTAGTGCATCTATTCAAAAAGTATGGGATACAGTATCAACTGCAGAAGGAATTGCGTCATGGTTTATGCCAAATGATTTCGAACTAAAGGTAGGACATGAGTTTCATATACAATCACCTTTTGGGCCATCACCATGTAAAGTGTTAGAAATTGATGAACCGAATCGTTTATCTTTCTCATGGGATACAGATGGCTGGATCGTTTCGTTTATTTTGAAAGACTTAGGGGATAAAACAGAATTTACGTTAATCCACGGCGGCTGGAAACATCCTGATGAAATTCTTCCGAAAGCGAATGCGAAGAGCTCTATTATTCGCGACAGAATGAATGGTGGTTGGGTAGCGATTGTAAATGAAAAACTGAAAAAGGTTGTTGAGGGCTAAGTGGCATCGTCGGCAGTAAAATACGATGTGTTTCAGGCAATTGCTGATCCAACCCGCCGAGAAGTATTACGGTTATTAAGTGATAAAGAGTTACCAATTTCAAAAATAACGGATCATTTTCCGATGAGTCGTACGGCTGTTGTGAAGCATCTGCATATTCTTTCAGAAGCGAATTTAGTGAGTGGAAGAAAGAGTGGAAGAGAAAAGATATATCGTTTGCAGCCAGAGCCGTTAGCGGAATTACAACAGTGGCTCTCGTATTATGAACGATTTTGGGATAATAAATTGTCTATGCTTAAATATATTGTAGAGAATGAAGAGTAGATTTTATCGCTCATATAAGGAAAGAGGATGACCGAAATGGTCATCCTCTTTATTATTGCTCACTTGTTTGTTTAGCTGGCTTTAATAGGAGCCAAGCGATAATTAATGTTAATACCGCTAATGCGAAAGTGCTCATATAAATGACGTGTATACTTGAGGCTAATGCTTCTTGTGATTCAGTTACTACGTTTGCCGCAGATCCTCCATGTCCACCAGAAGATACGAGGTCAAGGTTTTTGATGCCACGTGCATGTATCATCGTATTGAAGACCATGCCGAAAATTGCAGCACCTAACGTTTGACTAAATGTATTAATGAATGTGTTTAAACCGACTGCTGTTCCGCGCGTATGAGCCGGTACAGCTGCTTGAATTGTTACCATGTAAATTGGTGTGACAAGTCCCATTCCTAAGCCAAATAATCCGACTGCAACATAAATAAGGAATGATGGTGAATCTGTTGATAATGTAAATAATAAGAATGAAGCGACTGATAAAATGCTAGCTCCAAGTAAAATGATTTGTTTTGTTTGTAACTTGCCAACTAAATTACCGGAGAACATAGCACCAAATGTCCACATAACAGGAATTGGCATTAAAATGAGTCCAGCCTCTGTTGCATTTTTTCCTAATACACCTTGGCTCCAAATTGGAAGGTACACTGTAATACTAATAATCATTGCACCAGCAATAAGCGTTAATATGTTTATAGTAGATAATGTACGGTTAGAGAAAAGTGCTAGCGGAATTAATGGTTCCGGAGACTTTTTCTCGATGTATAAGAAAATAATGAATGACACAGCGGCAAAGATTAATAGGCCGATAATTGTAATGTCTCCCCAGTTTTGCTTACTGCTACCTGTTAATAGTGCATATAGTAAAGCAATTGTACTTAATGAGAAGACTGTTGCACCAAGGTAGTCAATATGTTGCTTAGAGGACTTAATAGATTCCTTATAAGAAGTGGCAATCATTAAGCAAGCGATAATTCCAAACGGAACGTTTAAGAAGAAGATATAGCGCCAAGAAAGGGAATCAACTAAAAATCCACCTACTAACGGTCCGATAACACCAGATACACCCCAAACGGCACTCATCCAGCCCTGTGCTTTCGCACGGTCCTTCGCTTCACTATATAAGTCTCCAATAATCGTCATTGTAATCGGCATAACAGCCCCAGCCCCTATACCTTGAAGAGCACGGAAGAAGATTAATTGTTCCATTGATGTAACGACTCCGCAAAGTGCAGAACCGATTAAGAAGATTGTTGCTCCGATGAGCAAAACTTTTTTACGGCCGAATAAATCAGCTAGTTTTCCGTATATTGGAGTCGAAACAGCTGTTGCAAGCATATAGATTGCATATACCCAACTAACAAGTTCGACGCCTGACAAATCACTCGTTATACGAGGGATTGCTGTACTAACAATCGTTCCTTCTACCGCAGAAAGAAACGTCATTAGCATTAAAGACATCATGACTTTTTTTCTCATTTGTTTTCCCCTTACCCTTTTTTCAAATATTCAACAATATAAAATATAAAGGTACTAAGCTATATAAAGCAACAAAAAAGAAACAGGAATTATAAGGATAGGAGATTTGTCGTTCCTTGTCGGAGTGCTTATATATTGAAAAAATCGCTAATAATTTTGAAGAAACGGTCGATATAATTTTATATGCTATTTTATTATTTCAACATATAAAAAAGAAACAGGAATCCCTGTTTCTTTTAGTATTGCATTTTCGCATTTTGCCCAGCTGTTGTTCCGGCGATTCTACCAGTAACAAGGGCAGATGTAATGTTATAGCCACCAGTATAGCCGTGAATATCAAGAACTTCTCCGCAGAAATATAAACCATTCGTGAATTTCGAAGACATTTCTTTCGGGTTAATTTCTTTAACGGATACACCTCCGCCAGTAACGAATGCTTTTTCAAGCGGCTGAGTACCATTTACATGAACGGTAAATTCTTTAAAGTCTTTCACAAGTGCACGAATCTTCTCATGAGAAATTTGTCCAGCTTGTTCGCTACCGTCAATTTCATTTTTTTCTAATAAGAATAGGAAGTAACGTTCAGGAACATAGCCTTTTAAAACGTTTTTAATTCCTTTTTTCGGATCTTCTTTCATTTGTTTCAGCATGCGTTGGAACAGTTGCTCACTATTTTCTTCTGGCAATGCATCGATACTCATTTGCACCGTGTTCGTTTTAAACTTCTTCATCGTTTTTATAACGAATTGGCTACAACGAAGAGCGGCAGGACCAGATAGGCCGAAGTGAGTGAAGAGCATGTCCATTTTATGAGAAATGACAGCTTTTCCTTTCGGGTTTAATACACTTAAGTTTACGTCGCGTAAAGCAAGACCTTGCAATGTACGGTCACGAATAAATGGTTCGTTTGAAAGGATTGGTACTTCTGTTGGGAAAAGCTCTGTAATTGTATGTCCGGCTTTTTCAGCCCATGCGTATCCGTCTCCAGTAGAACCGGTATGAGGAACAGATTTTCCGCCAACAGCGATAACGACGTGATTTGTTTCTAACACTTCACCTGTTTGCAATACAACTGCTTTCGTTTGACCGTTTTCATATTCAATCGTGTCAACAGGCGTATTCGTACGTATTTTCACACCTAAATTTTTCAATCGTGTTAAAAGTGCGTCTACAACAGATTGTGCTTTATTTGATACTGGGAACATGCGGCCATGATCCTCTTCTTTCAGTTTTACACCGAGATTTTCGAAGAATGTAATAATATCTTCATTACTGAAAATAGAAAAAGCGCTGTATAAGAAGCGACCATTTCCAGGTATATGTTTAACGATTTCATCAAGTGGTAGACGGTTCGTTACGTTACAACGACCACCACCAGAAATCGCAAGTTTACGTCCTAGTTTATTTCCTTTATCAAGAAGTAAGACATTTGCGCCTTCTTCAGCAGCACCGATTGCAGCCATTAGCCCTGAAGGACCGCCGCCGATGACAATAACATCATAATGCATAATATATCGACCTCATTTTCTACATTTCCTGCCTAAAAGAATAGCATGTTTTCTCTTAAAAGAAAAATAGAGTGAAGTACTGTTTCAGGAGAGAATTGTGGTACAATACAAAAGTTAGAGTTCAGCGTTATCCCGCATTAACGGGTAGTAAGACTCCTATCCTAAGACTTAGCAGAAGCAAAGAAGTGAGTTTTGAAGCGGGAGGTCAACTGCCCGTAAAAGCCCGATTGGTTCAACTAATAATCAGTGGAGGTGAAGCCTTCCCACTGATTAAAGTTTCACTTTATATAAGAAGTAGGAGGATTTTTGTATGTCCGATTCAAAATTTCTGCGCGGAACGCTTATTGTGACGTTAGGGACATTTTTAGTAAAGTTCTTAGGCATGATTTACGTCTTTCCGTTTCATGCATTAGTAGGCACAGAAGGCGGAACGCTCTATACATATGGATATATTCCATATACGATATTTTTAAGTATTGCAACGGCAGGGGTGCCGCTTGCTGTTTCGAAATTTGTTTCCAAATATAATGCACTTGGAGATTATAAAACGAGCCGGAGAATGTTCCGTTCGGGAATGGTTATGATGATAGTAACAGGAGTTCTTTCCTTCTTAGTACTGTACATGACCGCACCATTATTTGCAGAAGCAATGCTTGGTAAACAAAGTTTACAAAATAAGATAGAAGAAGTTACGACGATTATTCGCCTCGTAAGTTTTGCGCTTATTGTTGTGCCGGCAGCAAGTTTGATTCGTGGTTATTTCCAAGGTCACCAATCGATGGGACCGACTACGGTTTCACAAATTATTGAGCAAATTATTCGTATCGTCTTTTTATTAGCGGGTAGTTTCATCGTTATTAAAGTGCTTGGCGGTACAGTAGCAACGGCAGTTGGGGTTGCGACATTCGCTGCATTCGTTTCAGCAGTTGGAGCTCTCGGTGTATTAGTTTGGTACTGGTTAAAACGTAAAAAATATTTGGATCAATATTTAATTGAGCAAACTGTACCAGAATCAACAGTAAGTACCGTTCAATTGTTTAAAGAATTATTTGCGTATGCAATTCCTTACGTTGTAATTGGGTTGACAATTCCTTTATATCAACAAATTGATACATTGACATTTAACTCTATTATGCAGGCAATTGGTCAAGGGGATATCGCAGAGCGAGCGCTCGGTATTTTCACGATGTGGACGCATAAATTAATTATGATTCCTGTATCACTTGCAACAGCGTTTAGTTTAACGCTCGTGCCAGCGATTACAAAGTCGTTTACTGAAAAGCAATACCGTTATTTAAAATTACAAATTACACAAACATTCCAGGCAAATATGTTTTTAACATTGCCAGCAGTTATCGGTATTTCTGCACTTGCATATCCGATTTACACTGCTTTTTACGATTCAGATCCACTAGGTGGACAAGTATTAATGTGGTATGCACCAGTCGCGCTATTGTTTGCTTTGTTCACGGTAACAGCGGCGATCCTACAAGGGATTAACCAGCAGAAACACGCGGTTATTGCGCTTGTGATGGGTGTTATTTTGAAATTTGTATGCAACGTAATCTTTATTCGTTATTTCGGTACAGTTGGAGCGATTTTAGCTACTGCAGCCGGCTTCTTAGCTTCCGTATGGTATACGAATAGACAAATCAAAAAACATGCAAACTATTCATTTGGTGTTGTATATAAGAGAACATTCCAAATTGCAGTATTAACACTTGTAATGGTTATTGCTGTAAAGCTATCACAATGGCTTCTATCCTTCATGATTTCGCCTGATGGCCGTATGGGTGCTCTTATTACAGTTGCGATTTGTGCAGGTATTGGTGGCCTTGTTTACGGATTGTTAGCGATTCGCACTGGAGTACTAGAAAGAGTATTTGGCGGAGAAGCTTTAGAGAAAATCCAGCGTAAACTTGGTAGTAGATTCAAAATAAAGTTGAAATCAAAAGGGGCGTAAATACGTCCCCTTTTCTTATGATAAATAAAGAAGGTGAAGAATATGAGATTAGATAAATTATTAGCGAATATGGGATACGGAAGTAGAAAAGAAGTAAAGAAATTATTGAAAGACGGCGTTGTGAAGATTGATGGAACGCCAGTGAAAGATGCGAAGTTTCATGTGAATGTAGAAGAGCAAGAAGTTATGATTCACGGTGAAGTTGTGGAATATAAAGAGTTTGTTTATTTAATGATGCATAAACCACAAGGTGTTATTTCAGCGACGGAAGATGATAATCATGAAACAGTAATAGATTTATTAGAATTAGAAGATGCGATTTTTGATCCATTCCCGGTTGGAAGACTTGATATTGATACAGAAGGTTTCTTATTAATAACAAATGATGGGAAGCTAACGCATCAATTATTATCGCCGAAAAAGCACGTGCCGAAAAAATATTATGCACACGTTTCAGGCGTTGTAACGGAAGATGATATAAAAGAGTTTGCAAAAGGTGTTATTTTAGATGATGGCTATGAAACGAAGCCAGGCGAACTTACAATTTTAAAAAGCGATGATATTTCGGAAATCGAGCTCGTTATTACAGAGGGAAAATTCCATCAAGTGAAGCGCATGTTTGAAGCGGTAGGGAAAAAAGTTGTTTACTTAAAGAGAACAGAGATGGGACCTTTAGTGTTGGATGAAGAGCTAGAACTTGGACAGTATCGTGAATTGACAGATGAAGAAGTAGAAATGTTAAAGACGTATCAAGTAGATAACGAAAAATAATGCCGATTTTAAGGCGCAGAAAAAACCCCTTTCTAATTATATAGAAAGGGGTATGTATTTATTTTACATACAATTGTTTTCGTTATGAGGTCATTCTCACTTTCTTTCCTGTTGTTGTCCACTTACCGCGGCAAGGGCTATACACGAGTTCATTAAACTGCAACACATTTAGATCACGTTGTATCGTTCGCGGTGTGATCCCGAACTCATCTACAAGGTCTTTCGTCGTTACCGTTCCGTTTTCATTGATGTACATATAAATTGATTTAATGCGTGTTAGCATACGAGTAGTTGTAGGTTTCAAGAGAAAACCACTCCTCTACTAGTTTTTTTGACCCCATTCAGGAAAGAAGGTCGTTACTACCATTGTACTCTACATGACAAAATTCATGCCTTAACTTACTTAAATTTTACAAAAGTTTAACAAATATTCATATAGAAAAATATTGGTAGTTGACATTGTATGTCTGGTCAGTCAACTAACTCATAAATTTCTACGTAAAACGCCAAATTCCTGCAAATTTTTTTGAAAAAATAAAAGAAAAACTAATAAGAAATATCAGAAATATTACAATTGTTCGTTATTGGGTTTCGGTATATGGCATAAGAGATTTTGGTTTGCTATGATAAAAGAGAGAATATAGAAGGAGGATGGATGCGTGATGTCAACGATTAATTGGACAGAAGAAGTTACAAAGCGAAAAGATGATTTAATTCGTGATACACAACAATTTTTACAAATTAAAAGTGTATGGGAAGAAGAATCTGCGAAAGAGGGCGCACCATTTGGTGAAGGTGTAGAAAAAGCCTTATCTTTCATGTTACATAAAGGAGAAACTGAAGGTTTCGCTTCGAAAAATTTAGAAGGATATGCAGGCCATCTTGAAATGGGACAAGGAGAAGAGTTAGTAGGTATTCTTTGTCACGTTGATGTTGTACCAGAAGGAGACGGCTGGACAACTCCTGCGTATAGTGCTGATATTCGCGACGGGAAGATTTTTGCACGTGGTGCAATTGATGATAAAGGGCCGACGATGGCAGCTTATTACGCAATGAAGATTGTAAAAGAATTAGGATTGCCTCTTTCAAAACGTGTTCGAATGATTTTAGGAACAGATGAGGAAAGTAATTGGAAGTGTGTAGATCATTATTTTAAAAATGAAGAAATGCCAACGATCGGTTTTGCGCCGGATGCAGATTTTCCAATTATTAATGCCGAAAAAGGAATTTCTGATATACAAGTTGTGCAAAATGGTAGTGAAGAGAAAGGCGGCGCATATAAGCTTATTTCATTTGAGTCAGGCCGTCGTTTAAATATGGTTCCTGATTTTGCAGAAGCAGTGATTACAGGAGAAGATGTAAATGCACTTACAGTAGCATATGAAGAGTATTTACAAACTGCTAAGAAAATAGGCAAAGCAATTGTAGAAGGAAATACGATAACGTTGCAAGTTAAAGGAGTTTCAGCTCACGGATCTACTCCAGAAAAGGGAGAAAATGCAGGTTTGTTATTGGCAAACTTCTTAACGACAGTTTCTCTTGATGGAAAAGCGACTTCATTTGCATCGTTTGTAACAGAAACATTTACAGACGATATTCTTGGAGAAAAAGCTGGTATTTCTTATAAAGACGATATTAGTGGCCCGCTAACAGTGAATGTTGGCCGTCTTTCTTACACGAAAGAAAACGGTGGTAATTTAGGGTTGAATGTGCGCTATCCAGTTACGACTAACTTTGAAGAAACGATTGAAAAGTTAAAAGGGTATGCCCATAATCACGGATTTGAAGTAGCGGATTATTCAAATTCTCGCCCACATCACGTTGATAAAGATCATGTATTAATTCGTACTTTACAGCGCGTGTATGAAGAACAAACTGGTGAAAAGGCCGAATTGTTAGCGATTGGTGGCGGTACTTATGCTCGTTCATTGAAAGCTGGCGTTGCATTTGGTCCGTTATTCCCAGGAAAAGAAGAACTTGCTCATCAAAAAGACGAGTACATTGAAATTGAAGATTTATTAAAAGCAACAGCAATTTATGCTCAAGCGATTTATGAATTAGCAAAATAAAGGATGTTGCAATTATGACCGCTCTCTAATTTAGAGAGCGGCTTCTTTTTAGCTGAATGAGATAAGAAAGAAAAGCAACAATATAAAGAAGGAGAAGATGTACATGGAGCCGCATTATTTTGTCGCAATTACTTTACCAAATCATATAAAAGAAGTGCTCTCTAATTATAAAGAGGACATGAAGGAGGAATTACCATTTCGCTCGTGGGTACATAAGGAAGACTATCATATTACCCTTTCTTTTTTAGGGAGTGCGACAGAGGAACAGTTAGAAGGAATAAAGAATGGATTACAAACACTTATAGAAAAAAAGGAACTATCTTTCACATTACAAGGATTTTCAACGTTTGGCAGAGAAGACGAGCCTCGTATTTTTTGGGCGAAGGTAAGTGAGAATCACGATTTGTTTCAGTTGCAAAAGCAAGTGCATGCTATTTGTGAAGGGAATGGGTTTTCTTTAGAAACACGTTCATATCATCCGCACATTACCGTTGCCCGTAAATGGGTAGGAGAAGAAAAGTTTGACTTAGAGAATATAAAAGAAGTGGCTGAAATATCATTTCAAGCGGATACGATTACTTTATACGAATCTCACGTGAAGGAAACACCGAAGTATAAAGCGATTGCTGAAATAAAATTACAAAAATAGAATGTATGAAAACGTTTTTTATACAGGTGAATATACTATAGAGAATAATGGAGTTACTGTATAGAGTCTTGCTGATAAGAAAAGCCTTATCATTTGCTGATCGTAAAGGCCCAATTGGTGGGGGCTAATAATGAGTGGAGGATGAATCCCTTCCTCATTAAGGTTTCACTTTATTTTAATTTTGAGGATGATGGTGATTTTTTATGTTGAAAGTAAAACGTCCATTTGATGCTTATTTAGATGAAATGAATAAAATTACAATTTTGCTCCCACATGCGTATGGAACAAGTCGGACATTTCGTTTACAAGAAGGAAACAATGTGAAAGATTTACCGATTGCTCATACTATCGCACTTCCGGATGCAACGAAGTATGAGTGCTTTATAGAAGAGCCGCTAGATGTGGGGAAGTATTATACAGTACGAGATGAACGGAACGAAGAAACAGATTTACAAATAGGTGCTGTGATTCGAACAGCGATTTTCGATGAGAAGTATTATTACGAAGGTACAGATTTAGGTGCTGTGTATCAAAAAGAAGCAACAACATTTAAAGTGTGGGCTCCAACTGCGAGGCTTGCAAAAGTAAGAATTTATAAAAGTGATAAAGAATATACCGATCATGAAATGTACAGGGAAGAAAACGGAGTTTGGATTCAGACATTACAAGGCGATTTAGACGGAGCGCAATATACATTTCTTGTTTGTATTAATTTAATATGGAATGAAGCGGTAGATCCATACGCAAAGTCAGTGACTGTAAATGGGAAATATGGCGTTGTTATCGATTTGGAAAAGACAAATGTAATAAAACGAGAACAATTGCCACCATTACAGTCAATGACAGATGCCATATTGTATGAACTGCATATTCGTGATGCTACTATTCACCCAAATAGTGGAGTGCATAAAAAAGGGACATATACAGGGTTGATGGAAGAGGGAACGACGGGACGAAATGGAACGTTAACGGGATTATCTCATATAAAAGATTTAGGTGTTACACATGTTGAGCTATTGCCTTTATATTGTTTCGGTGGCATAGATGAGGCGAATCCTTCCTCCGCATATAATTGGGGTTACAATCCATTATATTACAATGCTCCAACAGGATTTTATGCTACAGACCTTTCTAATCCGTATAACAGGATAGTAGAGTGTAAACAACTTATTGAAACATTTCATGCACACGGCATCCGAGTTGTTGTAGATGTTGTATATAACCACATATATGAAAGAGAGACATCTTCATTTGAAAAATTGGTGCCAGGATATTATTTCAGGCACGGTAAGGATGGTATGCCGTCTAATGGGACGGGAGTTGGAAATGATATAGCATCTGAACGGAGAATGATGAGGAAATTTATTATAGAGTCTGTTTTATACTGGCTTACAGAATACAATGTTGATGGGTTCCGATTTGATTTAATGGGAATTTTAGATGTTGAAACGCTGAATGTGGTAGAAAAAGAAGTACGAAAAATAAAGCGTGATGCACTGTTATTAGGAGAAGGATGGGATTTACAAACACCGCTTCCTCTTGAGGAAAAAGCTACGTTAAATAATGCAAATAAAATGCCACATATCGCGCAGTTCAATGATCAATTTCGTGATGGGATAAAAGGAAGTACTTTTAATATAAATAAACGCGGCTTCGCATTTGGTGGGCATGTAGACTGTAATCATTTGCAGTATATAGTAGGTGGTAGTCTTTTAAGTGTGAAAGAAACAGGGTTGTTTCTAGAGCCAGTGCAAAGCATCAATTATGTAGAATGTCATGACAATATGACGATGTGGGATAAACTAGTGCGTAGCAATCAAGAATCAGAAGAAATTTTGAAAAAGCGTCATCGTTTAGCAACCGCAATGGTTATCCTTTCACAAGGAATTCCCTTCTTGCATGCCGGGCAAGAATTTTATCGTACTAAGAACGGAAATGAAAATAGTTATAATGCCACTGATGAAATTAATCGATTAGATTGGGATCAAAAAGAGAAAGAGATGGAGACAGTTAATTATATAAAAGGGTTAATTGCGATTCGGAAGGAGCATGGGGCATTTCGATTACAAAATGCTGACCTCATAAAAAAGTATATGACTTTTTTACAAACATCCACAGAAGTCCTTGCATACCATTTACAACACGTAGAATCTTTTGGGCCATGGAAAGAGATTATCGTTTTATTCAATAGCAGTTTGCAACCTGAAATAGTCCAACTCCCTAAAGAAGAAACGTGGCATGTGTTAGTAGACGAAAAACAAGCGAAAGTACAGCCAATTTCTTCATTTAGAGGAAAGGAACTTCAAATGGCTCCAACTAGCACGTATATATTGACGATAATGTGACAAATCGCTACTTGACGATGAGAATGTAATAAATGTAGAATTGACAAAGGTGACGATTTTGAGAAGTTGTCATTCTACGAGTGGTTTTGTAAAATAAACTAGAAGAGTAGGCGATTTGTCCTACTTTCGGCTTATGCCAAGTTTTCTTTTCATTCAACTACAGTAAAATATATATGAACCCACAACATGTGTAGAAATGTTGCGGTTTTTCTTTTCATAACTATAAAAGATAAGGATTTGTTAACGGGTAATGAATATGGAATGGTTGGAACAATTATTAGGAAAAGAGTGGAGTCTTATACCGGCTGGTGGAGTAACGGGCGATGCATATATTGCGCAAAACGGACAACAAAAGTTATTTTTAAAGCGGAATACATCGCCCTTTTTAGCGGTATTGTCAGCAGAAGGAATTGTTCCAAAATTACTTTGGACAAGAAGGGTAACGAATGGTGATGTAATTTCCGCTCAAAAATGGCTTCCGGGACAGAAGCTAGAGCCGGAGGATATGAAACTAGAACGTGTTGCGAAACTTTTGAAGAAAATACACTCTTCTAAAGCACTTGTGCAGATGATTCAACGGCTTGGTAAGCAGCCGCTTCATGCGCAAGAGTTATTACAACAATTACAGCTTGTTTTAAGAGGAGATATAAGAGTCGATGAGACAATTCAACAAGGTCTTCAATATTTGACTGAGTCATTAAAAGATATTGAGTACGATGAATTCGTTGTATGCCATTGTGATGTAAACCATAACAATTGGATATTGTCGGATGAAGATGAATTGTTTTTAATTGATTGGGATGGAGCTGTGATTGCTGACCCAGCTTTAGACCTTGGTATGTTATTATATTGGTATGTTCCGCGCCATGAATGGAGTGAGTGGCTCGGATATTATGATGTTGAACTGGATGAATCATTGCTTAGGCGTATGAGATGGTATGTTATAGCACAAACGATTTTATCTATTCAATGGCACACAACAAAAAAGCAGCAAGCAGAAGCTAAATATTGGCACCAATATTTACAGCAACTACTTGCTTCAGAATAAAGTATTAAGAAAAATTGTCCATTCCAGCAATCCACTGAGTAAGTTGTTCTTGATTATTGGAAATATGGTTGTCCAAATTAGAGGAAGATTTACCCGATTGACTATAAGAATATACATCGTTTAGCATTGCTTTAGCGTCACTACTTATACTATCGTTTGCGAGTAACGATTGAATGAGGCGCTCTAATTGCTCGCATTCAGAAACTGTCCCGCAGCAATCACTTTGATGGTTGATTAAAATATCTTTTAACACTTCTAATTGATGCTGTTGATTAATTGGCATGAACGGATCATCCTTTCGATTGTTGTTCTCTTTGGAACATGTAGGAGAAAAAGCTGCTCGTCATGGAGTAGTTAATCATTGGCTAACGAAACATCGGAGTTTCGTTTAATGCTGTATGTAGTTTTTATCAAAATGGTACATCTTATACTTGAAAGAAACGGACCGAGTGCTCGTACGTACTTGGTTTTTTGTTTGATAGATTGATTAAAACAGACAGAAGGAATCATTCCTTTAAAATAGTTTTGTAAAGAGAGGGAGACATCTATGCGTTTAAGACATAAACCTTATGCAATGGATCGAATTAATGAGTATTCACATATCGTAATTGGAAATCCAGAGGAGCGAGCTGGTAACTGGAAAGAAGTATTTGGAAATGAACAACCAATTCATATTGAAGTAGGTACAGGTCGTGGTCGCTTTATGTATGATATGGCAAAAGCAAATCCGCATATTAACTATATCGGAATTGAAAAATTCACAAGTGTCGTTGTAGATGCGCTTGATAAATTAATTGAAGAAGAATTACCAAACTTAAAGTTAATTAATAAAGATGCTGAAGATTTAACAGTTTTCTTTGCAAAAGGTGAAATTGACCGCGTTTATTTAAACTTCTCAGATCCATGGCCGAAGAATCGTCATACGAAGCGTCGTTTAACATATAAAACATTTTTACGCAATTACGAAGAAGTGTTAGTAGAGGGCGGAGAAATTCATTTCAAAACTGATAACCAAGGTTTATTTGAATATTCTCTTATGAGTATGGCTGAGTATGGTATGTTATTAACTTACCTTAGCCTAGATCTTCATAATAGTGATTATGAAGGAAACATTATGACAGAGTACGAAGAGAAATTCTCTAGTAAAGGTCATCGTATTTACCGAGTGGAAGCGAAATATCGTACGGAGCCTGTGCAGTAATGCATAGGTTTTTTATATGATGAATAATCAGAATCTTGTGTTAAAATTAAAAGGGGGATGGAAGATGGAACAGTTACAAATTGGAAATATAAAAGTGACATGGCTAAAAGGCGGGAATACACATTTAGATGGAGGTGCAATGTTTGGAGTTGTGCCGAAAGTACTTTGGTCACGCAAATATAAACATAATGATACAAATCATATTTATTTACGAACAGATCCGTTACTCTTGCAAACGAAAGAAGGAAACATGCTTATTGATTCAGGGATAGGAAATGATAAATTGAATGAGAAAATGAAGCGAAATCAAGGTGTAACAGAAGAATCATCGGTTTATGAATCTTTAGAAAAGCTCGGACTAAAGCCTGAGGATATTCATTATGTTTTAATGACGCACCTCCATTTTGATCATGCATCTGGTTTAACAAAATGGGAGGAAAATTATCTTGTTCCGGCGTTTCCGAATGCAACGATTTATGTAAGTGAGACTGAGTGGAATGAAATGAGAAATCCGAATATTAGATCGCGTAATACATATTGGAAGGAAAATTGGGAGCCAATCGTAGATAAAGTTGTTACCTTTCAGCAAGAAATAGAAATTACGGATGAAATAAAGATGGCGCATACGGGTGGTCATAGTGATGGACATGCCGTTATCATCCTTGAAAGCCAGGGAGAAACGATGCTTCATTTAGCGGACCTTCTGCCAACGCATGCACATCAAAATGTATTATGGGTAATGGCATACGATGATTATCCGATGACATCAATAGAATATAAGCAAAAGTGGATGAAGTATGGTGCTGAAAAAGAGGCGTGGTTTACTTTTTATCATGATGCATATTATCGCGCTGTGAAGTGGGATGAGGAAGGGCATATCGTAGAAAAGGTAGAGAGAAAAACAAGTGTAGAAGCATAATAAGAGGAGGTTGTCCAAAAATGTTTGTTGGAACAGCCTCCTCTTATTATTGTCAGCTTTTGTCGGTAAATCGATATATTTTAAAAAACGCGATATAATTTCAATTACTATCGTACATTTTTCGAAAAAAAGAGGTTTACCTAATGGGAAACCTCTTTTTTATGCTGCTATAACCTCTAAAACAGTACCTGTTTTAGCATCAACTAAAAATTCAAATCGTTCTTGTATATCATCTAACATTGTTGTAAGACCACCGCGATAAACTTCATACGCGACATCATATTTTTCAAACGTCTCTGGAACCATATGTACCCAAGAGCCAGTAATTTCACCTTTATGACTTAATGCTTGTTTCACCATTTTCAATGCTTTTTCTGAAGAAATATGGGATTGTTCTTGTACTTTGTTTGCAACGAAATAACCAGCTGCGAATCCAACGCCAAGACCTGCTACTAAACCTTTCCAGCTCATATATTCACCTCAATTCTATAAAATAAAAATAGTGTACCAATAATAATTATAATGCAAACGCAACTAAAAAAGAAGAAACTAGAAACATTTCGAAAATTTCGTTACAATAAAAGAGGTATTCTACTAAGGTTTGAAAGAAGGGGACTTCGTGAATAAAGAGACATTACAATTATTTCGTACGTTAACAGAATTACAAGGTGCGTCAGGTTTTGAACATGATGTACGCCGCTTTATGAAGCAAGAATTAAGTAAATATGCGGATGAAATTGTTCAAGATGGTTTAGGTAGCGTATTTGGTCTGAAAAAAGGGGACGAAACTGGACCACGCGTTCTTGTAGCAGGTCATATGGATGAAGTAGGCTTCATGGTTACGCAAATTACGAAAAATGGGATGCTTCGTTTTCAAACGTTAGGTGGCTGGTGGAGCCAAGTACTATTAGCTCAGCGTGTACAAGTTATGACGAAGAATGGTCCTGTTGTTGGGGTTGTTGGTTCAATTCCTCCGCATTTATTAAGTGATGCGCAACGTGCAAAACCAATGGATATAAAGAATATGTTAATTGATATAGGTGCAGATAGTTATGAAGATGCGATTGAAATTGGTGTAAAACCAGGACAACAAATCGTGCCAATCTGCCCGTTTACGCCGATGGCAAATGAGAAGAAAATTATGGCGAAAGCTTGGGACAACCGTTACGGATGTGGCCTTGCAATCGAATTATTAAAAGAATTAAAAGATGAAACATTACCAAACACATTATACTCTGGTGCTACTGTACAAGAAGAAGTAGGCCTTCGCGGAGCACAAACTGCTGCAAATATGATCCAACCAGATATTTTCTATGCACTTGATGCAAGTCCAGCAAATGACGCATCTGGTGATAAGACGCAGTTCGGTCAATTAGGAAAAGGAGCTCTTCTTCGTATTTATGATCGCACGATGGTAACGCATAGAGGAATGCGTGAATTTATTTTAGATACAGCAGAAACTCATAATATTCCGTACCAATACTTTATTTCACAAGGTGGTACAGATGCGGGCCGTGTACATACAAGTAACTCCGGTATCCCATCAGCAGTAATTGGTGTTTGTGCCCGCTATATTCATACACATGCTTCGATTTTGCATGTTGATGATTATGCAGCTGCGAAGGAATTAATTACGAAGCTTGTGAGAGCGACGGATAAAACGACATTAGAGACGATTAAGGATAACGCTTAAAGAAGAAGGGCTGAAGAGCCTTTCTTTTTTTGGGTTGAATAGATGACCCATCGATGTGAGGTAGCGGTTGGTGCTTAATTGGTGCTCGAGCGATGTATTATAAACCCCGGATAAGAAGAAAGAGTAAGTCTGTTTTAATGTTAGGGGCCGGGAATGATTTTGGAAAAGTTCTTTCTTTTTTGGGTTGAATAGATGACCCATCGATGTGAGGTAGCGGTTGGTGCTTAATTGGTGCTCGAGCGATGTATTATAAACCCCAGATAAGAAGAAAGAGTAAGTCTGTTTTAATGTTAGGGGCCGGGAATGATTTTGGAAAAGTTCTTTCTTTTTTTGGTTGAATAGATGACCCATCGATGAGTGGTAGCGGTCAGTGCCAAATGGGTGCTCGCGCCACGTATAAACCCCAGGTATGAAGAGAGAGTAAGCCTGTTTTTATGTTCGAGGCTCGAAGTTTTGAAGGCGTGAAAGTGAAAAGCTTGATTGTAGAAGGAATATGAGTGTGAATTTATATAGGGGTGAACGAGATGAAGGTAGTAGTTGGATCGAAGAATAAGACGAAGGTTGGGGCTGTGAAGAAGGTTTGGACAGATGTGACGGTTATGTCTCTTTCTGTTCCGTCAGGAGTATCAGCTCAGCCATTTTCAGATGAAGAAACGATGCAAGGGGCGATTAATAGAGCGAAGCGAGCGCTGCAGGAAGGTGAAGCTCATATCGGTATTGGACTCGAAGGCGGCGTTATGAAAACGGAGCATGGGTTATTTATGTGTAACTGGGGTGCCTTAGCGACGATTGACGGTAAAACATTTGTTGCGGGCGGGGCACGTATTAAGTTACCAGATGATTTTTTAGCATCTCTTGAAGAAGGAAAAGAGCTAAGTGAAGTGATGGAAGAGTTTGTGCAGCGAAAAGATATTCGTAGTCACGAAGGTGCCATCGGTATTTTTACAGATGATTATGTAGACCGAACGGAATTATTTGTACACGTTGTTAAGTTACTAGTTGGGCAATATAAGTATGATGAAAAGCAAGCATAAACCTTGCACCGTGCGCGATGTATGGTAGTATAAAGAAAAGATTATAGTGTGAAAAAAGTGCACTCGTTAGAGGAGGAAATATAGATGAAATCATTAGAAAGCATGGAACAATTCCAAGAATTAAAAAATGAAGAGAATGTAGTCTTCATGTTCTCAGCAGAATGGTGCCCGGATTGCCGTTTCGTTGATCCATTTATGCCAGAAGTAGAAGAGAAGTATAGTGATTTCTCATTTTACTATGTAGATCGTGACGAGTTTATTGATCTATGCGTGAAATTAGACGTATTTGGCATTCCGAGCTTTGTAGCGTACAATAAAGGTGAAGAAACTGGACGCTATGTAAACAAAGACCGTAAAACACAAGAGCAAATCGAAGAGTTTATTGAAGGTTTAAAATAAGACAATTAGCCAATTGAATTGTAAAAACAACCTCTACCTTCGCGGGGGAGGTTATTTTTTTGGAAGGGAGGAAAAAGAGATGAAGATGACAAGTAAAAAGATGAAAGACGAGTTAATGAAGAAATTATCTCGACCAGAATGGGACTTTCATTATGATAGCGAGAAAGAAGTTCTTCGTATTGAACAAAAAGACTCGAAAAAAGGTATTAACGTATCACTGCCAGGAGTAGTGGCAAAATGGGAAGTGAACAAAGAAAAAGCGATTGAAGAGGTCGCTTATTACGTACAGGAAGCGCTAATTGCAATGCATAAAGAAGAAAATAGCACGGCAAAAATTTTACCTGTTATTCGCTCTACTTCTTTCCCAAAACAAGCAGAAGAAGGAAATCCGTTTATTATGACGGATCATACGGCGGAAACACGTATTTACTATGCGCTAGATTCTAATAAAACGTATCGACTCATTGATGAGCGTTTATTACAAAAATTAGAACTTACAGAGCAACAAGTACGTGAAATGGCACTATTTAATGCTCGTTCATTAGGTTATGAATTTAAACAGGATACAGTAGCCGGTAATACATTCTACTTTTTAAACACAAATGATGGGTATGATGCGAGTCGTATTTTAAACGAATCGTTACTACAATCGATGCGTGAAAAAATCTCTGGTGATATGGTTGTTGCTGTTCCTCACCAAGATGTATTAATTATTGCTGATATCGTCAACGAAATCGGTTATGATATTATTGCACAAATGACAATGAAATTTTTTGCCGAAGGGCATGTTCCGATTACATCACTTTCATTCGTATATGAAGATGGAGACTTCGAACCAATCTTTATTTTAGCGAAGAATCGGAAGAAGACAGATGGAAAAGAGAAAGGATGAACGAAGTGAACGTTTTTTACAACCTTGAAGGAATTGGTGACACTTTAATTGTTACCTTACAAGATATTACTTTAGAAAACCGTACATTTGACCGCAAAGGAGATGTTGCTCGTGTTTATGACCGTGAAAGCAATGTAACAGCAGGATTCAACATCTTTAATGCATCTTCTTACTTAGAAGTAAAAGAAGCAGGTAACCTTACATTAACGAAAGAACTTGTAGAGAAAATTAACGAAATTATAGCGAAGAATGGCTTTGAAGAAACAGTAGAGGCTGATCTTTCGCCGAAATTTGTTGTAGGCTATGTAGCTGAAAAAGAGAAACATCCAAATGCTGATAAACTAAACATTTGTACAGTAGAAATTGGCACAGAAACATTACAAATCGTATGTGGTGCACCAAACGTTGATGCAGGACAAAAAGTTGTTGTTGCAAAAATCGGTGCTGTAATGCCAAGCGGTATGTTAATTAAACCTGCTGAGCTTCGTGGTGTTCCTTCTTCAGGAATGATTTGCTCTGCACGTGAGTTAGAGCTTCCAGACGCTCCACAAGAAAAAGGTATTCTTGTATTAGAAGATAGCTTTGAAGTTGGACAAGAATTTAAGTTTTAATTGATGTAATAAAAGAGAGGGTGTCCTTTTGGGATAGCCTCTCTTTTATTGTTTTTGTGAACTTTTGTCTGTAATTCGATATTCCTTGTCGAAACGTTGATATATTGTAAGTTACGATAGATATATTTGGAACATTGTTAATATAATTTCAAGATGGTATAAGAGAAAGTAAGGAGGTCACCTAGTCGGAAATTCGACTGATGGGACATCCTTATTTTATTTGTGACTGTTTTTCTTAAAATCTATATTGTATTTTATAAACAATCTAGTTAAAATTTAGAAAAAAGAAGGGGATAGACGTATGAAACAACAACTAAAAGTAGCAGAACTTCTGAAACGAATTGAAACTTCAAAACAACAAGATATTGAATTGGGTTCCTATGAAATATATGTATTTAGTGAAAATGAATTAGAAGAAGGACAAATTGGTTATCGGTATGATAAACATAAAAATTCATTAATAAGTAAAGAAAGTGGAAAATGGCAAGAAGGATGGATTGTTATTGGATATGAAACGGATATGGGAGATCCTATTTTCGTTAATGTGGATGAGGATACTTATCCAGTTTATACGGCAGAGCGCGGTACAGAAACGTGGCAACCTATTCATATCGGGAATATGGATGAGGTTATAAAAAATCTATAAGAAAATGCTTTGAGTCCGGTGCAAAGTGATAGGGGAGAAAAATGAAGTATATAAAAATAATGTGTGCTATTGCAGTCATTGGAATATATATGGGAGGTTGTTCACAAGAACAACTGCAAAAAGAAACAACATCTTCTGTACAAGAAAAAAGCAAAGATAACAAGGAAGACGCACCGGTAGAAAAGCAGCAGGAAGAAGAAAAGAAAGAAGAGCCACAATCTATTCAAATGAGTGAACAAGCAGAGCTTAGGCAGGAGGAAGTGCCGGCCCAAGAAAAAAAAGAAGAAGTCCTACCTACGCAGCAAACTGAGCACCCAGCGCAAAATAATGAGGAAAAAGTAGAGAGTAATGAGAAACAAGGAAAGTTTCTCGTTGTAATTGATCCAGGGCATCAACAAAAAGCGAATTTAAATTTAGAACCGATTGGCCCAGGAGCAACTACGCAAAAATATAAAGTAACAGACGGAACGACAGGGATTGTAACGAAAAAGAGGGAATCAGTTCTTGTATTAGAAATGGCTTTTATATTGAAAGAAAAACTAGAAGCAAAAGGTATACAAGTATTGATGACGAGAACGTCACATGAGGTTGATATAAGTAATAAGGAACGAGCGACATTCGCGAATGATCATAAGGCGAATTTATTTTTACGTCTTCACGCGGATGGTTCTGAAAATCCAAATCAAAGTGGATTTGCTGTATTGACGCCAGCAGAAGGAAATCAATATACGAAAGAAATCTATGCCGAAAGTCTTCAAATCTCTCAAACAATTGTAAATAAAATGAGGGAAAATCATCAGGTGAAAGTAAATGGAATTAAATTTCGAGATGACCTTTCTGGATTTAATTGGTCGAAAGTGCCTGGAGTACTATTAGAACTCGGATTTATGTCAAACCCAGAAGAAGACAAAAAATTATCTGACCCACAGTATGTAAATTCTTTATTACAAAGCGTAACGGATAGTGTAGATGAATATCGAAAAAATAAAGCTTAAACTGCAGCCTTATATGAAAGGTTGCTTTTTTCTATATGCAAAACACTCGTAAATTAGAATATTATGGATAAATCTAATGTGCTTAATTTTACCTGCACTTTTTGCCGAATGCTGATACAATAAAGGATGTTACTATTTAGTAGAAAGAGTGGTAAACATGTTAGATTGGATGAAAAAGCTGTTTAACAAAGAGGAAGAAAAAACAGCGATGAATAAAGAAGTACCGGAACAAATTGAAAGTCAGCCGAAAATTCCTCGTGTAAACCACTACACTGAAGCAAGAGAAGCACAAATGGCAAGTCGGAATGCAGGGAAATGCCGTTTTCCATTAATACCAGACAATGGCTTCGATGAGGAGGATGTAAGAGAATTACCCCGCTTTGAAGAACAATCTGTTCAAAGAGGAACATATGAAGAACAACCTACTCAAAGAGGAATAAAAGTGGAAAGAAGCAGACGACCATATGTGGAAAAAGCAGTCCCTACATATGAAGAGCCGGAAGTGCAATATGAACAGAAACGAGAGCCTGTCGTAAAAAAAGCATCTGTACCGTCACAAGAAAGTAACCGTAGACCATTTCGTCCAACAGAAATGATTTCTCCGATTTATGGATACAATCGTCCTTCAGTAGAAACGAAGGTTGTACAGGCGGAAGAAGAGGAAAGAGAAGATCTTGAAATATCCGTTGAAGGAAAAGCTGTCGTTGACGCATGGTTAGAGAAAAAGGGATATACATTATCCGACTTTTCGAGGGGGCTACAAGGGAGTTCATCCGTTAAGAACGAAGTGAACGAACGAAGTAATAAAGTAGAAGAAAAATCGGTTGTGGATGCATGGTTAGAGAAAAACGGTTATGAAGTTGAACGTCAAGCCCCTTCATTAGAAGAAAGCCAGAGTGATGATCAGCTTCATAAAACAGTAGGACAGCATATGGAAAAAGAGGCTACAACGGTACAAGCCTTGAAGCAGGAGCAAGATGTAGTGGCGTTATCATCTACAGAAGATAACGAAGAAACTTTACAAGAAGAATCAGTAGGTTCTAAAGTAGAGCACGTGGATTCGATATTAACAGAAGAAAATGAATGTAATACAGAAATAGAAGAAACTGTTGTTGAAGTTGTAGCAAATCAAGTCGAAGAAGAGTCCTTAGAAGATGCAGTGATTGTAAAAGCAGATGAAAAGCTTGAAGAAACGATCATTGTAGAAATACCAGATGCTTCTGAAGCAGAATCTAAGGAAGAAGCAGAAGCTGTGGAATTAGAGGGATCTAAAGAAGAAGCCCAGGCTGTGGAATTAGAAGAATCTGAGGAAGAAGCAGAAGCCGTGGAATTAGAGGAATCTAAGGAAGAAGCAGAAGCCGTGGAATTAGAGGGATCTAAGGAAGAAGCAGAAGCTATGGAGTTAGAGGAATCTAAGGAAGAAGCAGAAGTTGCGGAATTAGAGGAATCTAAGGAAGA
>NZ_LDUK01000003.1:0-169276 GCF_001043575.1 Bacillus sp. LK2
ATATGCGTTTGTTGCGGTTGATTCGTATACATTTGCTGGGGCTGACTCATATGCGTTTGTTGCGGTTGATTCATAAACGACACTTCAAATGGCTGATAATAATTTTGATTTCCATAATAAGGTTCGAAAGGATACATATTATATCTTAAATATGTATCCTCATTATATTGGTACATATTTTGCTGCGCGTACGGGTTTGCTTGCTGATATACATTAGGTTGTTGAAACATGCATTCTCTCCTCCTTCACATAAGTTTCTACATATAGAATATGTACCTATAAAATAAAATGTGTGAAGGAGTATCTGTCTGTTTTTGTCGGAAGTTTAAATTTTTAAAAAAATTAGAAAGAAAGCCCTTCCATGCTATGATAATAAGGAAGAAGATTCTCATGGGGGAGGAATCAACATGGTATTAGGGGATTTAAAACAAGCGTTTTCTCAAAAAAAGGGGTATTGCACAGAAAATTCGAATGAACTGTTAGACTTTGCAAGACATTGTTATTTAGAAGGAAAAATATGTATATCAGATTATCGAACATTAATACGAGAATTAGAAATAAACGGTGCAACAAAACCTACAACAGTAACAGAGGCATAAAAAAACAAGAGGGTTTTTCCCTCTTGTTACTTACATTGCTCTATGATATTTTGCAAAGTATACGAAATAGCTTGATGAGTTTCAAAGAAACGTTTACCTTTTCCCTTATTTACAAAGCATTGTAGTACATTAGTTTGTAAATTATCGTACACTTGATCAATTTGTTGTACATGTATATACTTAGGTCTTTCTTTCTTGATCCACCTATAAGCTAAGTCTTTCCACAGCTCTAACTCTTCATCTACAGTATCAACAAATGGCTTCATATCCTTATAAAAATCATACTCATCAACTTCTCTTTTTTTCACATTCGCTTCATCATTATACTGCATTAACTTTTCCGAGGACTGGATTAATGCTTCATACTCCATTTTATTCCCACCTTACTATGCACTCACTACGACGTTTTGAAATGTCTTTACCCAACTCCCTTTTTCTTCGTGATGCACTAATTTATTTTCCATATGCTCGATATGCATTTCTGTTATTTCTATCTTATTGCATATTTTTTCACGCTTATCCTTCAACGCATGATTTATTCTAATCCCAATATTCATTTCCAGCAAATCGAGAGAACTTAACATTTGATCCATTTTTTTCATAACATCTTCCTTCTGAACCATCGCCATAAATAAAACGCCCCCTTCTTTGCCTTTCCTTTGTCATGTAATTTCGCCGATTTATCGATCACTCCTGCCCACATGACAAAACTAGTTGATATTCGTCAAAGAAATCATTTTGCATGCCATTTATAGAAATGGTAACAATACAAAAAGGAGGTGTATTACGATGGCAAAAAACAAAAACGAAAAAAAGAAAAATCAAAACAAACAACAAAACAAACCTGAGACTGGTAATCCAAAGCTTGATGGTCCAAATTTCCCTGCTACATAAAGTGACACTTTAATCTGAGTGACTCTTTCAAACAGCTATTTTCCGGCCTAGGCTCAACCTCTTTGCTTTCGCTAAGTTTTGAGGTTAAAGCCGTAATGCCCGCAAATAGCGGAATTAAAAGTAATTTGTTATAGAGCATATTACTTTTAATTAAGAAGTCCCACCTTCCTAAATGAAGGCGGGACTTCTTTTTAATTATATCATGAACTCATCTATTCTTTTGACAAAACTATTTAATATAGAAAGAGTATGTATTTGCTCTCGCTTCTTTCTATACCATTCTGTTATATTAATTTTCCCTTTAGGTTTTTCAAATAAAAATAATGAATTCGTTTCTAGCCCTTCACTAAACCAATCTTTTTCAATTATTTTTTCATGAGTAACAATCGTATACACATCTCTTAGAGCCGGCGTACCTGACTTTCTAGTCCCCTTTAGGTAGCATTCATAATCCATCCTCGATCCTGTATGCCTAGTTTGCAATGTAAATTTATAAAACAAATCCCTATACTTTGGATGATACAATAACCAAGCTAGTTTTTTCCCAAGTTCTATACGTTTTTGTAACGTTTCAAATTGATAAACTGAAAACCCATATATTCTCCCTTCCACCGTTGGAAAAACAACTGCACTAACATGAAATATTTCTTGAAATTTAAACACAGCGGTATCAAATACATGCTTTTGAAAATATGTATTCTCAATTACTGGTTTTTGAATTATATTTTGTTCATTTATAATAAGGGCCGTCATTAGCCTTATTACATCTCTTTTCTCCCAGAAATATATCCATTCTTTTTCCATAAAAATTGATGTGTTGAAAAATTGTAACAAATGGAAAAGAGGTACACATCTCCTTTTACTTTCCTCATATAGTAATAGTTGAGGGAAGGCATCTAAGAAAATAAGCCAATTAGCCTTTTCGTACGTGAGAAATAAATGTTTCTTTACTGTTGGAGATAGAACATTAGAATAGCACTTTCCTTCTAGATCTGTCATGTTCCAGCCTCCATTCCTTGAGACCATACTCGCTAAAAAAGACCATCGAATTTCTTTATTTCTCAAATAATATTCTTGGTAAGATTGTGTACGTAAAATATTATCTACATTAGCTATATCTGTTCTCTCCTTAATATTGTTAACTATAGCTTTTTCATCTTCTGTGCAAAAATAATCATTGCGATTTTGTTTAATTTTTTCGTAATCGTGCCAGCTAAACATGAATAAGTACCATACCTTTCTTGAAAAAGGTCACATCTTTTTTCATTTTTTGATATAATCACCTTTGTAAGTAATTCTTAACAAGTTGGGAGTGGACACAATATGACCATTCGTTATCCAAATGGAAAAAGGTACGATCAAGCTTCACACCCTCATAAAACACCAGTTAAAAAACATACTTATAGTAATAGAGGTATGTCCCTTGAAGAGGAATTGAATGACACAAATCAATATTACTTAACCCATAATATTGCATGCGTACATAAAAAACCTACACCTCTTCAAATTGTAAAAGTAGATTACCCCGCTCGAAGTGCTGCTGTGGTAAAAGAAGCGTATTTCAAACAACCTTCTACAACAGATTACAACGGTGTATACAAAGGGAAATACATCGATTTTGAAGCGAAAGAAACAAAAAATAAAACCAGTTTTCCCCTTCAAAACTTCCACCTTCATCAAATTGAACATATGAAGCAAGTAATCGCTCATAACGGAATTGCATTTGTTATTATTAAATTTACACTTTTTGATGAACTTTATTTATTAGATTCAAAACATATTATTGCATTTTGGAATCGTCAAAATACAGGTGGACGTAAATCGATTACAAAACAAGAAATAGAAGCGCATGGATCTTTATTATCATGCGGTTATCACCCTCGGATTGATTATATCCGTGTACTAGACACGGTTTATTTTTCGTGATAGAGTCATCACTAAGGCTCTTTTTTCGACTTTTGGGGGAGAGAATGAAAGGTAGGAGAAAGTATAATGTCAGATAATTATCGTTCTCGTACAGAACGAAATCATGTAAAAAATCAAACGAAAGAAACAAATAAAGAAGAAAAACCAAAGAAAAAAGGTTCCTTTTTCAAGAAATTCCTTATAGGTTGTCTACTTCTTGGTATCGTCGGTCTCGTAGCTGGCGTTTCGGCTTTCTTTGTTATGGTAAAGGACGCTCCAAAATTAGACAAATCAAAACTTGTCAATCCTTTATCAACAAAGTTTCTTGATAAGGACGGAAATTTCTTCTATGAATACGGTGCGGAAAAACGAACCCACGTTACATACGATCAAATTCCAAAAGTAGTGGAAAATGCATTCCTTGCAACTGAGGATTCACGTTTCTATGAACATAATGGAATTGATTTTAAACGAACTACAAAAGCAGTTATGGAGAATGTCACTGGTGGTTTCGGTTCCCAAGGTGGTAGTACGATTACACAGCAAGTAGTTAAAAACTATTTTCTAACGATGGAAAAAACCGCAAAACGAAAAGTGCAGGAATGGTACTTATCTTATAAATTAGAGCAACAATACTCTAAACATGAGATTTTAGAAATGTACTTAAATAAGATTAATCTAGGTAACCGCTCTTACGGTATTGCATCAGCAGCTCAAAAATATTATCGCAAAGATTTAAAACAATTACAGTTACATGAAGCTGCAATGCTCGCTGGTTTACCCCAAGGTCCTAACATTTATGATCCAACAAAACCGGAAAATGTTGAACGAGCAACAAATCGCCGTAATGTCGTATTATCATTAATGAATCGACATGGTTATATAACAAAAGAAGAAATGAACAACGCAATGAAAATCCCTGTAACTGAGGGTCTTCAAAAATCAGAACTAACTGAAATGAAGTATCAAGCATTTTTAGATGCTGTTGTAAAGGAAGTTGAAAAAGAATATCCTGATGTAAATATCGGTTCAGATGGTTTAACGATCCAAACAACACTTGATCGAAATGCTCAAGATTACGCTGACGAAATTATGGATGGCAATCTTATTAAGTATCCAAACGATCAATTCCAAGGGTCATTTGTATTTATGGATACACAGTCTGGAGAAGTTCGAGCAATTGGGGCTGGGCGAAAAGAAAGTAAGTCTACTTTCAAAGGTCATAATATGGCAGTTGATTTAAAACGCCAAGTTGGTTCAACCATGAAACCTATTTTTGACTATGGTCCAGCTATTGAAAATCTACAATGGTCTACGTACCATCAACTAAATGACTCAGAGTACACATACTCTGATGGTACAAAAATTAAAAATGCTACAAACAGTTATAAAGGAGATGTGTCCCTACGTGACGCACTAAAAAAATCTTTAAATATTCCTGCTTTAAAAACAGCTCAAACGGTCGGGCTTGATAAATCAAAAGAATTCGCCAAAGGTCTAGGCATGACATTTAAAGATGATACTGTTTTTGAATCAACTGCAATCGGTAGTAATGAAAGCTCTCCGTTAGATGTCGCTGGAGCTTATGCAGCATTTGGAAATGACGGTATGTACAATAAGCCTCATTTCGTTAAAGAAGTTATTTTCCCAGATGGGAAAAAGAAAAGCTTTAAACCGAAAGAAAAACGAGCAATGCACGATTATACAGCTTACATGGTTACCGATGTACTTCGTGATGTTGTAAAACCTGGTAGTGGCGGTACTGGGCCAACGGCTTATGTTCCCGGTTTTGACGTTGCTGGTAAAACAGGAACACAAAACTTTGATAAATCTGTTATTGAAAAATATGACATCCCAGCAGATGCAAACAGAGATAGTTGGTTTGCAGGGTATACACCTCAATATACAATGGCTGTATGGACTGGGTACGAAAAAGATAGTAAAGAAAATTACATTGGAGATCGTTCTACTAGAATTGCTCAGCAAATGTTCCAAGTGATGATGAGCAAATTTGCTACAGATAAATCTCGTTTCGAGCGCCCTTCTTCTGTACAAGAATTAAATGAAGAATTATATGTAAAAGGTGCAAAAAAAGATGCAGTTAAAGAAATTAAAGTAGATCCGCCTAGTGGCCTTAATGTCGCTTTCGATGGGTCTAGCACAGTTACACTAAACTGGTCTGGACCATCAGAGGTTGATGCGTATGCCGCAAACTATAAAGCTACTGACGGTACTAGTGGTAGCTTATCAGTAAGTGGTACAACAGCTACCCTCGGAGGCATTAAACCAGGTGTTACTTACAGCTTCTCTGTAGTAGCGAAAAAAGGTACTGGAACAAGCCCTGCAGTCGGTGCATCCTTTACCGCTCCTGGAGGAACTCCAGACGCGAAAAAAGCTGAGGAAGAGGCTAAGAAAAAGGCTGAAGAAGACGCTAAGAAAAAAGCTGAAGAAGACGCCCAGAAAAAGGCCAATGAAGATAAGGTAAAACAAGAAGAAGCTAAGAAAAAGGCTGAAGAAGAACAACGTAAACAACAAGAGCAACAGCAACAACAAGAGCAACAACGCAAACAACAAGAAGAAGCTCAGAAGAAAGCTGAAGAAGAGCAGCGTAAACAACAAGAGGCTCAGAAAAAAGCTGAGGAAGAAGCTAGAAAAAAAGCTGAAGAAGAGCGTAAACAACAGGAACAACAGAATCACCAACAAGAACAACCGCATAGCGGAGGAGATACTACTCCGCACGCAGACGGAAATGTTGTTACAACAGAATCATAATAAAAGAAGTCCATTTCTCCTAACGAGAAATGGACTTCTTTTTTGTTATGATTTTCTTTACATGTAGCTTCTCTATTTCGATATACAACTGTGCTAATTGAATATAAGAATGATAATTACTTGGTTTCTTGATAATAAATGAATATCGCTCCATAAAATTAACAGGTTGTACTTCTAATTTATTCATATTTACTTGCATTTCATTCAAACCATGAACAGGTTGCTCATTTAGCCAATATACAACCGATAGCAAGTGAGCTGCAAAAAGAATCATCGGTCCCTCAGCTTCTTGTTTTTTCCTGTTTCGAAATAGCGTAGCAATTTCGTCTTGTTTCGTTTTCCATGTATTTAACACCGCTGGAATACTTTTTTCAAGTTCATTCCATGGCTCATACTGTTTTTCTATATCAAATATAAAATAAATATTTTGTATTATTTCTTCAAAAGATTGATCAGTATGATACGTAATCGATTTTACATCCTCTTCAAAAAATGGTAAATATCGAAACGTTTTCGGTACTTCTACAACTCTCTCCATCCCTTATTTCCCCTTCATCCGCTTTTTCCCTTCACGGCATACATCTAATAGCGGGCACTTTTCACATTGTGGACGTTGCGCTTTACAATGATAACGTCCAAAGAATATCATACGATGATGCGTCACTCCCCATTCATCCATTGGAATTTTCTTCATCAACGTTTTTTCCACCTCTAAAACTGAATCTTTCCATCTGCAAATCGCTAAGCGCTTACTCACTCTCTCTACATGCGTATCAACAGCAATTGCTGGAATCCCAAACGCAACTGAAACAACTACATTCGCTGTCTTTCTCCCTACACCTGGTAAGTTCGTCAGCTCGTCACGGTCTTCTGGAACTTTTCCGTTATAATCATCAAGTAACATTTGACATAATTTTTGAATGTTTTTTGCCTTGTTTCTATACAATCCAATTGAACGTATATCTTGTTGTAATTCTTCTAAAGACACACTTAAATAATCTTCTGGTGTTTTATATTTTTGAAATAAGTTTTTCGTCACTTTATTTACAAGTACATCTGTGCATTGCGCAGATAATGCCACTGCGATTACAAGTTCAAATGGATTATCATGAATTAATTCACAATGCGCATCTGGATACATATCCGCCATTGTATCTAGACAATAACGAATTTGCGTTTTGTTCAACATATCTTTCCTCCTACATTACTGCTCCAACCAATTATAAAAAGGCACTTTCCCAGTAAATTTCGTCTCTTGTTTTGTCGTTTGTTGTGTGCGTTGTTGATTCGCTCTAAATTTCTGGCCTTGATTTTGCGCTTGATCCACCGTTTTAATTCCATTCTTTTTCCACTCAAATAAGATGCGATCAATATACCTGAAATTAAGTTTACCACTCATAACAGCTTCCCGAAGAGCCGCTTGAATTAAATTCGGATGATGTTGATCTTGATCTTCCCACATTCCCAATGTTTCACATTCAAACGGCGAAAGTGGTCTTCCAAATTCTTTTTCAAATACTGTATATAAATTTACTTGAATTTGTTTTTTTTCTTGTTGCTCTTCTTCTATAGATTCATTCATTAAAAAGTGCAATATTTTTTCCCATAGTGGTTGTAAAGAATAACTTTCACACATCATCGCTTCAGATCTTTGTCCACCTTCTAGTGCTAAAAAACCTTTTTGAATTAATGTCTGAATCACTTCCATACATTTCATTTCTGTTATCGTCATCCGTTCTGAAATCTCTGAAGGAGTCGGGAACGAATTACCTGATTCTAAAAATGTGTGTACATGAAGTACCACCATAAATTCCGTTTCATTTAAACCTAGCTTTTTATAATGCATCATAAGCAATTTAGGAATCGCTATGCTTCCCTGTTCAAACCATTGTAACATCATTTTCTTTTTCATCACCAAACACCTCGCTCTCTAGTATAACACACCTTTAGCTATTTCTTTTTGCCACAATTCGTCAAAAAACCTCCCTATATGTAGGGAGGTTTTTTTGTGTTTAATACAAGGAACAGCCGATTAAGCCTGCACTTTACTTTTCATAAATGTATGAATTCGTTCCAATGCTTTCTCTACTTGCTCAAGAGATGTCGCATACGATAGTCGAACGTTATTTGGTGCACCAAATCCTGTCCCTGGAACAAGAGCCACTTTTTCCTCTTCTAATAATGCCTTTGCCCAGTCATCAACTGTCTCATATCCAGTTAACGCTACAGCTTCTTTTACATTTGGGAATAAGTAAAATGCACCTTGTGGTTTGATGCAAGTGAAACCAGGAATTTGAATTAATTTATCATAAATAATGTTTAATCTTTCTTCAAATGCTTGACGCATCGTTTCTACAGGTTCTTGTGAGCCTGCATATGCAGCAATTGCACCGTATTGAGCAATTGAAGTAGGGTTTGACGTACTATGACTCGCTAAGTTCGTCATCGCTTTAATAAGCTGCTTATTTCCTGCTGCATATCCAATACGCCACCCTGTCATAGAATGAGATTTAGATACACCATTAATAATAAGTGTTTGTTCTTTTAATGCATTAGAAAGCTGGGCAATTGAAGTATATTCTGCATCACCATAAATTAATTTTTCATAAATTTCATCAGAAACGATTAAGATATCATGTTCTAAACATACTTTTCCAAGCTGTTGTAATTCTTCTTTGCTGTAAATCATTCCTGTTGGATTGCTCGGTGAATTAATAATAACTGCTTTCGTTTTCTCTGTAATTGCCTCACGCAGCTGCTTTGCTGTAATTTTGTACTCATTGTCTTCTAGACCTTCTACATAAACTGGCTTACCACCAGCAAGCTTTACTTGCTCAGGATAACTTACCCAATAAGGAGTTGGGATGATAACTTCATCTCCTTCATCAAGTAACACTTGGAATAATGTATATAATGCATGCTTGGCACCATTACATACAATAATTTCAGATGGATCATACGCTATCCCTTGATCGCGAGTAAATTTCTTAACGATTTCTTGTTTTAACGATTGTAATCCACCTGTTGGTGTATATTTCGTATGTCCTTCTAACATCGCTCTATGTGCGGCTTCCATAATATGTTCTGGCGTATTAAAGTCAGGTTCTCCTGCCCCTAATGCAATTACATCATGACCTTCCGCTTTTAATGCTTGTGCCTTTGCTGTAATTTCTAAAGTTGAAGACGGTGTTAAAGCAGCTACTCGCTTTGCTAATTTCATTTGCTGTTCCCCCTACATCTATTTTTCAATGCTATATCGTCGTAAAAACTTGCCATCTTTAAATTCAAGATAGTAGTAACTATAACGATTTTCATCATCAATATATGTAACTTCCCATAATGGTATATTGTTTTCAACGCCTAATTTTGCTTTTAAGATTTCTTTCGGTTTGCTTTTTGATTCTTTACTTCCATCGTCGACCTGTTCAGCCGTTCTTTGTATAGCTTCTTTTTCAGAAATACCTTCGCTCTTTTTTCTTACTATAGTATCTCCTTTTTTCTCAGGCACCCAAACAATGATTTGTTCTCCTTTTTCATCTGTACCTTGTACGACGGTATATGAAGATTTTCCATTAAAATAATCAACAGATTTTACCTTTGTAAGTTTTGCCTTTTCTTTTGCAATTTCTACAACCTTTGATTCTTTTGGAATTTTATTTTCCATCGCTTTATTATAAACATATGCCCCATATATTCCACTAGCAACGATAACGATAATGATTGCAAAGATCCACTTTTTCATTGTATCACTACGTTCTGTAAATCGTAAATACAGCTGTTTCTTTGTCTTTTTCGTCTAATGCTAATCCGAACATGAGGTCTTGCTCTTTTAACGTACGATTCAAGCTATCAACAATTTTATACAAATCAGACGAATATTTAATACGCGTCGTTGATAGTACTTCAATTTTCTTCTCCATGAAAAAACTCCTCCGTTACACAAAAATTTCTAATTATAGAAGAACGCAATGCGGTTACAATAAGAGTACATTCTTTACAACCCCTGCTTCATCACCCATCTATTATAGCAGGACATGTACAGCAAAAAAAGGTTTCAAACCGAAAAGCAATACATTTTGTATACAAGAAGTAAGAAAAATAAAATTCCTCCTACCCACATTTTTTACGCCTGAAGTTTAAATGTACTTCAGGCGTATTTTTCTTCCAATTTTTATTTATTTGGCCGTTCCTCTAATTGCTCTAACAATTCTTCTAACGGTCCTTCATAGAGCGGGACAGTCGGGATTGATTGTAAGAATCGTTTTCCATAGGAAGAGCTTGTCAAGCGACGATCTAACACAAATACCGTTCCTGTATCTGTATTTGTTCTAATAAGACGACCAAATCCTTGTTTGAAACGTAATATCGCTTGCGGGAGCGCTAACTTAGCGAATACGTCTTCTCCTTGATTTTTTAGCCACTCACCTTTTGCTTCCATCATTGGCTGATGAGGAGGTGTGAATGGGAGACGGACAATAACAAGACAACTCAAGGCATCTCCTGGAATATCTATCCCTTCCCAAAAACTGCTTGTTCCTAACAAAATCGATTTGTCAAACTCCTGAAATTTACGGATTAAGCGACTTCGACTTCTATTATTCACACTTTGTGTTAGCAATAAATATCCTTCTAATGCATCATCATTTTTCAAATGCGTATACGCTTCTTTTAACATTTCATACGAAGTGAATAAAACGAGCATTCTACCTTTTGTAGTCTTCGCTATTTTTGCAATATGTTCCGATACGGATTCAATATAGTCCTCATTACTAACTTGCTTAATAAAAGGTACATCCGTTGAAACCATTAATTTCATTTGTTCTTCAAAATGAAACGGCGACGGAACCTTTAATGTATTTGGAGCAAAGTCATGTAAGCCTAGCTCCTCTTTTATATAGTCGAATGTATCGTTAACTGTTAGCGTTGCTGATGTGAAAATAACACTCTTTTTTTGCGTTAAAAATTCATCAGCAAATCTTTCACCAATATGAACAGGCTGCGCATATAAAACTGTTGAATGAATCGTCCCCTTCGTTTCGGTCTCCATCCATGTCACGTATGAATTTTTTTCTAATATGAGTAATTGTAAAGCTTGTGCCATCTTTCTCAACAACTCAATTAGATGCATAAATTCACCTGTAACAACATGCATCTCCCACTCTAATTTACTTTGCAGTATATCAACTTGTTTCTCAAGTGTAGTCACTAATTTTCTTAACTCATATACAAAACGATTTGTTAATTCAGTAATACTATCCCATAACTTACCGTGCTCCACTTCCGTGTTATATCGATAAACGAGCGGCATATTACTCGCTCCTTGTTCTTGCTTTGTTTGTTTAAATATGAAAGCACGTAACATTTGGAATAGTTCATCAGCATCAAACTTCAGTTCCTTCAAACTATGACTCATCATACGAAAAATCGAACGAGAGGCTTGCTCTGATTTTTTCATCATTTTATATACTTTGGACAGCACATCATCTGTTTCTAGCGTACCAAGACGAGATAAAACTAATTGAAAATACATACATGAGAACTGTTCACCTAATGTTCTACTAGCCGCTTCTTCAATATGATGAGCTTCATCAAAAATAATATGTTCATATGAAGCAAACAGTGGTTCTTCACTTGAAAAATCTTGAAATAATAACGCATGATTTGTAATAACAATATCTGCAAATAATGCTTTATTCTTCGCTCGCTGATAAAAACAACGACTAAACCAGTTACTTTGCATTCCGCCTGGACTATATGCATCACTGCAAATACGATTCCACAGCAACTTTCCGCCCTCAGGAATATTTAATTCATCACGATCGCCAGTTTCAGTTTGCAGTAACCACACTAAAATTTTCGCCTTCGTAAGCGCCATATCATAATTTTTCTCTTCCTCTTGCAAAGCATATTCAAATTTATGTAAACAAAGATAGTGCTTTCTTCCTTTCAGAAGAGCCACCTCAAATGAAAATGGCATTATTTTTTGTAATAACGGAATTTCTTTTTCAAGTATTTGCTGTTGCAGTTGTACAGTTTGTGTACTTATAATGACAGGTTCTTCTTTTTTCCTTGCAAAATAAATACTTGGAAGTAAATATGCAAGAGTCTTCCCCGTACCTGTTCCTGCCTCAATAAGTGAAAACCTGGAGTCTCTTAAAGCTGTGTATATTTCCTTCATCATAAGCTGTTGGCTTTCTCTTTTTTCAAACTTTGGCATGTTCAATTCAAGTTTATCCATTGTCTTATGTAAGAAAGCATCAAATTTAGATGAGCATGTTTCACTTAGACTTAAGGAATAATTCCGCTTTCGAAGTGCAATATTTCGATACACTTCATACCCCTCTGCCTCTTCTTTACCATGCATCATTTTCTTTAAAATATTTTCAGAAAGCACATCAGCTATATCACTTTGGAAAACATCACTTAATTCATAAAGCGATTGTAATGTGACAAGTGGTAAATTTTCAATTTCATTTAAAAATTGTAAAAACAACTCCGCTGTTGCAAGAGCATCACTATCCGCACGATGCGGTTGATCGTGCTCTAATTCATGTTTCTTGGCTAAATCACGTAATTTATAACTATCGGCTGTCGGCAAAAGAATTTGCGCCAATTCAACTGTATCGATTTTAGGACAATGTACTTCTGTATATCCAGCCTGCCTTAATTCTTCATTTAAAAAATTCCAATCAAAGTGAACATTATGCGCAACGAAAGCCGCACCTTGTAATAGCTCAACAATCATCGGGGCTACATCTCGGAATAACGGGGCTTGTTTTACTAGATCTTCATCAATCCCTGTTAATTCTGTAATAAATAGGGGAATCTCTCTCTTCGGGTTAACAAAAGATGAGAAAATTTCTAATATCTCTCCATCTTCTACTACAACAGCTGCAATTTGGGTGATTTTATCCTTCCCATCTTTCCAGGAGTTCCCTGTCGTCTCTAAATCAACAACGACATAACGCTTACTCATATATGTAACACCTCAATTTCTTACCTTTCAAACAACAAAATTCATATATTGTTACTATACCACGTTTTATCTTATCTTAATGAAAAGACACAGAAAAAAGCTATCTCCTTAATAGAGATAGCTTTCCTACTTATAATATCGTGCCAGCTTTTTCAGCACCTAACATTTCAATAATTTGATTATGATCGTCTAGTACTGCAATTTTCGGTTCTTGTTTATGAACATTTTCTTCTGCCACTAAACCATAGCAAATAATAATAACTTTATCACCTGGTTGTACAAGCCTTGCAGCTGCACCGTTTAAACAAACAACGCCGCTACCGCGCTCTCCTTTAATAACATATGTCTCTAATCGAGCTCCATTGTTATTATTTACAATTTGTACTTTTTCATTTTCTATAATATTTACCGCATCCATTAAATCTTGATCAATTGTAATACTACCTACATAATTTAAATTTGCTTCCGTTACAGTCGCGCGATGTAACTTCGCTCTCATCATTGTGCGAAACATAGCTGCTCCCCCTATTTCCCCATTAATGTTATATTGTCAATTAATCGTACATTTTCAAACTTAACTGCAATTGCTAAAATAATTCGTCCTTCAATTTTATCTATTGCTGTCAATGAAGGATATGCATATAAGTCAGCATAATCTACAGTGCCCTTCGTATACTTCTCAATATGCTCTCTCACAAGATTCATAATGATTTCTGGATTGTGTTCGCCTGCCTCAATTCGTTCCTTCGCTATACATAGACTGCGGTATAAATGAGGAGCCTCCTCACGTTCTTCTTGTGATAAATACACATTACGAGAACTTTTCGCTAATCCATCCTCTTCCCTTACAATATCAACTGGTACGATCGTAACTGGAATATTAAAATCAGTTACAAACCCTTCAATTACAGCAACTTGCTGTGCATCTTTCATACCGAAATAAGCACGAGTTGGCGTTGTAATATTAAATAATTTCATTAGTACAGTAGCAACACCAGCAAAATGACCAGGTCTTTGTTTGCCGCATAATACGTCCGTACGCTTCACAACCTCTACTGTTGTTGTTTGTTCTGCTGGATACATCTCTTCTACACTCGGATAAAATAAATAGTCAACACCATTTTCTTTCGCTACACTTTCGTCTCTATCAATATCACGAGGGTATCGATCTAAATCTTCATTTGGTCCAAATTGCAATGGATTTACAAATACACTTAAAACTACAATTTCATTTTCTTCTCTTGCCTTACGTAATAAAGTAGCATGCCCTTCATGTAAATACCCCATCGTTGGAACAAAGCCAATACTTTTTCCACTTGCACGAAGTTCGCTCGTAATTTGCTGCATCTCTTGCACTGTAGTTATGATTTTCATTATTGTTTTCCCCCGTATAACGCTAAGCATTCTTCCTCTTTCATTGTGAACGAATGTTTTTCTTCAGGAAATTGCCCTGTTTTTACTTCAGCAACGTATTGCGAAATCCCTCGCACAATCTCCTCTTGAACAGATGTATATTGCTTCACAAATTTCGGAACACGTTTTACGCCATACGAGATAAGATCATGATAAACAAGTACTTGCCCATCTACTTTCCGTCCTGCTCCAATTCCGATTGTAGGAATTGTTAATTGCTCTGAAATAAGTTCTGCTAACTGCATTGGCACACATTCTAACACAAGCGCTATCGCACCAGCTTCCTCACATTTCTTCGCATCTTCTATTAATTTCTTTGCACTTTCAGCATCTTTTCCTTGTACTTTATACCCACCTAGAACTCCTACAGATTGAGGAGTTAAACCTAAATGTGCCACGACAGGGATTCCCGCATTCGTTAAGTAGTGAATAGTCGATATAACTTCTCCAGCACCTTCTACTTTTAATGCATGTGCCCCGCTCTCTTGAACGATGCGGCGTGCATTAATCATCGTATCTTGCAATGATACGTGATAAGACATAAATGGCATATCAGTTACAATAAACGTCTCTTTCGCTCCGCGGTGTACAGCTTTCGTATGATGGATCATATCCTCTACTGTTACTGGAACCGTTGAATCATATCCAAGTACAACCATCCCAAGAGAATCCCCAACTAAAATCATATCAACTCCAGCCTCTTCTGCTAATTTAGCAGATGGATAATCATACGCCGTTAGCATTGTAATCGGCTCACCCTGCTCTTTCATTTTCAAAAAATCTGTTTTTGTTTTCAAAAACTACTCCTCCTTTATGCAGGAGAGAGGAGATGGCCGAAATCATATAAAAAACCCCTCTGGCCATAAAAGGGCAGAAGGGTTGTGTGTTAGTCGGCATTATTCATCCCTCTGTCCCAGTCCGTTATTGGATCAAGGCAGAATCCAAATTATTATTTTTTCATACTGCTTTAAATAATGGTGCAGTTCGCTTTGATACTGCCCATATTCGAACTAATTATAGCAAACTAAGAAAAGGAATTGCTACACTTTTTCGAAAAAATAATTTTCTACTTTCATTACGGTATGTGAAATTTATAAATGTCCGATAAGTAAAAGAAGTTCCAATTTGGAACTTCTTTTACTTAATTTCTATATCAGCAGAATGAATGTGATGCACGTGTCCTTGATGATCCTCAAGTAGCAATACACCATCGTCCGTAATCCCTTTTGCTATCCCAGTAATCGTTTCCTTCATCGTTCGAGCTGTAATTTCTTTTCCGATACTCACTGCATAACTTTCCCAAAGAATTTTAATAACAGAGAAGCCATTTCTTAAATACTCTTCATACAATTTCTCTAGTTGTAAGAAAATTTGTTGCATAAGTTCCGCACGAACAATCGGCTTACCCGACTCAATTGCTAACGAAGTTGCAATTTGCTGAATTTCCTCATCAAAATGTTCTTGTTTCTGATTTGCATTAATACCAATCCCCATAATAACAGCATTAATTTTATCCGGATCAGCTTGCATTTCCGTTAATATACCGACAGCTTTTTTCCCTTGAATTAATATGTCATTTGGCCATTTAATACCTACATTTACACCGGTACATTTTTCAATTGCTTGCGCTACGCTAACAGCTGCTAATAAAGTAAGTTGAGGTGCATGATGAACTGGAATAGATGGACGCAAAATAATACTCATCCAAATCCCTGTGCCTTTTGGAGAATACCATTTTCTACTTAAACGTCCTCTACCTGCTGTTTGTTCTTCTGCAACGACAATTGTTCCCTCTTCTGTTCCTTCATAAGCAAGTCTTGCTGCAATATACTGAGTAGATTCAACTGATTCTTCAAAATAAACTATTCTACCGATACGCTCTGTTTGTAATCCTAATTGAATCTCGTTAGCAGTTACTTTATCTGGTTTACTAGCAATCCGATAACCTAAACGGCGCACAGCTTCCAGTTCATACCCTTCATTACGAAGATCCTCCATATGCTTCCATACAGCGGTTCTCGAACAACCAAGTTTATCACTAAGCGTTTGACCAGATACAAATTCACCATCTGCTTCAGAAAAAACTTGCAATAACTGCTTTCTTATAGTAGATTGCATCTTTGCAGCCACTCCCTTACATTCTCATTCTCGTTAGCTAAGTTTCCTTCTACGATAGCTTCTTCAATTTTCTGAAGCATTTCGGCAACCCAAGGGCCTGGCTTTTTATCTGCCCAAATTAATAAATCATTTCCTGTCACATTCATTTCTTGGCGACTCTTTATAGGTAATGACTCAAATAATGTTTCCACTTGTTTAACAGACGAGCTACCATAACTTTCTATTATCGCTTCATATACTCTCTCCGCCATTACTGCGATGTGAATCCCAGTTTTATAAAGAAAGACCGCATCCCATTCCGCCTTATTTCTAAAACGGATTGCTAATAGAACTGCTACAATATCTTTAATTTTTTTATTTGAAAACTTCCATTGTCGTAAAAAGACAGAAGGATGTTCTTCTCCAATACAATATAAGAAAAATGCCCATGCCTCAATGTCTGTTTCGAAAGAATCCCATTTAAATTGCGTAGCTTTTAAGAGTCGTTCTTCTGACATTTGTAAATATGGGAGATGAGAAAATAACTTCGTTTCTACTAACTCGTGAAGCCCCTTCGCACAATATGTACCAGTCAACAATTTTTCAAATTCTACTGTAATTCTTTCAATTGCAATATGTTCGAGCAAATGCCCATACGTTTCAATTGCTTGTTTCGTCTTTGTTTCCAAAGAGAAACCTAGCGTACTAACGAATCGTATACCACGCATCATTCGCAGTGCATCTTCTTGAAAACGGTCTGCAGCATTTCCAACTGTTGCAATTTCTTTCATACGAATTGCTTCTTGCCCAGCAAATAAATCAATCATTTTGCCTTCTTCTGTCATTGCAATTGCATTCATCGTGAAATCACGTCGTTTTAAATCCTCTTCTAAAGAACGGACAAATTGAACACTACTAGGTCTCCGAAAATCTTCATATTCGCTCTCTGTTCGAAAAGTTGTTACCTCATACGGTTCGCCATCTTCTACAACAATTACAGTTCCATGCTCAAGACCAACCGGAACATGTCTTGGAAAAATAGCCATTACTTCTTCTGGTAAAGCTGATGTTGCAATATCGATATCTCCAATCGGTCTATCGATAATAAGATCGCGTACACTTCCACCAACGAAGTAAGCCTCATGTCCTTGCTGTTTTAATGCCTCAATAATTGAACTAGCTTTTTTAAATCTTTCCATTCTTGTCATCCCTTAGTATGTCATAATAAATCGCCTCGTACTGTGAAACGATTTTTTCTGAACGAAACTGCTCATATACAGATTTCATTGCTCGCTCTCCCATATTATGGTGAAGCTCTTCATTTTCTAGTAGTTGAATTGCTTGCTTAGCTATGCCGTCTGTATCTCCAACTTCACATATGTATCCTGTTTCACCATGTTGAATGACCTCTGGAATACCTCCAACCCGCGTTCCAATACAGGGTACACCACACGCCATTGCTTCTAATAAAACAAGGCCAAAGCTTTCCTTTTCTGATAAAAGTAACATTAAATCGCTCATCGCAAGGAGCTCTGCAACATTATCTTGCTTTCCTAGGAATAAGACACGATCTTCAATCTGTAAATTTTTCACTAGCTGTAAAATCGTACAAAATTCTGGTCCATCCCCAACAAGAAGCAACTTCGCATCCACTTCCTTAACAATTTTAGCGAATGAATGAACAACATCCTGTACTCGCTTAACTTTTCGGAAGTTTGAAATGTGAATTAGTACTTTTTCAGTTTCCTGTATACCATATTCCTTTTTTAACTGATACATATCACGCTTAAAATATACACGTTCATCAATAAAATTGTATACTGTCTGAATCTCTTTATCTGGTTTTACAACCTCATGCGTTTCTTCGATTAGCGAATGCGATACCGCGGTAACAACATCAGATTGTTCAATACCAAATCGAATTAAATTATTTAACGAAGGGTCGGAACCTAACACAGTAATATCTGTTCCGTGTAAGGTTGTAACAATTTTAATACTCTCCCCAATCATTTGTTTTGCTAAATATGCACAAATAGCATGTGGGATTGCATAATGCACATGTAAAATATCAAGATTTTCTCTTTGAGCAACCTCGGCCATTTTACTTGCTAATGCTAAATCGTAAGGTGGATATTGAAATACCGAATATTGATTTACTGTTACTTCATGAAAATAAATGTTTGGATACACTTTATTCAACCGAAATGGTACACCCGATGTAATAAAGTGTATTTCATGCCCACGTTCCGCCAATTGTTTTCCTAATTCCGTTCCAACAACCCCAGAACCACCTACAGAAGGATAACATGTAATACCTATTTTCAATTTCATTTACATCCCCCTATTAAATCAGCATGTAATAAAAGCGGCTTCTTACTCATAAACCCTTCGGCATACTTCACTCCAACTTCTTTCCCAAACATCTTCTCGCGAGCGATTACAGTTTCAACGTATCCATCAGTTAATGGCGTCTTAACACCATCACTCCCTGTTGAAAACTGACTTTCATACGCTTCTAACGCTTCGACCTTATTAGAAAGGTACTCACTTATATCTATACAAAAATTCGGTTTATGAAAACCATTAATCATATAATTATAAAAAGACTCTACACGATGCGGCGGAAGTTCAGGCATATATTTACGAATTCCTGCTGAAAAGATAGCTTCTTCCACAAGTTTCGCGCAATTCGCATGGTCTGGATGACGATCTTCATAATATGGTGCAAAAATTAGCGTTGGCTTATATGTACGAATAACCTTTACAATTTCACGTATATATTCTTCTTTCATATACAGGCCACGGTCTGGCATCGCCAAATTAATTCTCGTGTTTACTCCCATAATACGAGCTGCAGCCTGCGCTTCTTCTTTCCTCAGTTCTACCGTTCCATTTGAAGAAAGGTCAGCTTCTGTTAAATCGCAAATGCCTACTTCATATCCTTGCTTCGTATATTTTGCAATAGTACCTGCCATGCCGATTTCAACATCATCGGCATGAGCACCAAACGCTAATATATGTAATCCACTCATAATTGTTCCCCTCATTTTCTTAACTTTCGGTAATCTAAATCTCCCCGCTCTAATGCATGCATTAGCATTTCAGCACTTGCCATATTCGTTGCTAGTGGAATGGCATATACATCGCATAAACGAAGTAACGCATTGACATCCGGTTCATGTGGCTGCGCTGTTAGTGGATCCCGGAAAAAAATCACCATATCCATATCATTTTTTGCAATCATTGCACCAATTTCTTGATCGCCACCAAGAGGACCAGATTGATATCTTGTTACAACTAAACCAGTTGCCTCCATAATACGAAGTCCTGTCGTTCCTGTTGCAAAAAGTTCATGCTGTTCGAAAATTGGTTTATATGCGTATGCAAACGAAACCATATCATTTTTCTTTTGGTCATGTGCGATTAAGGCAATTTTCATCCGTTGTCTCCCCTTTAGTCGATAATATTTTCTAAACCGTACACAAGATGATCAAGGTTCATTACTGTTTCAATTGATAGTTTTACCCCTGACATAAATGATGCACGATTGAATGAATCATGACGAACTGTTAACATTTGTCCATCTCCGCCAAATAACACTTCTTGATGCGCAATAAGTCCTGGTAAACGTACGCTATGAATATGAATACCATCCACATTTGCACCACGTGCACCTTCTAGTTGTTCGATTTCATTTGGATGACCTTGCTGCTTTGGCTCGCGGGTTTGACGAATTAATTCTACTGTTTTTACAGCAGTACCAGATGGTGCATCTAACTTTTGATCGTGATGCAACTCAATCACTTCCACATCTTGGAAGTACTTCGCTGCCATTTGAGAGAATTTCATCATAAGTACTGCACCAATCGCAAAGTTTGGAGCAATTATCGTTCCTACTTCTTTTTCTTTTGCAGTTTCCGTTAAATGTTTAAGCTCTTCTTCTGTAAATCCTGTCGTACCAATAACAGAACGTAGTCCACGCTCAACTGCAAGTGTAACGTGTTGTTTCCCAACTTCTGGCGTTGTTAAATCTAACAACACATCTGCTTCCACTTCATCTAAACAAGTATGTAAATCTGCGTAAATCGGTGCATCTAACGCAGGCATTCCAGGCAAATCAGAGATTTTCTCTCCGCCATGTTTATAGTCAATTGCTGCTACTAAATTGAAATGTTCTGTTCTTTCCATAAGAAGGACTGCTTCATGTCCCATACGTCCTCTTGGTCCGGCGATAATTACTTTAATTTCTTTCATGCTTCTTTCTCTCCCTCATCAATACGTGTCCAGCGATCTTTATCACGTGTATTAAATTTATCCATTACAATGTTATGCGCTGTTTCTAAATCAATATTTAAACTATTTGCCATACAAATCATAACAAATAATACATCTCCAAGCTCTTCTTCAATACTTCGTTCTTTCTCAGTCGTTTTCTTCGGTTTCTCACCATAATAATGATTAACCTCTCTTGCAAGCTCTCCCATTTCTTCAGTTAAACGGGCCACCATTGCAAGCGGACTAAAATAACCTTCTTTAAATTGACCAATATATGCATCTACTTCTTTCTGCATATCTTTCATTGTTTTTGCTTCCATACTATTCACCTCTAATCCTTCCTCTTTCATGTTAGCCAATTCATAGCGATTTGACAAATATTATTCTCTCATATCACTATTTGCGACCCTTTTTTGGTTAGACTATAATAAAGTGAAACTTTCTTTTGCATGCTTTTTCGCAAAAGATTAGCCTGAACCAATCAGTCTCTTACGACGTTTACTATTTTTACTAGCAGCTAGAAATAACTTATTATTATGTTTTACCGTTTAAGCGGAGCAATGCAAATCAATACATAATTAGGGGGATTTCTATATGACAGCAAACTTGAAGATTCGAAACATCATTTTCATTTTAATCGGTTCCGCTATTTTTTCTTTCGGTATTGTGAATATCAATATTGAAAACCACCTTGCAGAGGGTGGATTTACCGGCATTACGCTATTATTATATTTTCTATTTTCGCTTGACCCTTCTTATACAAACTTAATTTTAAATATTCCTATATTTTTCATCGGTTGGAAGTTACTTGGACGAACGACATTTTTATACACATTAATAGGTACATTTAGCGTATCTTTATTCCTATGGATTTTCCAGCGCTACGAAGTACTCAACTTACATTTAAACTTGCAAAATGATATGACACTTGCTGCTTTATTCGCCGGGGCATTTATCGGTATCGGCCTTGGAATTATATTTAAATACGGCGGGACTACTGGCGGTGTTGATATTATCGCAAGGCTAGCTCACAAATATGTTGGCTGGAGTATGGGAAAAACGATGTTTATGTTTGATGCAGTCGTTATTGTCGTCTCTATTCTTACATATTTATCATACCGTGAAGGTATGTATACGTTAGTTGCTGTTTTCATCGGGGCTAAGGTCATTGATTTTATGCAAGAAGGAGCCTATGCAGCAAAAGGAGCAACTATTATTTCTGATAAGAACGATGAAATTGCTGCAAAAATTTTATCAGAAATGGAGCGTGGGGCAACCTTTTTAAAAGCTGTTGGATCCTATACAAAAGTTGAACGAAATGTACTATATTGTGTTGTAGCTAAAAATGAAATCGTGAAATTAAAAAATATCATTACTTCTGTAGACCCTCACGCGTTTGTTGCTGTAAGCGATGTACACGATGTCGTCGGCGAAGGATTTACATTAGATGAAAATAAAAACCCGTTACATAATTAAACATAACTAGAAAAGCCACATGGCTTTTCTAGTTTTTTATTGCTATATATTGCTTCAGCTTCTCTAAATCCTCATAAATTAACTCCAATAAACTACGATTATAAAAAATTGAAGCCGGATGAAAGGTAGGAAAAATTTTATATTCTTTTTCAGTCCATATAAACTCTGCATGATCTATATCTTTTAGTTTTTGAATCGGCTGCTTTAATAGTTGCCCATGAATATCCGTAATCTTTTTATTCTTTCCGGCTAAACGTTTTAACGCAATATTACCAAGTGTAACGATAACTGGCGGATTCATATGTGCCAATTCAAAATCTAACAACGGAGCGTGTGCAAGTATTTCGCCTTGATTCGGTGTTCTATTATACTTTTTCTGTATTAATTCGCCATTTCGCTCTCTTTTCCCGCGCCACTTAAACGGTCTACTTCGAACCGCACTCGTAATGTACACTTCTTCCCTTTTGATGTGAATACGTTCTAAAAACTCCATTAAATGTTTTCCGGCTTTTCCGCTAAACGGTATGCCATTATAAATTTCTGTTTCACCAGGTGCTTCTCCAACAATCATTAATTTCGGGTTTTCAGGGCCTTGTCCACTTAAAAAACCTTCTAATTGATACGAAACGCTACGCTCCTTCACTTGTTTTACTAAATGATCTGGATATATTATTTCCGTCACCTTCTTTCACCACTACATACTTATATTTATTATTACTAGTTCTAGACATCTCATTATCTCTATTATTTCCATTTATAGCGTATTATAAGATTCAATCCACAAAACAAAAAAAGACTATCAAAATTGATAGTCTTTAATCGTCGCTACGCTGCATACCAGTATAAATTAATACGAGACGTAATAATTCAAATACTGCCACAGCAGCTGCCGCTACATATGTTAATGCTGCCGCATTTAATACTTTACGAGCTTGACCGTATTCATCTGTCGATACGATACCTAGTGCTTCAATTTGTTGCATTGCGCGTTTTGATGCATCAAACTCAACTGGTAATGTAACAAGTTGGAAAATCACACCTGCTGCCATTAAAATAATTCCTAGTAACAATAAACCAGACATTTGTGCAAATACACCGATTAGGACGAAAATCCAAGACATATTTGAACCAAAATTAGCAACTGGCACTAACGAATGGCGTACACGCATGAAATTATAATCTTTCGCATCTTGAATTGCGTGTCCTACTTCGTGTGCTGCTACTGCTGTACCAGCAACTGAATGTCCATAATAGTTATCTGTTGATAATCGAACTGTCTTTGCAGTTGGATCGTAATGATCTGATAAATGACCTGGCGTTTCTTCTACAGCTACATTATACAATCCATTTTCATCTAAAATTTTTCGAGCCACTTCCGCTCCTGTCATACCTGATGTTGAATAAACTTGTGAATACTTGCTATAGGCACTACGTACTTTTGACTGTGCATACAACGGTATGATCAAAATGATCGCGAAGTAAATTAAATAAAACATCATAAACCTCCATTGAAGTTTTAATTATAGTACTTCTCATTCTATTTTTTTCTTCCATCATTGTCAATAAATAAACCTTACAATCCGCATCTTTATTTATACGCATTATCTATTTTTAGAATGCAAGTTACTTTTCCGCTTCTCTCTTTCCCCTTTATATTTTCTCCATCCAACATACGTTAAAGTAAATAGAATAAGTCCCCCAGTAATTGTCATAAACCAAATGAGAGAGGGAGCAATCTCATCTTTTTTTACTGTATGAAATATTTTTTGCAAATCACCTTTAATAATTCCTAGTTGCATTTGTCCACCTTTCGTTTTTAACATAACGTTACGAAATTCATCCAAATAAGATAAATGCGCGTTTACCCGCTGCGCTTCGTTTTCTGGCAGGGCAATCATTAAACTCGGATAAATAATATTAAATTCATTTAAAAATGTATTTAGCGTCTGTTGGAACTGTCCATCATCCTCTTTTTTCATCGCTTTTTCCACTTGAGAAAAAGCATCCATTATCTTTCTTTCTCTTTCCATCCAAAGCGGCTGATATTTCGATACATGTGCATCAACAGCGAGTTGTAGTGCTAACATATTATCAACTTTGATCTGCTTTCCTACAACATTTTCCTCCGAGAGGGATTGAATCGCCTTGTCATACGCTAAAGAGATCACTCTAAATTGATCTGGGTTTATTGGTTTGCTTTTTTCATTTCCCTTTAATACAAACTGTTCCGAAAAACGTTTCAATACTTGTATTGCTTTTTCATCTTCATTCCGCTTAACTAACTGCAAAGAATCATCTAACAATCCAGTTAGTTCACTCCACTCCTCAGCATATATACGTACTGGAAACATTAAAATTAGAAATGCTATCAGTCCAATTAATGTTCTCTTCATCCCGGTCCCCCCTATAACTACTAGTACAAAATATGTAGAGTTGGACAAGAATAGAACAGAACCGAAAAATATATTATCTCTATGGAAACAAAAAAATTCTCTTTAAACAGAGAATTTTTTCTTTGAAATCCTTTTCTTTTTCACTAAATATTTATACACACCGTAGCAAAGTATGCTACCAGTTAAAATCAATAATAAAATAACACATGCAGCATGCATAAAGAATTCTTCTGGTAGCATTAAAATAATCGGATCTGTTTCAATATCAAACATCCAATAATCATTGCTAAATAAAAGCTTATGAAATAATACGAAACTCTTTTCAAAATTAATGGCAATTGGTAACGTAAGAGCTATCGGAAAAATAATTGTAAGAATCGATCCGTGAAGTAAAAACTTTTCTTTTTTCTTTTTTAATAAATACGCTCCTCCTAATACAGCAATTACAATCGTTCCATACATTATATATTGAATCTTCACTAAAATGTTTTTAACATCTACAAAATGAATTCGGCCATTTGTAGACATATCTAATGTCGGCAATTGTAATGCCCCTTCATAAAACGGAGATAAATATGTAATAAGCACATCATAGTTTCTCTTAATTTCATCCTTTGTCATATCCGCTAAATCTGGAATGTTTAAAAAATCAATTTCAAAATAATATAGCCACTTTCCATATACCACTGCCATTGTCGCGAGAGCGAAAATAGAAAATGCTATGCTATATGAAACAACTAAAGTGATCATCCGATCCAATATTTTTATACCAATCTTATTTTCCTTCATTTTCTCCCCCTAGATTTTAACATCATAAAGAAAACTGTTTTCGATGCTCACGTAAGCAATAATAATATGTAATACATAGTACAGCAATACTTAACCAAAACGTAAAATAGCCTATCTCCTCTACAAACAAATGCATAATTCCATATCTCGGCATTTGCCAAAATAAATAATCGATTGCATCATTATGTAACGTCCATATCCCAGCTACAACGAAATGCCATTTTTTTATCCGATAAAACGGAGCGTATAGCACTCCCTGCACAGCCATTGCAAAATGAGAAAGCATTAACATGTAGCCCATAATACCAATAGGACCTTTTACATAAATCATAATTCCATTTACAACAACAGCCCATATGCCATATTTTATTAAAGAAACAATCGCCAACGCCTCTATTAATCCCCAGTTTTTCTTTTTCAAAAAGGCAATTAAAACAAATACAAAAAAGAGACTTGCCATCGGGCTATCTGGTACAAACGGCCAAAATATTAGAGACGTTTCTTTTAATTGATTTCCATACCATATAAACCCGTAAATTGTGCCTAATATGTTAACAATCAATAAAAATAATAACACAGAGCGCTGTCTTAACATTGCATACACGTAAACCAATCTGTATGTCCAACACCTTTCAAGCAAAGTAATTCATTCACTAAATCCTACTCTATTATAACAAACTTCCTCTAACTAAATAGAAAAGCTGACTACAAAATTTGCAGTCAGCTTTTCTATTATTTTTTATTATACTTTGCAACGAATTCCGAAAGCTTTTTCACCTCTTCATCCGTTCCTTTAAATACACCTTTAGGCATTGCGCCTTTACCATCTTTCGCAATTTTAGCGATTTCTTCTGGTTTTAAAGTTAAGTTTTGTAGAGCTGGTGCTGCTGCACCACCTTGTAAATTGTCACCATGACATGTTAAACAAGTATTTTTTTGCATTAATTTGTAGCCGTCATCATTTTTATCAACTTGTGTTGTTTTTACAATTGCACCTTGTTTTTTAGCAGCTTCCCAGTCGTGGTGTGCTACAGATTCCCAAGTTAAAAAGATAATCGACGCAATCGCTAAAAGCATAAATCCAGTTGCTACAGGACGCTTCAATGGGCGTCTTTCTGGACCTCGATCAAGAAATGGAGCTAACAGTAATGCTCCAAACGCAATCCCTGGCATAATAAATGCTCCAATTACAGTAAATGAACCTGAAGCATAAGAATACTTTAATAACTGATACAAGAATAAGAAATACCAATCTGGAAGTGGTATATATCCTGCATCTGTTGGATCTGCCATTCTCTCAAGCGGTGACGGATGTGCCACTGTTAAACATAAATAACCGATTAAAAAAACTGCACCAACCATCCATTCTTTTAACAAGAAATTCGGCCAAAATGCTTCTGTTTTTCCTGGGTATTCAGAATAGTCTTTTGGAATATTTGGTTTCCGAGCTACTGGTACCCGAGAATCTCCTACAAACTTCATCCCTTTGCCGCGATGCATAATCTCCCTCCTTTAGTTCTTTCCCCTTTAATTTAGCAATCTCTTATAGCGGACCGGAAATACCTTGTTTGCGAATCATGATGAAGTGGAAGGCCATTAAACCTAGAAGTGCTGCTGGTAAGAAGAAGACGTGAATAGCAAAGAAGCGAGTTAATGTTTGAGCGCCAACAATTTCGGAATGACCAGCGAGTAATGTTTTAATATAAGGACCAATGAGCGGCGTTTGCTCTGCAATTTGAATCCCTACTTTCGTAGCAAATAACGCTTTCATATCCCACGGTAATAAATATCCGGTAAAGCCAAGACCTAACATAACAAAGAAAATAAGAACACCAACAATCCAGTTTAACTCACGAGGCTTTTTATACGCACCTTGGAAGAAAACTCTGAGTGTATGTAAAAACATCATTACAATTACGAGACTAGCACCCCAGTGATGCATACCACGAACAATTTGCCCGTAAGCAACTTCATTTTGTAAATAGTAAACCGATTCCCAAGCATTTTTAATATCCGGCACATAATACATCGTCAAAAACATTCCAGATAAAATTTGAATTACAGTAACGAAAAAGGTAAGTCCTCCAAAGCAATAGACGAATGCAGAAAAGTGATGTGCCGGGTTTACATGTTCAGGTACTTCATGATCAGCGATATCGCGCCATATTGGTGTAATATCTAATCGTTCATCTACCCAATCATAAATTTTATTTAGCATCTACTTTCCACCCCCTCTTGGCTTCGCTTTTCCTAAATACAGCGTTCCATCTTTCACTTTAGACTCGTACACATCAAGCGGAGCAAGGGGCGGTGTGCCTTTAATGTTAATCCCATCTTTTGTATAACGGCCCCCGTGACACGGGCAAAAGAATTGATTCGGATGTGCTTTGTCCGAATTCCAGTTAACTGTACATCCTAAATGTTTACATACTGGAGAGAACGCAACAATGTCTCCGCTTTCATCTTTATGAACCCAAGCTGATTTTGGCTCTTCAGACTTGTACCAACCATCAACCTGCTTCACCTTAAAGTCGAAACGCTTCGGCTCTGTTGTAATATCCTTTACTTGTGCAACAGCAACCATATCCGTCCCTGCTTCTTTTCTTAACACCGGATCAAGCGCAAATCGCGTCATCGGCATTAAAATACCCGCTGCCATAAAGCCTCCTACCCCTGTAAGTGTGTAATTTAAAAACTGTCTTCTTGACACACGATGTTCTTTCTCGCTCACGAAAATTTCCCCCCTCTATCAGAAATTGTCCCCTCGTGAAAAATAATATAAAAAATAAAAACTAGGACACTATCATGATATAATACCCTCATGCACAGGTCAATATCATACTACTCATAATAATAAGAACTTTCTGTTTATTATCACTTTCCCCATTTTTCTTCTAACATTACCATTATATTTTTTATATGAGCGTGAATGACTTCTCTCTTCGCTTGATCACTAAACTGTTCTAACGCCAATGAGGGAAACCAAAACAAATCCCCTTGTAACTCTTGCATATCTTCTTTCCATGAAAAATCACTTGTCACATAGGCAATATGCTTAAAACCTTGCCTTTGCAAATGGTCTGTCCATTCTTGCAAACGGTCTTTTTCATTCTTTTGGCTTTCTACTAAATACGTAAATGCGGGTAGTAAAAGCACTCTTCCTTTATATTCCCTTTCCAACTCCATACTCAAAGCCTCAATAAACTCACCTTGTTCTACAACCATTTTCATTTCTTTTGCTGCCGAAATTGACACAAGTGGTATAATCCCTGTATCTACATACTCCCTTGCTTGCTCAAACTGTTCCACATCTTTTACAATCCATTTCACTTTTCTCCCCTCCTCCACTTAAAATGACAGAACTTTCACTTTATATATATTAAACCATACTAAAAGAGGTAAAAAAAGAAAAACTACCTAATAATAGGTAGTTTTTCTTAAAAGAATCTAAAATTTGTAAAAATTGTATAATCCAAATAAATTCTATAAAGTTTTTAACTCCGCTGTTAACTTGTGAAATGCTTCCTTATCTTGCTTATCCAGTGCTTCATCAATTTGTTTCAAAAGACGCTCTCTTCTAAATGAGAATACACTTTCTTCTAAAAATCGCTCTGCAAGTAAACGATCTTTTTCATTCACTTCAATATGCTTTGGCAAATATGGATTTTCTTCTAACACAGCTACATAATTTGCATTTTGGAACGACGATTTAAAATTAAGTTGAATATAAATATCCTCATCTCGATTCAAACGAATATCATGAAACGACTTTTCTGCATCTGTTGTCATTACATTTTGTTTAAAAAAGTGAAACGGTGTATCTTTCACACAATTTGCTGACATTACTAAGCCACGTGGACAAAATTTTGCATGTTCTACGAAGTGGACTTTATGCATTAATTGATCGTGACTCATTAAATAATTCAAAATCCATACACATTCACGCTGTTTCAGTTGGTAATTATTCAAAAACCATTTGACAAAATCCTTCTTCTCGTTTACAGAAACAGGGGTATTCATAGCGCTTAAGTCCCTCCTCTGTCTTTCTCTTTTCTTTTTAGATTCAAGAAGCGGCATTCAGTTTCCTTCCAACTTATGAAAAATCCTCTAAATTATATAACAATTCTTCAATATGAATTTGTGTCGGGTCTAGTTGTATTAACTGAGTAAATACTTCTTTCGCCTCTTTTCGCATTCCTTCTTCTAACAAGAAATAACCGTACTCTTCCAAGAAATCTGGATGATTCTTAAAAGAAGTATATGCACTTTCATAGTGTTTTAATGCATCAGAATACATTTCTAATTGTTTTTTTGCAAATGCAAGATCCCAAAGTAGCTGTGTATCTGGCTCTCCGCTATCAATAGTTCGCTCTACAACTGCAATTAGCTCTTCATATTTCTCTTGTTCTTTTAAAATATACGCATATTTTAATGTCGCACCTAAATGTCCCGGATCTAGCTCAAGCGCTTTTTGAAGCACTTCTTCTGCCTCCGCTATTTTCCCTAATTTCGCTGCAATATTTGCTAATTCTACATAGAAAGGAACAGAAAGCTCATCTACTTTAATTCCTTCGTGAAGTGTTTCATAGCTTTCTTGAAGCATACCTTCTTTTTCATAGCTTTTCGCTAAATACATGTATAACGATGCGTACTCAGGGTCTACTTCTTTTAATTCTTGCCAAGCACCAATTGCTCTTTGATATTCTTCCCCTTGATATAATGTGAAGGCATATCCAAATAATGAGTGAATATCTTTTTGCTCCTCTAACCCTGCTTCATAATATGAGATTGCCTCTTCCCAGTTCCCAATAGCACTTAAAGTTTCAGCTAGACGAAGTGCAATAACAACACCACCCATTACTTTATGTTCTGCTAGTAACGACTCATAATAAGTGATTGCCTTTTGCTCTTCTCCTTTACTACTATACAATTCTGCTAACCCAAACGTAATAACAGGCTCGTCTGGCATTATTTCTTTCGCTTTTAATAGCTTATGTTCTGCTACATCATCAAAACCTTGCATTTGGAATAAATCCGCAACAAGTAATAGCGATTGAACATATAGATCATCATTTTCTGGAATATCATGAAGCACTTCAATAGCTTCATCTTCTTTATCTAAATCAATATATAACTCTGCTAAAAATAACGTAAATTCACTTTCTTCTGGATATAACAAGCGTAAATCTTCAATAATTGCTAACGCCTCATCCATAAACCCAAGTGTATGATAGTAACGAGCGATATCATACCTCTCTTCATCATTAGCAACTTGTAGTTGTTCTTTTAATAATTGTAATCCTTTTTCTGCTTCACCATTTTCAATATACGAAACAGCTTGTTCAAACTTTTGCATAAACGTCTCCTTTAACTCTAAAAAATATTCTCTTCTGTTCATTTATCATAAGCAACTAGGTGTAAGAACGCAACCTTTAGAATGAGTATGCTTCTTCATGCATTTTCTCTTATAGCGCAGCCAATTGTTCAAAAAAGTTCGGATAAGATACAGCGACCGCATCACTATTTTCTATTTTAACTTCTCCATTTACAATACAGGACGCGATTGCAAGCATCATCCCTATACGATGATCGCCGTGACTATTAACAGTATTTCCTTTTAAATCTTGCTTACCATATATAATCATACCATCTGGCGTAGCTTCAATTTTCGCACCTAATTTCCCTAGTTCATCTACAACTGTATCGATACGATTTGTTTCTTTCACTTTTAACTCTTCAGCATCTTTAATAACAGTAATTCCTTCAGCCTGCGTCGCTAATAAAGCGATTACGGGAATTTCATCAATTAATCTCGGAATAAGAGATCCGCCAATTTCTATTCCTTTTAGCTTCGATGTTTCAATCGTAATATCCCCACATGGTTCAAACTCTTCATTTCTAATATTATCGATAGAAATACGTACACCCATCTTTGTTAAAACATCTAAAATCCCTGTTCTCGTTGGATTTAATCCGACATTTTTCAATACAAGCTTACTATTTTGGACAATTGCACCAGCTACTAAGAAAAATGCTGCGGAAGAAATATCTCCTGGAACTTTTATTTCTGTCCCTTTAAGTTGTTGTCCACCTTGTAATGATACGGTCCGTTCATTAACCTCTACTGTACAACCGAATGCACGTAACATTCTTTCAGTATGATCACGAGACTGCATAGGCTCTGTTACTGTAGTTACACCTTCTCCTTGCAAACCTGCAAGTAAAACTGCTGATTTCACTTGTGCACTTGCTACCGGTGCATGATAGTGTATACCTTTCACTCTTCCGCCACGAATAGATAAAGGGGTATACTGTCCATTTTCTCTACCATCAATTTGAGCATGCATCTTGCTAAGCGGGTCTGTAACACGTTTCATAGGACGTTTTCCAATTGATTCATCACCAATTATAGTACTATGGAACGGCGTATTAGATAAAATACCAAGCATAAGACGAATAGTCGTACCTGAATTCCCTACATCTAATACTTCTTTTGGTTCTTGTAAATTTTCTAACCCTTTACCATAAATCGTGACATCGTTACCACTCTGTTCAATCTTAACACCTAGTTTTTGAAAACATGCAATTGTACTTAAACAATCTTCTCCTAATAAAAAATTAGATACTCTTGTCGTTCCTTCCGCTATTGCCCCAAACATAACAGCACGGTGTGAAATAGATTTATCTCCTGGAACAACAATTTCTCCATTCAAACTATTTTTTCGTCCTACTAGTTTCAAACTGTATCCTCCTCACATTTTAAATAACTTATATGTATAGCAGTTCTTCTTATACGTCTACCTCTATTGTAACGTTTTCTTTCTGGAACGTGCAAACAACTCCCCTTATTACAGTTCAAATAAAAAAGACTCCTGTAATAGGAGCCTTCACTATTTATTAAGAATACGTTTCCTCTTTCTTCACTTGTTCTTTTACAAGTTCCGTGAGCAATTCAATAATTTCATCATTTTCTTCTTTAAGCCCAACAGTAATACGAATACCATCATGTATACCAAATGCTTCACCAGAACGAACGATATATCCTTTTTTCATTAATCGTTCAAAAGCTTCATTACCAGGTATACCGAGTTTCAAGAAAATAAAATTCGTTTGAGATGGATAATAAAATACGTTATATTCCTTACAAAATGCATAATATTGATTTAACCCTTCGGTATTTTTCTTTACGCACTCTTGTAAAAATTGTTGATCCTCTATTGCAGCTACCGCTACCGCTTGTGCGATAGTTGATGTGTTAAACGGTAGCCTCGCTACCTCTAACTGTCCTATAAGCTTTGCATCACCAATCGCATATCCGATACGAAAAGCAGCTAAACCATACGCTTTTGAGAATGTGCGCAGCACCATAAGATTTTCATACTTTTCAAGAAGAGGCAATGTTTGCGGATAATCTTCTGCCCCCGCATATTCATAATATGCTTCATCCATAATAACGAGCACTGACTTTGGAACTGATTCTAAAAATGAAAGTAATTTTTGTTTTTCTACATATGTACCTGTCGGGTTATTCGGATTACAAATCCATACAATCTTTGTTTTCTCATCTACTTGCTGTAACATTGCATCTAAATCGTGAATGCCATCTGCAAGTGGTACTTCACGAACTTCCGCTCCTTCAATAACAGCATGGTGATGATATTGTGAGAACGTAGGATTCGCCATTACAACATTCGTTCCATTATGTAGCAAAGCACGACTAATCATTTGAATGACTTCATCTAGCCCACTACCAAATAAAAGTTGTTCCGCTTTTACACCTAAATGCTCTGCTACTTTTTCACGAAGCTCAAAAGCTGCTCCGTCTGGATAGAGAGCATATTGATTCGCTAACGAAGTTAACGCTTCTGTCACACGTGCTGAACAGCCAAATGGATTTTCATTCGATGCTAACTTCACAATTTTTGATAATCCATATTCTCTTTTTACTTCTTCAATATTTTTCCCAGGTACATATGCTCTCAAAGTTAACAATTGCTCTTTTACTCTCATTTCTATTCCCCCAGTCATTTTATTCAATCGGATTACAATGTGGTTTATAGTTCCTTACTGTAATCTTTTATCATAACCGTCATCATTACGAGAATACCTTTAAATAAGCATTTCATACCTATGCAATAATCTTTTAGGCCATATCTTTTTGAAATGCCTCTAACGCAATATGAACAGTCTCATCTGAAATAGATACGACATTCACTACCCCGTATTCCTGCATAAGCACCATATGAATTGTTCCAGCATTTGCTTTTTTATCTTGTTTCATCAATTGAACGAGACGCTCTACATTTAAATCGCTTTGCATTTTTGGATAGCCGTATTTCAAGAACCATTTCTTCATTTCTTCATAAGTAAGATCAACTTTATACACTTGCTCACTTAAAAATAAAGCAAATAACATTCCAATCGCTACTCCGTCACCGTGAGTAATATTTCCATATCCCAACTCTTTTTCAAGAGCATGTCCTAACGTATGCCCAAAATTCAAATGAGCACGTACACCTTTTTCTGTTTCGTCTTGCGCCACAATATTCGCTTTCACAGGAATCGCCTTCGTTAATATGTGAATTAACTTTTCATCACGAAGATCAGCTAGTGTCTGCACTTCTTCTTTTAACCAATGATACAACTCTACATCACCAATAAGAGCATGCTTTATCACTTCTGCATAACCTGAGCGCCACTCTTTTTCAGGAAGTGAATGTAAAAATGGTGTATGATATACAACCGCTTCTGGCTGATGAAACGCTCCTATCATATTTTTTCCTAGCGGATGATTAATTGCCACTTTCCCGCCTACTGCACTATCGTGAGCTAATAAAGTCGTCGGAACTTGTACAAAGCGAATGCCACGCATGAATGATGCAGCAACAAAGCCAGCTAAATCTCCTATCATTCCGCCTCCAAGTGCAATGATTAAAGAGTTTCGATCTAATTTGTTTTCAAGAGCAGACGTATGTGCTGCATAAAAGTTCTCAAAAGACTTCTCTTTTTCACCACTCGGAACAACGAACGAAAACACTTTTTGCTCTACTTGCAAGGCATCAACAACTGTCTCTAAATGTAATGATGCAACAGCTTCATCGGAAATAATCATTATATTAGATACAGCCGGTTTCATATTTTGAATAAGCGTTGTTATATGTGACAACGCCTCTTTTCCAACATGTACATCATATTCTTTTGACTTTGTTTGAATATGTATGTTCTCCATTAAAATCCCCTCGCATATTCATTATGTTTCTCAATATTTTCACGTATAAGATCCATACGATCTGATCCAAATTGTTCAATTAAGGCTGTCGCTAACTCCCAGGCCACAACCGCCTCTGCAACAACGCTAGCTGCTGGAACAGCACAACTATCTGAGCGCTCAATACTCGCTGTGAAAGATTCTTTCGTGTCAATATCGACACTTTGAAGAGGTTTATATAATGTCGGTATCGGTTTCATCACACCGCGCACAACAACCGGCATACCAGTTGTCATACCACCTTCTAATCCACCCGCATTGTTCGTTCTTCTTCTGTATCCTTGCACTTCATCCCAAAGAATTTCATCATGCACTTCACTTCCAGGTCTATGCGCTGCTTCAAAACCAATTCCAACTTCAACACCTTTAAAAGCATTAATACTCATAATTGCCGCTGCTAATTTCGCATCTAATTTTCTATCATAATGTACATAGCTACCTACCCCAATTGGCATTCCTTCTACAACTACTTCAACAATGCCACCGATAGAATCACCATTTGCCTTTGCATCATCAATTGCTTGCATCATCTTTTTACCTGCTTCTTCATCTAAACAACGTACAGGAGATGCCTCTGTAATACTTTGTAATTCCGCAATAGAGTTATATGTAATATTTTCTGCCTGCACACCACCAATTTCGACAACATGTCCTGCAACTTGTATTCCTAACTCTGCTAATATTTTTTTCGCCACTGCACCAGCTGCAACACGAACTGTCGTTTCACGTGCAGAGGAACGTTCCAATACATTTCTCATGTCTCTATGACCATATTTAATCGCACCATTTAAATCAGCATGTCCAGGTCTCGGCTTCGTAACTTGTCTTTTCATTTCTTTCTCTTCTTGTTCAGTTAACGGTTCTGCACCCATAACCTTTGTCCAATGGGTGAAATCACGATTTTCAACAACGAGCGCAATCGGAGAGCCCATCGACTTCCCATGCCTAACACCGCTTACGATTTGCACTTGGTCTTTTTCAATTTGCATGCGTCTACCGCGTCCGTATCCTTTTTGCCTTCTAGCTAATTCTTCATTTATATCATTCGCTACTAAAGATAACCCTGCCGGAACACCTTCTACAATTGTCGTAAGTTGTGGACCGTGGGATTCACCAGCTGTAATATATCGCATACGTTATTCCTCTTTTCGTATATGTATTTATCCCGCTACATAAAGTAGCAATTGTACCTTTCATCATTCTATAAGAAAACATTGAAATTATATAGAAAATCAACTACTTGCTTTATCCTACTTGTAATCATTCTATCATTTTCATAACGGTAAACCTTTTACTTTACATACCAATATATCATAACAGCTCTAGCTTCGTAACAAATCAAAATAAAAAAAGTGCAAGAAGAATACCCCTATTCTTCTTGCACTTTTTACTATTATCACAGTTATTAAAGCGTTTACAAATTATTTTAAAATAATTAGTAAATCCATTGATTCATTAATTTTGAGTAGTCTACTAATTCTTCTTCCTTAAAGAAAATAGCAATCTCGCGCTCTGCACTTTCTAAAGAATCAGAACCGTGGATAATGTTTTTCGCAACAGTTACACCGAAATCTCCACGAATTGTTCCAGGAGCAGCTTCATGTGGTCTTGTTTTACCCATCATATTGCGAGCTGTATCTACTACACCTTCACCTTGCCATACCATTGCGAATACAGGTCCAGATGTAATAAAGTCTACTAATTCACCAAAGAAAGGTTTTTCTTTATGCTCACCGTAGTGTTGTCCAGCAATTTCCGGAGTGACTTGCATTAATTTTGCACCAACCAATTGAAAGCCCTTTTTCTCAAAACGAGCTACAATTTCCCCAATGAAGGCACGTTGTACACCGTCTGGTTTTACCATTAGAAATGTTTTTTCCATAAAAAATCTCTCCACTTCTGAATTATGTATGTAATTGTATATCCCCACACACATATTAACACCCTTATCACAATTGTGCAATAGTTTTGAAATAGAGAGATTATTTTATTTTTTAGAAAAAACACTAAAATTTTCGTTTTCCAATATACTTTGCAACATTTTGTAATGCATACTTTGCCTGCCCACGCGGGAGTGGTTTTATTATTTCTAATGCTTTATGTAAATAACGTTCACTAAACGAAAATGCTTTATCAATAGCTTCGCTCGCTTTAATATCATCAATAATTTCTTTCATCTCAATTGATGTTGTATTTTCGTGCACAGATGTAATTTTCGCACGAAGCACCGGATCTTCCATGGCATATAAAGCAGGTAATGTAATATTCCCTTGCAATAAATCGCCACCAGCAGGCTTTCCAAGCTTCTCTTCTGTCGATACGAAATCTAAAATATCATCAATAATTTGATAAGACATACCAACAAAATATCCATACCAAAATAGACGATTTACTGTATCACGATTGGCACCAGCAGCAATCGCTCCCAACTGACAACTTGCGGCAATTAACAATGCTGTTTTTCGTTTTATCCTTCTTAAATATGTTCTTAAATTTTGATCATAGTTATATTTATCTTTAATTTGTTCAATTTCGCCTTTACAAACTTCTAAAATTGTATGAGACAGCGCCTGATGTGCCTCTGGAATTTCTATGTTCGTTATACATTCAAGAGACTTCGCAAACAAGTAGTCTCCTGTATACATTGCAATACGATCTCCCCATTTCGCATTCACTGTTGCACTACCGCGTCGTAAAAACGCGGCATCAATAACATCATCGTGAACAAGAGAAGCCATATGAATAAGTTCTAATGCAACTGCCACATGCTTAATTGCATCTAGCTTATAATCACCAAATTTTCCAGCCAGCAAAACAAAAACAGGGCGAATTCGCTTCCCACCAGCTTCGATAAGCTGTAATGCAGCTTCTTCTACTAACGGTTGCTCGGATGCAACCGTCTTCTTCAATTCTTTTTCTATTACATTAATATCCGATCGTAAAAAAGAGTACATAAGTTGTAACTTCATATTGTTCACCTTAACCTAAAACGTCTTTTTTCTATTTTGATTCTGGTTTAAAACCTAAATGCATAGCTGCTACACCAAAAGTAAATGGTTTCACTTGCACATGTTCCAGCCCAGCTTTTTCAAACATATTCGCTAGCTCTTTCATTCCTGGGAAAGTACTAGCAGATTCCTGAAGCCATGAATATTCTTTATAACTTTTTGCAAACATCTTTCCAAATAACGGCATGATATATTTAAAGTATAAGATATACCCTTGACGAAAACCTATCATTGTTGGTTGAGATGTTTCTAAACAAATTACTTTTCCACCAGGCTTTACTACACGCGTCATTTCTTTCAATACTTGCATGTAATCCGGAACATTACGTAAACCAAAGCCAATCGTTACATAATCAAACGTATTATCTTCAAAAGGAAGCTCCATTGCATTTCCATGCATAAGTTCTACTTGCTTTAACTCTAAAGCTTCTACTTTTTGTTTACCGACAGCTAGCATATTTTCGCTAAAGTCTAAACCGTAAACCTTTCCATTTTCTCCTACAGCTCCCGCTAGCGCAATTGTCCAATCTGCCGTCCCGCAGCACACATCGAGTGCTTTACTCCCAGGTTTTACATCCATAATTCGCATTGTCTCTTTGCGCCATGCCTTATGCCTTTGAAAACTAATTACAGAATTCATAACATCGTATTTATCAGAAATTTTTTCAAATACGTCATGTACTCTTTCTTCTTTTGATTGTTGCATGCTCGTACCTTCTTCCAATGTAAAATTGCTTATGTTCTTGATTTATCTCTTAACGTAGAAATTATCTCACTAATTTCTGTATGATTTTCTAAAAAATTATTTTCCTGCTTTCTCATTTCCATAAGCCATTCATTAATAACTGTTTTTACATTTTTATCATCATCCAATGAGATTTCTTGAACTGCTTGAAAAACAGGTGAATTTTGTTCATCAGCATACAATTGACACTCTTTTTGAAGACGATTTTTTCCTAACGCATAAGTTATATATGGTTTCCAATTGGATAAATGAAAATGATCACATGTTTTTTGCAAAAGTGCAGATTCAATCATTACTACACTTTCCATTATTTCTTCAATCGTCACATGTGCTTTTTGATATAACATAATTTTATGTTCATTAATCTCCTTAATTCCTTCAGCAAGTGCACGAATTAAGACAATATCACAATTCATTGACAATAAGTAATAGTATAGACCACTATAATAATCACCCGCAAGAACTGTCAATTGACGACGCTTATGGAAACCACTCGTCTCTTCATTTGCTTTATTTGATACTTTTTCATGTGTATCAAGAGCAATTTGTACAAGCATAATCGTTACTACATAATGATCAATTTGTTCTTTATGTAAATTTGCGCTCTTTAATGCGCCATATAACAGCGCTATTTTTTCTTCATCAATAAATGGTTCTTCAATATAGTTTATAAAATAAGGATGGCGTAATTTCTCCATCAAATTCTCTTTAATATCCGCATACCCTCCGTAGATGTCACACACAAAAAATCACCCTTGTTTTCTAATTCATAAAACTTATTATAACACATACATTCTATTTTCTATAATCAAAACTTGGCTACTTCTGCCAAACTGCCACCGAATTAAGTAACAGCTTTCATTCATACGAGTTATCTTCTTCTCTAACAACTACAAACATTCATTTTCAGAAAAGGTGGATGTAACACGTAACCTTTATATTCTTTCTCTTTCATACTAAAACTATATCATTTATTTACATAAAAAAAAAAGAAAAGCAGTTTCCCGCTTTTCTTTACTTCGTCTTAATAAACGATAAAATCTCATTGCGTGCTGCTGCATCTTTTTCTAACACGCCACGTACTGCTGTTGTCACTGTTTTCGCACCAGGTTTTTTCACACCACGCATTGTCATGCACATATGCTCTGCTTCTACGATTACCATTACACCATGCGGCTCTAATACTTCCATAATAGAATTCGCTACTGTTGATGTAATACGTTCCTGTAATTGTGGACGACGTGCAATTGTGTCTACAGTACGAGCTAATTTACTTAGCCCCGTTACTTTTCCACCTTGCGGAATATATGCAACGTGAGCAACTCCATAGAACGGAACAAGATGATGCTCACACATCGAATAAAATGGTATATCTTTTACTAGTACAAGCTCTTCGTGATCTTCTCCGAACACTTTATGTAAATGCTCTTTTGGATCCTCATGCATGCCCGAGAATACTTCTGCGTACATTTTCGCAACACGTTTCGGTGTATCAAGTACTCCTTCACGATTTGGGTCATCTCCGATTGCCTCTAAAATAAGACGTACTGCATGTTCAATTTGCTCTAAATTAACTTTTGCCATCCGCTAGCCCTCCCGAAAAACCTAAAAGTGATACGAACACATTCTAGCATATTTATGTTTTTAAAAGCAAAAAGAAGAGTTTCCAAAAAGGAAACTCTTCTTCCCTGTTAATATGTAAGGATTATTTAACCGCATCTTTTAACGCTTTACCAGGTTTGAATGCAGGTACTTTACTTGCAGCGATTTCAATCTCCTCACCTGTTTGTGGGTTACGACCTTTACGAGCCGCACGCTCACGAACTTCGAAGTTACCGAATCCGATTAGTTGTACTTTATCACCTTGTTTTAAAGCTTCTAAGATAGAATCAAAAACAGCGTCCACTGCTTTTGTTGCGTCCTTTTTAGAAAGGGAACTTGCTTCTGCAACAGCATTGATTAAATCTGTCTTGTTCATGCCATTCACCTCCTCCCAAAGATAAGACTGTATAATGATCATAAAATGAGTCTTACTTTCATTTGTAGGCAATTTTTGCAAATTCTATACTACAAAGATGTAGATAAATCATTATCAACGCCTATATTATACGATTCTCCTTTATAATTCAATATTTTTAAGGAAATTGTTACTCTTAAAATGTGAAAATCTGATGAAACTTGACAAATTACAACAAAGTATTAGATAATGACTGTTTATTTTTCTATTACATAATCAAAAAGAAAGAAAATCCCTCTACAATTAGAGGGATTTTTTTCTTATAATATAATCGCAATTAATCCACCAGATCCTTCATTAATAATTCTTTCTAGCGTTTCTTTCAACTTATATCGAGCGTTTTCTGGCATTAGAGATAACTTCGCTTGAATTCCTTCTCTAACAATGGAGCTGAGAGAGCGCCCAAATATATCAGAATTCCAGATTGATAGCGGATCATCTTCAAAGTCCTGCATCAAATAACGAACTAGTTCTTCACTTTGTTTTTCAGTGCCAATAATCGGTTCAAATGTTGATTCTACATCCACTTTAATCATATGAATAGACGGGGCAACAGCCTTTAATTTAACACCGAATCTTGAACCGTGACGAATAATTTCCGGTTCATCTAAACTCATATCAGCTAACGCAGGCGCCGCTACTCCATATCCTGTTTGTTTTACCATACGTAAAGCATCTGCCACTTGATCATATTCTGTTTTCGCATGAGATAAATCGAGCATAAGTTTCAATAAATGATCTTTCCCTCGAATCTCCACTCCTACTACTTCTTTTAAAATTTGATCATATAATTCATCTGGTGCATATAAATCAATCTCCGCTACCCCTTGCCCCATATCAATGCCAGCTAAACTTGCTCGATCAATAAATTCATATTGACTAAACTGCCAAACGACACGATCCACATCACGAAGACGTTTTATATCCTTCACAGTCTCTTGAACTGCTTCTTGATAACTTTGGCGTAACCAATGTCCTTCATTTAGCACCATTACCCAGCTTGGAAGGTTTACATTCACTTCTAAAACCGGGAACTCAAATAGTGCTTCTCGAAGTACATTATACACATCTGTTTCTCTTAAACTCTCAACACTCATTGCAATTACTGGGATATCATATTCTTCAGATAAACTTTGACGTAACTGCTCTGTATCTGGATGGTATGGCTGCACAGTGTTGATAATCATAATGAAAGGCTTTCCTACTTCTTTTAACTCATTTACAACGCGTTCTTCTGCCTCTATATAATCTCTCCTTGGAATTTCACCAATCGTTCCATCTGTTGTAATAACTACACCAATTGTTGAGTGCTCTTGAATTACTTTACGCGTTCCAATTTCTGCAGCTTCATGGAATGGAATAGGCTCTTCATACCAAGGAGTATTAATCATGCGCGGGCCGTTCTCATCCTCATAGCCTTTTGCTCCTGGAACTGTATATCCAACACAATCTACTAATCGAATATTCACTTCAAGACCTTCATCTACTTCGATAGAAACCGCTTGGTTTGGAACAAACTTCGGTTCCGTCGTCATAATTGTACGACCAGCAGCACTTTGAGGCAGTTCATCCTGCGCTCTTTGACGGTCTGACTCATTTTCAATATTTGGAATAACAACAAGTTCCATAAATTTTTTAATAAACGTTGATTTCCCTGTTCGAACAGCTCCTACAACTCCAAAATAAATATCACCGCCTGTGCGTTCCGCAATATCTTTAAAAATGTCTACCTTTTCCAAGTGATTCCCTCCCTCGAAATTTTTGGGAATAATTCCACATTTATAGTCAACTAATACCTTCTCTAACGTTGCCTATAATATCTGATATAATATAATGGTATTCTAGAAATCCGGACAATATATCATATAATTTTGTCCAATTTCATATGACTATTTAAAAAATACCTTTTGTTTGCATCGCAAGTTGTATAACATAAAAAACCTTTCTTCTAGAACTTATTCGCTAAAAGAAAGGTTCATGACTTATGATTTAAAAAAAATTGGTTCTCCGTCCTTTACTGTATACGGTAAAGAATATGCAGGAACAAATGGGGAATCTTTCGATAGTATATTCCGAATATCTTCCCCTTCCTTAAATTGCCCTTCATTTTTTTTCAACGCTTCATATAAGTCAATTCTATAATCAACGAACACTTCACCTTTTTCATTGATTACAAGAGGAAGTCCCTTTCCAGAATATGGACTTGTCACTTGTGGTACATCTTTATATCCTAGTTTTTTGAAATCCAATTCATAAACACCATCTGTAATTACTTTTTTAAAAGGTGGATATTGATGTTCATCACGATACATCTTAAGCTTTAATGTCACTTCTTGAATTTGTTCCGCCATCCTAACATCAATTAACTTTACTGTTGGATTTGTTTCAACATCTATTAATACATATTGATATACGCCACCACTTTCATATGCATTCCCTGGTGCCTCTTGTATGTATCGAGGAGCAATTTTTTGAAAGTCAATTGGATACTTCTGATAAATCGGTGTACTCATATCACGTGTCTTAATTGGTAATAAACCATCAGTTTGTTCCCTATATGTAGTAATGGCTTTTTGTACAACTTGTAACTGATCTTCATAAGGAATAGCATTTTGTTTCATATTTTCTTTTGGATACATACACCCTGTTAAAATGCTTATGCAACAAAATATTAAAATAATATAGATTTTTTTCACTGACAATCACCTTTTCATGCTAGTATGGACTGTTCCTTTTGTAACATTTATCAACTACACATCCTCTATTGCTCAATAGGACCACTAAATACAACAAGAAAAATAACAATTCCAGATACAATCATGAGGGTGTACGCTACTAACGCTGTAATCCCTTTCAAAAATTTATTCTTCATTTTATGCCTACTTAATAAAATAAAACTTACCGCAAGAAACATAAATCCAATTGAACCTAAAGCAAACCACATTTTTATAAGCCCTTCCGACATATATACACCCCTTTACTTTTTAACTATTTTTATACTATTTTAACAAATTAAAATCTTTAAACAAATAGAAATCCGCATTTTACCGTGAATTAACAAAATTTAAATAAAATAATAAAACCGAAGCACGTTATTTCGCGCTTCGGTTGACCAAATATGCCCTTAACAGCTCTATTCCCATTCTTTCATGACTATCATATGCATTCTCTAAACTCTTTGTTTCTCATATTTTACTTTTTAAACATTTTACTTAACGAGCTAAAATCCGCTGGCATATTATTGTTAATGATTGCTTTTACAATTTGATCCTCTTGCTCTTTTGGCACTTCACGTCCTGCCATTAGAGCAACTTGATGAATCAATTGGCGAAGCACTTTCTCATCACGTAAGTTCGCATTTTGAACAGACGACGCTAATTTAAAAATATCTTCTTTGTTCACTTTCGCTTCTTTTTCAATGTTACTAAAAATGTTGTTATCCATTCTTTTCACCCTCTCCTCAAGTTACTCTTCATCCTATGCAAAAATGAAAAATTGGTGAAAAGACCCATAAAAAATAAAAAAAACGGTAGAAGTACGAAATGTACTTCTACCGCTTTTTTTATAACAAATCAGGTATCGCTTCAACTTCATGTTTTCGAACACGTCCCATCAATGAGCCTACTGCATATTTTACATTATTCTCATTGAACAACACGTCATATAAAGCCGCTGTAATCGGCATTTCAACTTCCATTTTCTCTGCCAGCTCATGGGCAGCTTTCGTTGTTCGTACACCTTCAACAACCATACCCATGCTTTCTAACACTTCTTCTAAAGAGTGTCCTTTTCCAAGCATATTTCCTGCACGCCAATTTCGGCTATGCACACTTGTACAAGTTACAATTAAGTCACCCATACCAGTTAAGCCAGCAAATGTAAGTGGATTTCCGCCCATCTTTCTTCCTAAACGAGCAATTTCCGTTAAACCACGTGTCATTAATGCCGCTTTCGCATTATCACCTAATCCAAGTCCGTCAGTTATTCCGGCAGCTAGTGCAATAATATTTTTTAAAGCACCACCAAGTTCAACTCCAACGATATCTGGATTTGTATATACACGGAAATAGCTATTCATAAACAAATCCTGTACTCCCTCAGCCGCTTCCATACGTTTAGCTGCGGACGTGACAGTTGTCGCTTGACGTAAACCTACCTCTTCAGCATGGCTCGGTCCAGACAGTACAACAACATCTTTGATCAAGTTCTCTGGAATTTCTTCCTCAATCATTTCCGAAATACGTTTTGACGTGCCTGGTTCGATTCCTTTACTTGCATGAATCCAAGTAATTGGTTCTGTAACAATTTCTTTCATCTCTTGCAATACGTCTCTGTACGCTTTCGTCGGTACTACTAGCAGTACTGTGTTTACATCTACTAATGCTTCTTCTAAAGAAGAGTAGGCTACGATTGTGCTTGGCAATGTAATCCCTGGAAGATATCTACTGTTCTCATGCTTTGTATTAATTTCATCCATGAGTTCAGAACGGTTTCCCCAAATACGTACATCATGCCCATTGTCAGCTAATACCATCGCTAACGCTGTTCCCCAGCTACCTGCTCCAATTACTGTGATTTTTGTCATAAAATCACATCCTCTCCATTAGTCTCTTGCTCTAGCGATAATGTGAATCGGCGTTCCTACAAAACCGAACGCTTCACGTAAACGATTCTTTAAGAAGCGCTCATATGAAAAGTGCATTAATTCTGTATCGTTTACAAACACAACAAATGTTGGTGGTTTTACCGCAACCTGTGTCGCATAGAAGATTTTCAGACGGCTACCATTATGAGTCGGCGTTGGATTCATCGCTACCGCATCCATAATTACATCATTTAATACATTCGTTTGTACACGGATACTATGGCTTTCATTTACTTCATTAATAACCGGTAATAATGTTTGTGTACGTTTTTTCGTTTTCGCAGATAAGAATACAATCGGCGCATAATCTAAAAATTGGAAATGAGCACGAATGTTTTCTTCAAATGCTTTCATTGTTTTCTCATCTTTCTTAACTGCATCCCATTTGTTTACGACGATAATAACAGCTCGTCCTGAATCATGAGCATATCCAGCGATTTTTTTATCTTGCTCAATAATTCCTTCTTCTCCGTCTAAAACGACTAAGACAACGTCAGAACGTTCTATCGCTCTAAGTGCACGAAGTACACTATACTTTTCTGTACTTTCGTATACTTTTCCTTTTTTACGCATACCAGCTGTATCGATGATTACATAATCTTGACCATCTTTACTATATGGTGTATCGACAGCATCACGTGTCGTTCCCGCTACATTACTTACAATTACACGTTCTTGACCAAGAAGTGCATTTACAAGTGATGATTTCCCTACGTTTGGACGTCCAATTAAAGAGAAACGGATTGTTTCATCGTCATACGCTTCTTCTTCAATCTTTGGAAAATGATTCGCAGCCTCATCTAACAAATCACCTAGTCCTAAACCGTGCGTACCTGAAATTGGGAATGGCTCGCCAAATCCTAATGCATAAAAATCATAAATATCACTACGCATTTCTGGATTATCAACCTTATTTACCGCAAGTACAACAGGTTTGTTCGAACGATATAAAATTTTAGCAACTTCTTCATCAGCTGCAGTTACACCATCGCGACCATTTGTCATAAAAATGATAACATCTGCTTCATCAATCGCTACTTCCGCTTGTTGACGAATTTGTGTCAAGAACGGCTCGTCTCCAATATCAATTCCACCTGTATCAATAATGTTAAATTCATGATTTAACCATTCTCCCGCACTATAAATACGGTCTCGTGTTACACCTGGAATATCTTCTACGATTGAAACTCTTTCTCCAACAATTCTATTAAAAATAGTAGATTTCCCTACGTTCGGGCGGCCTACTATCGCTATTACTGGTTTCGGCATATACTTTCATCCTTTCAACTTGCTTCTGTTTATTATGTAAAAAACCCTTCTTTGTGCAAGAAGGGATTTGCATTCCAGAATATTTCTCAACGTATCAAAACACCTCACATTATACCACACGTTGCTAATGTTTCACAATAATATATACATTCTCTTGTAAGCGATGCGCAATACCATCTAAAATGGCTTCTAAATTATTTGCAACAAATTCTAGTTCCTCTGTCGACTCACAAACAAATAAAGGGGCACCACCCGCAAATTTTCCCGGCGTTGTTGTAATAACTGCGAGAATAACACTTTCTAACATCATCTCTTATCTCCCCTTCCCTTCGGAGCTTCCGATGACATATGAACAGCACTCTCTAATGTTGGAACATTTCCAATTACCCCTATCGCTTTCTCTGCATCTTGATCTTGCGGAAGAACAAAAATCCCGACTCTCCCATCCTCTAAATCACGCTTCGCTAACGGCACAAGTGCCGGTGTACCAGAATCTTTATATACCCCTAAAGCAACAGAAACATCATGTAAAATAGCTTGACGTTGTCCTAAATTCGCGATTGTAACCATCGCATCGATCGATTTCGGCTTTAAAATAAAGCCCATTCCATATTTCATAATTTCTTCTTGCCTTGCTGGCAATCCAATATTCATAATATAAATATTATCAATATAAAGTCCCGCCCCTTCAAAATGGAGTGGAACATGCTCAATCTCTACAAGATCATGGAGCCTTTTACCAGACATTAGTATTTTCGAGATAAAAAATGCTATTATACCAGTTATTATCCCGGCAATCCACGAATGGAATCCTATATACGCAAACGTTGTCACAAACGACGTTAACATCGCCAAATAGTTACGACTTTCAAATACTAATGCAATTCCTTCAATGTATGTATTGCCACGCGGTACGAGCTCATATCCATCTAATTGTTGAAGTGTATTTCTTTCCATGTTGCGCACATCACGAAATTGCGTCGCTGCTAATGTAAGAAATGTAATTGCAGAAAAATCTTTTTTCAAAATAGACGGGATAGCAATCGCTCCTAAAGCCGCTGCAATTAAACCCATCGCAATATGAATAATTTTTCCATGAAGCCTCGTCGGATATTGCCTCGTATCTGTGCGAAGCATTAACACCCTAGTTACTGTCCCTGCAATTACGCCACATAAAATGGCTGGTGTATATTCAGTCATGTATTACCCTCGTCTTTCTTTTACGTGTTTTCCGCTTAAACTGTTCCATGTATACTGATGCTTTTGCAATCCAAAATAAAATTGCCATAAATAATGTAGAAACGGCGACGATATCAAAAAATGCTAAACTACCGTAATCATAGGGAAAATTTAGTTTCCGAAAAATAAGTGTCACTAGCAATTCGCCTTGTAACATCCCTATATATAAGGAGCATAATCGTAATATGCGATCCCCATGTAATAAAACCGATGCATACACAAGAGCACTACTTAACAAAAACAACCTATCAACCACGATCCAAATCGGATCATATACTTCTAACAAATGAAAACTTGTATATAACATTGCAATAATAAGTGCCGAAAGTAAGGTATATAATTTTTTCCAAATAGAATATTGCGCGATTCCTACAAAAGAAATAAAACAAAGTAAAAGAGCATTTACTGATACCGTGAAAGAAGCGATCGTTACATTTAATGGAGAACAAATAATAAACAGCAATATAGCAGCACTTAACTTCCAGCGAATAGATTCCTTTTTCATAAAAAACGTCACGACAATCCAGCCTATCCAAGCCACAAAATAAAAAGAACTCCCATCCATCGTTACACCTCCTATGTTTTCCATTATGGGAACTTTTTATAAAACTTAATCCTTCTTTTCTTTGTGCATAGTTTTTCTCATAACAGCAACACTTTTAAGTAAGGAGGTGCTATTCATTATGGGTAAAGATCGCCAAGAACGAAAACTAAGAGAGTCACGCCGTGTTGAATCGGATCGCGACCAATCACTTCAATATCCAGGTGCAACAAGTCTTGATACACCGGAGCAAGCTCGAAAGCAAAATCAGCACTAAAAATACAAAAAGACGGTTTCAGCGTTGTATGAAACCGTCTTTTTGCGTAATTATTTTAATAAATTCTATTCATAATATAATTCTTTTGTTTTCGCATTATAAACTCGATTACTTGACGTGGCATCAATCGTAACTATGCCTGTTGTTTTTTTAGGATATGTAATAACATAATACGTATGAAGAGATGAATCTTTACTCTTCACTTCTACACGTACATAATCCGTCTCCCCTATTTCTTTTAACTTTCGTTCAACACCTTTTTTACGCCTGTAATATCTTCTTTTTCTTCTTTAATTTTCCTACTCGCAACGGTATTTCCTTGATCAGAAAGTAATACTACTTCAGCATCACTTAAACTCACTTCATTTGGTATATTAAAATAATAACTTACATACGAATCTTCAGATGGATTTTTTTGTCTTCTCCCAATTCCCTCGGCAAAATTAGCGCTTCCATTCCACTTCCTGCATTCACCATTGGATTCCTATACAATTTATTCCCGACTGCGATTGCAATATTCGCCGTTTTAATTGTCGATTGTACTGTTGTTGAACTAGAACCCCCTTCTCTTACATTTGAAGTTAGTGAAATTTCAACTTTTTGATTATATCCAAAAATCGCTGTATCTTCTCTTATATTCCGTGCATGGATATTAACATCTTCACTATTATACGTAATACGTCCTATTGTATTTTTACTATTTGAAGATATATTTTCTCCTTTTTTATTAACATCCTCCTCTCCTAAATTATCGTAAGTTTTTTCTGTTTTTTTTGACCATTAAATAGCACTCTCTTATCTTGTTTTATCGCTAACCAGTTATATTGAAAAGTTAGCACTCGTTCTGCTTTCCCATTCGTATAATTCGTTTTATACGTCATTGAATACGTTAATTCATACTGTTTATCTTCGATCTCTTTAATATCATCTATCTTAACGTCTAATGTTACCGATTTAAAATCCTTTCTCTCGTTACACAATTCTATATAAGCAGTTAAACCTTTATATGCTTCATCTTGATTCGCATCTACAAAATACGCTCTTAATTCCTCGGCAACACTTTTCCTTTCATTTGCACCACTTTCAATAAATCCAGCATACGCGATTAAATCTTTCTTTACCTCATTCTCAGAAATAATAATACTTTTATTTTTGACCTCTTCATTTTATAAAAAGAAAAAAAACAACCAAACGGTTGATTTTTTATCTCCTACTATAACGCCCAGTATCAATACCACGCTGCATTAACCAATGATATGTTTCACCTTTTACAACAAGAGGTACAGATTGTAACTCTTCTATCGTCTTCGCACCAAGTGCCGTCATGATAAATTTCAAATCCGTATGGAATAGATCGATTTCATCAATTAACTTCTCGACACCGTCCTGCATTAAAATACGTAAAAAGTATCCAGCAAACGCCGTTGTATTCGCCCCTAATGCGATTGCTTTTGCGACATCAAGCGCTGTTTGTATGCCTCCAGATGCAATAAGAGAGAGGTTATTATTTGTAGAGGATGCTTCAATGATCGAGGTAGCTGTTTGTATGCCCCAGTTATTAAAATAAGAAAGCATTCGCTGTCTTCTTTCGTTTTCAACAGCAGCAAAGTTCGTACCACCTTGTCCGCCGATATCAACCGCTGTAACCCCTATATTTACTAACTGTTGCACCGTTTCCTTACTCATCCCAAAACCTACTTCTTTTACAATGACAGGAACTTTGCTCTTTAAAATAATTTGCTCAATTCGCTGAAGTACCCCCGTAAAATCACGGTCTCCTTCAGGCATCGTTAACTCTTGTATAACATTTAAATGAATTTGCAGTGCGTTTGCTTCAATCATATCAACGGCACGCTCTGCCTGTTCAACAGTTGCCTCACTACCCAAATTAGCAAAGAAAATACCATTTGGGTTTACCTTTCTGATGATCTTATAAGAGGCCGCCTCACTTTCATCTTTTAACGCTGCCATTTGCGAACCTACAGCCATTGCAAGTTTGTGATGTTTCGCTACATATGCTAATTGCTCATTAATATGTAACGTTTGCTCTCCACCACCACCAGTCATCGCATTGATAAAAATCGGCGAACTTAGTGAAAGTTCGCCGATTTTTGTTTCACATGTTACACTATCAACACTTGAGTTTGGCAAGCTTTGATGCACAAACTCAATGTCATGAAAGCCATGTGTACGAGACTGTCCAGTAGAAAGAGCGTATTCAATATGATCTAATTTACGTTTTGCCCTTACCACTTGTACCCCTCTTTATTTCTTTAATTTTTTCAGTTGTTCACCGATAATATCACTTAATTGGAACGTTGCAGAATCAGAATTCGGCTCGTATTGGCTATAATCTTCTACTACATTATTTTCTTCAAGCGCTTCTTTTATGCTTAAAGAAATACGTTTTTCTGCCACGTGTACTTCAAGTACTTTAACCGTTACTTCCTGTCCCATTTCTAGTACTTCATTTGGATTTTTCACATGACGATTTGCAATTTGAGATACATGCACAAGACCTTCAACGCCAGGTAAAATTTCAACAAATGCACCGAATGTAACAAGACGCTTTACTACTCCCTCGCGAATATCTCCAGCTTTTATTTCACTAGCAACATTTTCCCAAGGTCCTGGCTGAGCCGCCTTAATCGATAAAGAAATACGCTGTGTATCTGCATCAACAGACAACACTTTCACCTTTACCTTTTGACCTTGCTCTAATACTTCAGAAGGTTGTTCCACACGTTCGTGTGAAATTTGTGAAATGTGAACTAAACCGTCCACACCGCCTACATTTACGAATGCACCAAAATCAGTTAATCGTTGTACTGTTCCCTCTACGATATCTCCTTCTTTCAACGAAGAAATCGCTTCTTTTTTCTTAGAATCTAGTTCTTGTTCTACTACCGCTTTATGCGAAAGGATAACACGATTTTTTTCACGGTCTAATTCAACAATTTTCACCGCTAACGCTTTCCCTTTATATTCAGTAAAATCTTCTACATAATGCACTTCTACAAGTGAAGCTGGAATAAAGCCACGAACACCAAGATCCACAACTAAACCACCATTCACGATATCCTTTACAGTAACATCAAATACATGACCTGAAGTAAATTTCTCTTGTAATTCTACCCAAGCTTTTTCTGCATCAATAGCTCTCTTAGATAATACAAGATCATCATCTTCTAATTTAATAATTTTCAATTCAAGAGTTTGATCTAATTCTACAACATCGCTTGCTTTTTCAATATGAACGTTAGCTAATTCACTAATTGGAATCACACCATCTGTTTTGTATCCAATATTTACAAGAACTTGTTTCTCTTCAACTTTCGTTACAGAACCTGTAACAACGTCACCAACTTGTAATTCTTTTGAATTCATAACTTCTTCATTCATTTTTTCTACCATGGAAATACCTCCCTACAGAATTGACAAAGCATTTTTATGTATATACGAAATGAAAACTAATGTTTTCATTTGCATGTTATAAGAATTTATCATCACATACTCATTTTCAATACATTTTACAAGAAAATCTATTAAACCTATATAAATAGTATACAGCAAAATCGTCTTGAATAAAGTATGTTTTGAAATATAATAGCGAATATATTCTGACAGTTTTATTCCTCTCTAACTAACTTCTTATAAATCGACTCATTTGTCAAGACAAGCGACTCATAATTCACTTATCCTTTACAATTCTAAACAAACAAAAAAGAAAGAGGATTATCCTCTTTCTTTATTTTGCAAACACCCCTGAAACAATCCCCATAATTTTTTGGACAACTTCTTCAATTGATAAAGAAGTTGTATCTAATTCCAATGCATCATCGGCTTTTTTTAGAGGAGACACTTCACGCTCTGAATCTAATTTATCACGCTGAGCAATTTCTTCTTTTAACTGCTCTAAATTAGAATCGAAACCTTTATTCATATTTTCTAAATGTCTTCTTTCCGCTCTTTCTTCTACAGAAGCAAGCATAAAGATTTTCACTTCAGCATCTGGTAGTACATGTGTACCAATGTCACGGCCATCCATTACTACACCGCCTTTTTTAGCTAATTCTTGTTGACGACGTACCATTTCTTCACGAACAAGACGATGTTTTGCCACTATAGATACTCGATTCGTCACATCAGGCGTACGAATAACCTCAGAAACATCTTGTCCATTTAAAAATACAAGTTGCGTATTTTCTCCTTGCTGAAATTCAATATTCACATTTTTTACAACTTCCATTAACTTTTCTTCATTTTCAATATCCACTTTTTGTTCAAGGGCTGCATATGTAATAGTACGGTACATTGCACCTGTATCAATGTAAACATATGAAAGTTTTTTTGCAACAACTTTTGCAACTGTACTCTTTCCAGCAGCCGCTGGACCATCTATAGCAATCGAAATTCGTTTATCCATTGTAACACCTCATTTTTTACTTATAATACAAAACGAAAAGCAGGTATTCGCCCCCTGCTTCTTCTCGTTTGCTTCACGTCATTAAATCCTCAATTATTGTAGCATAATCCATCATAGAAGAAAATGAAAACTACTTATTCACCTTCAAAATTTCCGTCTTATTTTTCGTGACGACACCTTCGTAATAAACAATTTTTGATAAATATTTCACTGAAGATTTATGTATAAAGAGTAGCTGTACAACAGAAAGACAAATAAATTGAATTAGCAATATACGAATAAATATTTTCTCCACTTTTTTCAAAACACTCGCTCCTTTTCCCTCTATACTCACGCATCTAATTTCATAAATTTATATAAATAAAACTCCACCTAATAGCTACTTCGCGCAACGCACATGAAGTAATTAAGTTTATTGTCATTTTCTAAGCGTACTTTTATACATTTTCATTGTCGAATTTACTCAAAACATGTTATGTTCTAAATGTATTTTTTAACTCGAAAGGGGTATAAGCATTGAAAAGAATCCTAGTTTTACACACAGGTGGAACAATTGCAATGGAGGAAGATAAAGAAACTGGGGTCGTACAACCAGGCGAAAAAAATCCTCTTTTGAAATTTATTCCTGATTTAGAAGGCGATGTTGATTTAATTGTTGAAGATGTGTTCCATCTTCCATCTCCTCATATGACTCCTAGCGAAATGCTACAATTACAAGTCATCATTGACGAAAGAGCAAAACAAGACGATATTCATGGCGTAGTCATTACGCATGGTACGGATACATTAGAAGAGACAGCTTATTTTCTTGATTTAACAGTGCAAGCAACTATTCCAATCGTTGTGACAGGGGCAATGCGTTCTAGTAACGAATTAGGTGCTGATGGTCTATACAACTTCTTATCCGCTGTAAAAGTTGCTAGTAGTAATGAAGCTGCTGAAAAGGGCGTTCTAGTTGTATTAAATGATGAAATACATTGCGCAACAAATGTAACAAAAACACATACAAGTAATGTTGCGACATTCCAAAGCCCGCAATACGGACCAATCGGTATGGTAACGAAACGTGGTGTTGTTTTCCATCATGCTTTAGTGCATCACGAAACATATACAATACGACAAATCTCTAAAAACGTTGTCGTTCTAAAAGCATACGCAGGTATGGATGATACATTATTATCAGCAATCGAATCACTACCAGTAGACGGAATTGTTATTGAAGCGCTCGGACAAGGTAATTTACCTCCAAGAACACTCCCTAGTCTAGGACGATTAATAGACAAAGGAATTCCGGTTGTATTAGTTTCTCGTTGCTTCAACGGTATCGTTCAAGACGTATACTCTTATGAAGGTGGCGGAAAACAATTAAAAGATATGGGCATTGTTTTCACATATGGCTTAAACGCTCAAAAAGCACGAATTAAATTACTAGTCGCACTAGAGAATACAAATTCTCACGAAACAATCCAAAACATGTTTATGCACGAATAAAAAGAAGCTGTCGAGGTTTTCGACAGCTTCTTTTTATTGTCTTGATGCAATGGTTTGCGCAATCGCATCTCCATGGAATCTTCCGTTTTCGATAAATATTTCATTTGCATTATTTCCCGCAGCAATTACACCTGCAATAAAAATATTTTCAGCGTTTGTTTCCATACTGTCTTCTGTATAAATCGGGCGCCCTGTTTCTTCATCAATCCGAACTCCCATTTTTGTTAAGAAGCTGTGATCCGGATGGTAACCAGTCATAGCAAATACAAAATCGTTTTGAATTGTATGCGCCTTACCCTCTACTGTATATGTTAACGTATGTTCCGTAATTTCTTTTACATGCGCATGAAAATGCATTTGAATTGTTCCATTTCGTACTAATGCCTCAAATTCCGGCAAAATCCATGGCTTAATACTCGGTGAGTATTCCCCACCACGGTATAACACCGTTACACGTGCACCCGATTTAACAAGTTCTAACGCCGCATCTACACTTGAATTTTTACCACCTATTACAACGACATCTCGATCAAAATAAGGATGCCCTTCTTTGAAATAATGCGCTACTTTTTCTAGCTGCTCACCAGGTACATTCATATAATTCGGATTATCATAATATCCAGTCGCTACAACAATGTACTTCGCCACATATATTTTTTTACTTCCGTCACGCTTCGTCGTTTCAACTTTAAAAACATCACCATCTTTTTGGACTTGTTCCACGCGTTCAAATGCATTTACACGCACCGACTTACGTTTTACTACTTCACGATAATATGCAAGTGCTTGATTACGAACTGGTTTACGGTTCTCTGTAATGAAAGCAACTTCACCAATTTCTAATTTTTCACTAGAAGAGAAAAACGTTTGATGGGTTGGATAATTATAAATTGCATTTACAATGTTTCCTTTTTCAATTACTAACGGATTTATCCCTACCTTTTGTAGCGAAATTGCCGCTGCTAATCCACATGGGCCGCCTCCAATAATAATAGCTGTTTCTTTTTGCATACTCGATTCACTCCTAGTCTTCTGCCTCTACTCTATTTATATAAACAAGAAAAAACCTACTTCCAGCAGTAGGCACCTATCTTTATTGTATTCATTTTTCTTATATTTGTCATCTAAACGAAACGTACATCCGATAGACATCTGCTAAAAACTGCTGAAATTTTATTCCTTGTTGCCCTAATACATTTTCAGGATCAATTTTCCGAGTAGGATCAAGTGTTTTATGTGACACAATATCTTTTTTCGGATTCAGACCGAAATTTTGACATAAATAAGCGTGATACCATGTAAAACGGTTATACGCTTCCCAAAAGTTAATCTCTCCCCCATAACAAAGTTCAACTCCAATAGCAACCTTATTCGCATCATAACCATACAAATCATTATCAGTCGGTGCATTATACCTAACATGATATGCCACTTCATTTATCGGAATAATTTCTAATATTGTTTTGTCATCTATAAATGTATGCGCTGAAGCTTTCGGTTGTATTTCATTAAAGTAATCCCGATTTCCTATCGCATTGCTACCAGGATTCCCGGTATCATGACTAACAATAAATCTTACCTTTGAAAGAGGAATTCCTGGTCGTGAACTTCCGTATCCAATATAGTTGCGCTCTATAGGGAACATCGCCATCGCTATCAACTCCGCTCTAAAAAATTACCTTTCTTCCTTATATATGTATTCGGTGGCAATGTCCATATAGCATATTTCTTACGCGAAGAGAATATCGAAAATATTTGATGTGAACACCATAAATAATAAAATACTTACAGCTACTCCATAAAAACCGTAAAACCAAATACAATCTTCTTTCGTATCTAAACCGAAAAACTTATTTACTGATTGTAATAATGTACCACGCTTACTATGTTTATTTCGTAAAACTTCCACTCGTTCTACAACATCTGCTGGCATCATAAATCTTTGGTCTACTGTCATTTTCATCATTTATCTCTCCTTAAAATCATTTCCGTTTTGTTTATCTAAGGAAAGTATAGCACGTTTGTTCGTACGGAACAAGCGTTCTTTTTTATTTTTATTCTATTTTTCACCAATCTACGTAATAATTCCAAATACTACAGCGATAATCGGCCCTACAACAAACACTCCAAAAACAAAATGTAATAGCCCCTCTCCAATAATCCGAATGACACTAGTTCTCTGAGCATTTTTAGTTCTTCCTAGCTCCCTTTCTAATTGTTTTACTCTTTCTTCTAATTAACCTACTTGATCCATTATTTCATTGTTCCTATTCAACACCTCTAACTAGTAACTTCAACAAAAAACGCGATTCCCTCGAAAGGAAATCACGTTTTCTCAAAATATTATATATTATACCCAGCCTCTGAAGCGACTAGCCTCAGCCATTTTACGAACACCAACCATGTACGCAGCTAAGCGCATGTTAACTTTACGAACTTGTGATGTTTCATAAATTGAATCGAATGATCTTACCATTACTTTTTCTAAACGTTGTTCTACTTCTTCCTCAGTCCAGTAGTAACCTTGGTTATTTTGTACCCACTCAAAGTAAGATACTGTAACGCCACCAGCACTTGCTAATACGTCTGGAACAAGTAAAATACCACGATCTGTTAAGATTTTTGTTGCTTCTAATGTAGTTGGACCATTTGCAGCTTCAACTACAATTTTCGCTTTAATCTTATCAGCATTTTCTTCTGTAATTTGGTTCTCAATTGCAGCTGGCACTAAAATGTCGCAATCAAGTTCTAACAGTTCTTTGTTTGAAATTGTATTATTAAATAGTTTTGTTACGGTACCGAAGCTATCGCGACGATCTAACAAGTAGTCAATATCTAATCCGTTCGGATCATGTAGTGCACCGTAAGCATCTGAAATTGCAATTACTTTCGCGCCTGCATCATGCATAAATTTAGCTAAGAAACTACCCGCATTACCGAATCCTTGAACAACAACGCGTGCACCTTTAATATCAATGTCACGTTTTTTCGCAGCTTCACGAATACAAATTGTTACACCTTTCGCTGTCGCTGTTTCACGTCCGTGTGATCCACCTAATACAAGTGGTTTACCTGTAATAAATCCTGGTGAATTAAATTCATCAATTCGGCTATACTCATCCATCATCCATGCCATAATTTGTGAGTTTGTAAATACGTCTGGAGCTGGAATATCTTTTGTTGGACCAACGATTTGGCTAATTGCTCGTACATAACCACGGCTTAATCTTTCTAACTCACGGAATGACATTTCACGTGGGTCACAGATAATTCCACCTTTACCTCCACCATATGGTAAATCAACAATACCACATTTTAAACTCATCCAGATTGAAAGTGCTTTCACTTCATTTTCTGTTACATTTGGATGGAAGCGAATTCCACCTTTCGTTGGACCAACAGCATCATTATGTTGTGCACGATATCCTGTAAATATTTTAACAGTCCCGTCATCCATACGAACTGGAATCTTCACCGTCATCATACGAACTGGTTCTTTCAATAATTCATATACTTCGTTTGGATAACCCAATTTTTCTAATGCTTCATTAATAACAATTTGTGTTGAATTCAACAATTCAAAATGTTGTTCCCTTTGTTGTTGTGTTTTCGTTTGAGTTCCCTTTTCGGCTACCATAGTAAGTAAACCCCCTGTAATTTCACTTGTTTAGTAAACCTTCATTGCCTAGTATACACCGTTAAATTTGGAATGCAATAGAAAACGCTAACAAATATATACAAACTATTTTACGTTGCAAGCGTTTTCACTATTATTATAGTCCTTTTATTGCTTTTAGAGAAGTAAAATACTTAAATATTTAAATATTTTTTAATTTCATCAAAATATAGTGCGATAAAATAAATATTTAACCAAGAAAAATCAATTAAGTATTTGCAAATAGATCAGCTATTCTTCTTGTCCCCTCAGTTTTCAAAACTTTAGATTTCCCTATTCTTTTCAGGATAAAAATAAAACCTCAAGCTACTTTACATTAGCTGAGGTTTTGTTTTTTCACAAAGTAATTGTATATTTGTTCAACTGCTTGAGAATCCATTAACTCCTTACCATATTCCATGATGCGGTAAATGGTTGCTGTAGATGAATTTCCGTATTCCGCTAAAATAGCTATAAAATCTGCTTTCAGCAATTGAAATTGATCTTCTTCTTCTATCCAAAGATAAAAACGCCCATCCCACGTATACAGCTTTCCGCTAGTTACACCAAGGTTATATAAGCGATTTGACAAATTGATTACATCATCCAATGTAGCAAACTCGTAAAGTATATGCTCACTTTCATCAAGAGTCACTTGCATTTCAATAAACTCGTCACGGAACTCATCTTCTGTGTCCATTTCGTGATTTTCTTTTGTTACAATTACAACCATCCCTTGCGCTTGTAGAGAAAATACTTCAACAGCAATCGGACCATCCGCTTCAAATCCTAATTCTTTATTCGCTTCTTGCATCATATCACGGAATAGCTGCTGTACTTTCGGTGCGTTTCTCCACAAATCTTCTTTCGTTAATCCTCGTTCAGATAAATCATCAAATGTTAGGAAAATTTTTATCTTATTGTAATTTAAACGTTCCAGCCTCATCTCATACCCTCCCTACGTAACCATTGAATCTAATTTTTATTATATGAAATAGAAAATAGATGGTTCTTTCCGAACAACTATTCTGACAATTTTAACCATCCATCCCATTCTTCTTTTGTATTACCAATTAGGACATTTTGAAGATTTAATTGACCTTCAACACCTTTTCTCCCTATAAAACCAACAGAAAGATTTTTATTTTTTTCCTGCAACAAATCAGTGAATCTCACTGCCTTCTCAAGTTCTCGTTCATCATCAAAAGATATAAACAAATATTTAGGTCGTAATTGTTCAATGGCTAGTATAATACCTTCTTCATCTAAACTTGTCCCAATATACATCGCTTGATATCCTTTTAAACGTAAATACGTCGCGAAAATAAATCCTTTTAATATATTATTTTCTAAAACGAAAACTTTGTGTGCGGAAGGATGCAGTGACGCATTATGATAAACCATACCTAGACGTGTTTGCAAGAATGATACTACATATTTGAATTGTGACATTGTAATCTCATTATTATTTTTTAAAACTAACAATTTGTTTGTCACTTGAAGGATGATGCTTGTAATGACTTTTTCTGCTGAATATATACTAAAAGCTTCGTTTAATAATGCAGAAGTTGTAATTTCATCAAATTTTAACAAAGCTTGTAGTATATCGTCCACTAAAACAACTTCTTTATCATAAAGATTTTCTTTTTGAACGTTATTCTGCAACCGATTCCCTTCTAATAACTGAACTGCTTGTCCAATCATCATACCCTCAGAAACTTTGTCCATTAACCATTTCAAAATTTTGATATGCTCTTCTGTATATAGACGATGCCCCGCATGATTCCGCTTTGGAGCAATAATATGATAGCGTCTTTCCCATGCACGAAGTGTACTCGGCTGAATTCCGAGTATATTTGAAACAGCTTTTATATTATATTTTCCATTTAAAGTTGGCATTATTTCCCCCTGCATAGCGTAATGATATGTGTTTGGGAAGGTGCCCGAAAACGAAGAGGGAACAAAGTTGTTCCATACCCATTACTAACAAAGAGAGTCGTATTTGAATGCTTATATACGCCCCCCTTTAAATGCTTTTTAGACGGGAACAATCGAATCTGTCCTCCATGTGTATGCCCACTTAGCACGAGCGAAATTCGTTCTTTCCCAGACATTTTTTTTATTATATCAGGGTTGTGACTAATTAAAATGCGCAAACCCTCTTCTTTGCAATCTGCCAACGCTAAATCTAAACGATCCCGTTCTAATCCAACGTCATCTACACCGAGTAAGCAAATCTTCTCACCTGATTCAGATTCAAATACAACTCGTGTATTATCTAAAACCTTCACGTTATTTTCTAACAATAAAGCATCTAATTCGTGATATTCAATTTCATAATCATTATTTCCCCACACAAAATATACAGGAGCTACTTCTCTTAGTTTTTGAATATTTAAAGAGATTTGCGATAAAGGTACGCCCTTTTCCGCTAAATCGCCGCCAATAATTACGAAATCTACTTTTCCTTTTACTTGTTCAATTAGCGAGTTAGAAATGATCCTTCTATGAATATCCGAAATAAAAAAAACATTAACTTTTTGAAAACTTTCCGGAAATTCTTCGAATACTAGAGTATGTTCCAACACCGTATTACGCATCGCTTCTTTATACATTCCAAGAAGACATACAAAACCAATGCATATGAGAGTACCTAATAATATAATCCATGACATATATTTTTTACTCCCCCTCCTCGTAAAGTATAGTCCATAATTTTTATATCCAGCTATGAATCACTTATTTTACTAGCTCTCTTGTTTCGTGGACTTATCTTTAATAGGAATTTTTAATTCTTGCCCTACTTTCACTTCATCTTCTTGTAAATTATTGTATTTTTTAATCACTTCAATCCCAGTTTCATCTGAAAAATATTGCTTCGCTATACTTTCTAACGTTTCTCCCTCTTTCACAGTATGAGTGACTACTTTCTCAGACTGCTTCTTTGATTCAGTCTTAGCTGAATCAAAGAAAATCACTTCAAACGCACTTTTTCCAGCATTATTACTATCACTTTTCACCTGTATATATTTATCTGTATACCATAGAATTCCAATAGGTAACAATATGAATAGAAATGTTAACACTCGGACGAAAATGTGATTCATTTTAAATTTTGGTTTTTTTTCTTTATTTCTACGAATTTCACTACGCGGCGGTAAACCTTCATCTTCTTCCACTCGCTCAACTTCTAATTCCTCTTCAAAATCAGGAATTCGTTTTCTCATGTTGTTCACCACCACCTTCCATTTATTTTCTTAATTGAAGCCCCATTATAAAATCAACAAGAAAGTGTGCAAAGATTGTTATAAACAAATTTCCTGTCCACTCAAATACATAACCAAAAACAAAACTAATAAAGCAGACAAAACAAAACAAAAAAGGCTTCGTTATATATCGAATATGTAACACAGCAAAAATTAAACTCGCTATTACAATTCCAAAATGAGTCTGCATTACACCTCTAAATAAAAATTCTTCAGCAAAACCAATAATAAACGTAATGACGAGTAAATGCATGACAGAAATTCCTTGAAACATTCTATCGTTAATACCACCGTCATCAAACCAAGACTCTGGGAACACTCTCATTGCAATATAATCTAATAACACAATACCAATCGCTAACAAACCACCTATTACAAGTATGGAAACAGGTTCCCATTTCCACAAACTATAAACTTCTTTCTTATCTTGAAATAATATATATGCTAGTAAACAACCGATACCAATAATAATTAATTGTGTTATGTAGAGATTCAGTCTTATTTCCCTCGGACTCATATCTTCAACATTATGCCTTTGAATGTTCATCATTCCTCCATCTTTTCTAGGCCGAAAAGCTTTTGTAACTCTGTTTCCCAATTATAGTCGAAAATTGATTGTTGCGCTCGTCTTTTTTTATAATCCGTTTTTGTAATACCACAGTAATCACAACAGTTTTTTAACTCTTGGTCTTTTCTATAACCGAATTGTTGTAATAAATATTCACGTCTACACCCTTGAACTTGTATCCATGACTTCATATTTTCTAGCTGACTATATTTATTACGCAATCTCACTTCCACTTCCGCTATTAATCTGTACATTATTTCATCTGACAAGCTCTCTAGCATAAGATTTCGCTGTTGTATGATTCCAAGATGTTCAAGATGATAGCGGATGAAACGCCAATATTGTTCACTAAATCCTGCTGCATCATAACAAATTCCTTCTACATCTTCTATTGGTAATGCTTTCATTTGAAACATTCTTTCTTGTAGTAACGAAAATAAAAATTGTATTTGCGACTTACTTGGCAATTCATCTTCAATGATTGAAATTGGCAAATCATGATCCATTGGGCTACATAATAAAATGGCTATACTCGGTTCGCCATCTCTTCCAGCTCTTCCGATTTCTTGTAAATAGGAAGCTACATTTGTCGGATAATGAAAATGAATAATATATCTCGTATTCGACTTATTTACTCCCATCCCAAAAGCACTTGTACATATTACAAGCTGCAATTGATCATTCATAAACTGTTGTTGAATTAACATACGCTCTTCGTGTTCCATACCACCATGATAAAAAGCTACACCTGTAACCCCTTTTCCTCTTAAATACTCAGTTAAACGCTCTGTCCATGCCCTACTTGAACAATAAACAATACCCGGTCCTTGTAAGTACATTACATGCTCAAAAAGCGCCTCTTTTTTTTCTTCTATCGTCTCCACAAATTGTACTTCCATCGCAATATTTGGACGATCAATTGAGTATACATGCTCAGCGACATTTTTTAGACTTAAACTCTCCGCTATATCTCGTAGTACATCCTTTGTCGCGGTCGCCGTTAATGCTAGTACCGCTGGAGATCCGATACTCTCAATTACTTGATCTAACTTTTTATAATCCGTCCGAAAATCATAGCCCCATTGTGAAATACAATGAGCCTCATCTACGACAAACAATGAAATATGAATTCCCTTCAATTCTCTTATTAACAATTCCGACTGCAACATCTCTGGTGATACAAAAATAAATTTATAAAAAGCTAGCTTTTTCATAGCCTCTCTTTTTTCACTTAACGTCCGAAAACTATTAAATGCAATAACTCGATTTTTCACAACATGCTTTAATTGCATAACTTGGTCTTCCATTAAAGATAATAATGGTGATACAACAAGCACCGTTCCCTTTTGCATAAGCCCCGGAAGTTGATAGCACATGGACTTCCCCCTTCCAGTCGGAAGCATTGCTATAACATCTTTTCCTTCCAATAGGTCCGTAATAACTTCCTTTTGTCCCGGACGAAATTCAGAATATCCAAACCACTTATATAAATATTCCTCAAGCTTCATTTATACCCTCCATCCGTGCCAATACAAGACGGACTTCAAAATAAGAGATTTCCTCCCCAACCGCTTGCTTCAACACACGCAATTTACGTGTTTGTAATGCTTCAATTACTTTTGTTACTTTTTCTATTTTGTCTTTTCCCATAAACATCTCAATAGAAAATTCTTTTTCTCGTAAAGCAATTTCTACAAAATGATCTTCTATTGTTGCAACCTTCAAATTCCTTATTGTTGCTATTTCTTCTAAAGAACGCCCTTGTCTCCAAAGATTGTATGTTCTTTTCGTCGACAAGCTAAACAAATCAGCTCTCTCATTTGGATAAGATATAATTTCAGCTAATAATGGAAACTCATTTTCTTTATTGCGAACTTCTTGAATAAAGAAGTGAATTGTACCCCAAAATAAAAAATGCACTCGAAATACATCTTGTTTCGTAATTTCCGCTAATTGTTGTACAGTACAACCAATACGTTCATAGCCAGTTAAACGATATGTTACAATTGTCGCCTCTACTGGATTACTTTTTTCTAAAAGACCATGTATTTCCTTCCACAATCTTTTAGCCAATTCACTCCTCACATATGGAATTCCAGTGAGAAAACGTTTCACCCACATCATTATTTCTGTATCTTGTTGAATTGGAATAAATTTCGTATTCGCCTGTTGTAAATTCGAAATAGTTTGGACAATTAATGATAATCTCTTCCAAAACGTTGCACCTAATTCACCATAGTGTAAACCATGTAAATACGTCGGAAAAGCAAATACATCTTCCCATTTGTTTAATTGTATTTTACCAGTAGTCGTTAACACGTATGTATTTTCATGTATAGCTTGAACCAACTCCGCTTGTAACAACTTTGCAACTTCTCGATCATAATCAGCTCTATCTAATGATTTATATATCCCAAACAAAAAAGAAATTCGGAACATATTACCATCTTGTAATGTTTGCGAAGATCGCTTTCCTTTTAATAAATAATAAATAGAAGAAACGGTTCTTTCACCATTCAATTGTTTTAAACAATATAATAAAGTGTATTGTAGCTGCATTACCGCTTCCACCCTTCAATATAACTTAATTTCTTTTTCAGTATGATTACACGTTTACCGTTACTAATTAAACTTATCATATTCGCGCTCTATACTTGTATATATTCTATTGTATCAAACGTAGTAACATTTAAGTATTTTGAAAATCTTATGAAATAATTCAAAAATAAGTTGACACTCTAATTGATAAGCATTATCATTATAATTTTATGTTGAAAAGTTTTAAAAACCGTTTTACAATAAGGTTATAATTTTTATGGCGAACTTTTCACATACATATTATCAGGAGGGAAAAAAGATGGCAAAATATACAATCGTTGATAAAGATACTTGTATTGCATGCGGTGCTTGCGGAGCTGCTGCACCAGACATTTATGACTATGATGATGAAGGTATTGCATTTGTAACATTAGATGATAACCAAGGTATCGTTGAAATTCCAGATGTATTAGTTGAAGATATGATGGATGCATTCGAAGGTTGTCCAACTGACTCAATTAAAGTTGCTGACGAATCATTTGATGGCGACGCTTTAAAATTCGAATAGTCTTTTATTAACTTCAAAAAATCCCCCTCCTAAATATGAGGGGGATTTTTTGTTCACTCTTTCATTTGCCTTAACAAAAAACCATCAGCAGTAATACTGCCGATGGCTTAATATTTTCAAGCGTTTTTCATCTTTGCAAATACCCATACTTTCAGGCGTGAAAATAACGCTACAAATACAATCGTCACAACAATTCCTTTAATTATATTAAACGGTAATATAGCCGCTATAATAGTTTGCCGCATAACATCACTAGACATAGCTGGTGAATTTAAAAACCAAGTGTACGCTGGTAAAATAATGAAGTAGTTTAACACACTCATAATAACCGTCATAGTAATTGTTCCTAACATTAATCCTGTAGTTAAACTTTTTACTGAACGATACTTTCGGAATAAGAATGCTGCCGGACCTATAAATAAACATCCCGCTATAAAGTTCGCTATTTCTCCAACTGGCACTCCCGTTAAACTCCCTTGAATTCCATAGTATAAAACATTTTTAATGGCTTCTACAATTACTCCTGCAATCGGACCAAAAATAATCGCTGCAATTAGAGCTGGTACATCACTAAAATCAATTTTTAAAAATGGCGGAAGCCCTGGGAATGGGAAGTCCAACATCATCAGTAAATATGCAATACTACTTAGCATCGCCACACTCACCATCTGCACTACACTGTTTTTTTGTTTCATCTTTCTCTCTCCTTTTCCATCGATCTTCTCATGGAAAGTGGAAAGGTTCTGCTATGCCTATTTTTTCATAGAACGAAAAAACCCCTTGTGATTTACACAAAGGGAGAATTTTAAGGCACATCAAACAGACGTTCAAATACTTATCTTTTTTGAACGCTTGAACCTCCATCTTCTCCCATCCAGACTATACTGTCGGCTTTGGAATCACACCAAATCCTGCCTTAACGGCTCGCGGGCTTAGAACGACATCATTAACTGTTCATCACCGCCGGTCGGGATTTTCACCCTGCCCCGAAGATAGACCGATATTCTATTTTCTCCTTCATTATACAACAACATGATCGTATTGTGAACTAAAAAAGCGTAACTTATTATAAATAAGTTATCTACTTTAAGTATATGTAATGGACTGAAAAATATTTTACAATACAACCCATATTTTTTATAATTCGGTATTTCTCTTATGAATCCCCTAGTCATATATAGTTAAAAGTGATAAGATGTTGAATTGTTAAGATAAGAACATTTTCTGAATTATGGAGGAAATGTCATGAAGAAAGAGAAAAGACACTCTATTCGAGAAGCAATGAAAAAAAACTTAAGAAAAGAATACTTTTACTTAAAAAAGGAATTGCTTTTCTACTGTCCAATTGATTTAGGCACATTCTCAAGTGAGACATACTACGCTACTTTTGATCAAGATGGCATAAGTATTTATCAGTATGATAAAAAAACAGAAAGTAAATTAAAATTGTGTGAGCGTCATCCATGGAAAAGTTGGAATAAAGTGAAAGTTGATCACTATTTGACAACTTCTCAATTTATTTTCCAAGGTGAGCGAAATTGGATTTTATCCCTTTTCCAAAAAGGAAAAGAAGCTCAAAAAATAATTGAGGAACATACATCTTTACAAACAGAAGTTGTTTCCCGTTCTTTTTTCAAAAAACTTCCTGGTTTCCGTTCTAATACACCATTGAATAAATACATCGGCAGCATTTGTTACACTGCACTTATTGCATTTTTATTAAAATGGATGATCCCATTTCAAGCACCACAAATCGCCCTGTATTCTATTTCAATTGGCTTTATGCTTCTTGGCTTACTTTGTCTTACAATCGGTTTAATCGAACCAACTATTGTACTGTTTCGGACAAAAGAAAAAACAAGAACAAAAGTCTTTTACTTATATAGCTACTTAGCTATTTCTGGATTTATATGTGTCTTTATTTTTTGGTAAAAAAAGAGCTAGTTTGACTAGCTCTTTTTTTAATCAACGTATAATTGTTGATTCGGATAGATTCGCTCTTGTTGCAATCCATTTCTCACTTTAATTTCATCAACTGTCATACTAAATTTCCGAGCAATGCTGACTAAAGTATCACCTTTTTGTACGACATATAATGATGATGACACGACTTGATTTTTTTGTTCATTTAAAACAAGCAACGGATTCATCGCATTCCTTTTCTCCATCGTCCATCTTCCTTGATGCACTTCTAAATGTAAATGCGCGCCTCGCGATTCTCCTGTATTACCGACCTCTCCAATTAGCTCTCCTTTTGAAATATTATCCCCTTGAACTACATATCTCTTATTTAAATGCGCATAAACAGCCTCGTATTCTCCATGTTTAATAAACACAACATTCCCATAACTACTTGAAAAATAAGACCTCATCACCTTACCATTTTGAATAGCCGCAACAGGTGTTCCAATAGGCGCAGCTATATCAATACCATAGTGCTTCCCATGCCTTGTCCCAAAATAATCACTTATCTGCCCCTCAACAGGCCATATCCACTGATTTTCTTCAGCGTAAACATGTAATTGAGATAAAAATAATATACTCAATAGCATCACGCTACATTTTAACGCTTTCATATACATCCTCCGTTTTCTAATAACCATCATACCTTCTCTATTGTGGTATATTACAGAAAAAAGTATACAAAAAAGAAAGTGAATTACTCCACTTCCTTTTCTTCTTTATCACGAAAAACAATTGCACTGCGGTTATATTCCACATCTTTCACTTGTAAACGAGCATTTATTACTCTAGCAATCGCAAAGAAATAGTCAGATAACCTATTTACATACTTAAGGACAATTTCATTTATTTCTCCTTCTTTTTGCAATGACACGATGTAGCGTTCCGCCCTTCTTATAACTGTACGTGCAATATGGATAGTAGCCGAAGCCTCGCTACCGCCTGGTAAAATAAAACGCTCTAACGTAGGTGCTTCTTCTATATACGAATCAATCCTTCTTTCTAAATACTCGACCATTTCTACCGTTACTTTATAAGGAATTTTTTGCTCAACTACCGCTAAATCTCCTCCACAATCAAATAGTTCATGTTGAATATTTTCAAGTTCATTATAAATGTCACGAAAGCGTTCTTCTTGCAACTTAGTCATCGCATATCCGATATGAGAATTCGCCTCATCAATTGTGCCATAGGCTTCTACACGTATATGATCTTTATCCACTCGACCACCTATTACACTTGTTTTCCCTTGATCTCCTGTTTTTGTATATAGTTTCATTTCATTACGACACCCCTCTTATTATTTTCCGTTCTAATCAATATAGAAAAAGCTCTACTATTCTTTATTTAATTGAACTTACAAAAAAATAAAAAACAGTAGAACTTTTATTAATCATCATCCTTAAAGAACATGTATATCTAAATTAAACGATTCGGTAAATATACAGAGAATGTAGTTCCTTCTCCAACAACACTCGATACAGAAATTTTACCATCATGGCCTTGAACAATATTTTTAGCAATCGCAAGCCCTAATCCAGTTCCAACCTTTTTCCCGCGCGTTCTCGCTTTATCAGCTTTATAGAATCGATCGAACAAGAATGGAATATCTTCTTCTGGAATACCAGCACCTGAATCCTGCACTTCGAAAGTAAGGCCATTATTTTTCGTATCAATTACAAGTGCAACATGCCCACCTGCATTCGTATGACGGATTGCATTATCAATTAAATTCGTCAACACTTGTTCCATACGGTCTGCATCAAACGGGTATTGTTCAATTGGACTTTGGAAATCAACTGTTAATTGGACTTCTTTATCCTTTGCAATCCCTTGGAATTTACGGCCAATTTTTTCGACAAATGGATGAATATCTACTTCACCTATATGTAACTCTACATGACCACTTTCCATACGAGCTAAATCTAATAACTCATTTACAAGTTTACCTAAACGAACAGATTCATCATAAATAATTTGGACAAACTCATTAATTTCTTCTTTCGTTTGCACAATATCATCTAAAATTGCTTCACTATACCCTTGAAGCATTACCATCGGTGTACGAAGTTCATGTGAAACATTTGCAATAAAGTCTTGACGCATCTTCTCCAGACGACGTTCTTCCGTCATATCTCGCAGTACTGCTACAGCTCCACGAATTTTCGTTTGGTTGTAAAGTGGTGTCATAAGAACTACGTAGTTACCTTTTTGCAAATTAATTTCAACAACTTGCTGTTGTTCGCTTTCTACAACAAGATGGAATAATTCAACAAATTCAGAAGGCAATTTTTTACTCAATTCTAATTCTTTTTCTTCTTGCCAAACTTGTAAGAAATGTTCTGCCGGTGGGTTGATAACAACGACTTCACCTTCTTGATTTAACGTAATAACACCATCAGCCATACTACTCAAAATGCTAGTTAACTGCTCTTTTTCTTGTTGCAATGCATTCATATTAAACTTCAACTGCTTTCCCATTTGATTTAAAGCAGTTGCAAGCTCACCTATTTCGTCCTGAGACACCATAGGAGCTTTCGTATCAAATTTCCCGCGCGCCACCTCAAAAGCAACCTCACGCATTTTACGGAGCGGCGCTGTAATTCGAGTAGATAAGAAAAATGCAAAGAAAGTTGTTAAAATAATCGCAATCCCGGCTGCTAAGAAAATAAAATCAGTTGTTTTCTCCATATCTTTTATTGGCACTTGTAAAGATTCATATACAAACACTGCACTTTGATTTTTTGACTGTACTGGTTTCCCGACGATCACAATATCACTTTCAGTGTTTTTATTCTTTCTACTATTAGGAGCTTTTTTAATGTTATTTTTAATTTCTTTTTTTTCTGTAAAAACAGCTGCTAATTCTTTATCTTCTTTTAGATTATCTATCGTTAGAGTAACTAACCCTTCTTGTTTCGGTGAAGAAGATATTTCCTTACCATCTTCTACAATAATAATCCTTGAAAGTTTATCAGAGAATTTGTACGCGATATTCTCAATCGTTTTTACATCGGCACCTTCTTCAATTAACTCTGTGACACTTGTTGCAACTTTCTGAAGCCTAGCTTCACTCATATCAACATAATACGTTCTAAAAAACTGCGAAAGTAAAATAGCAACAAATCCAAGAACAAACGAAACGAGAAGTAATATGGTCATCCATAACTTACCTACTACACTTCTCCAAAGCATCAGTCGTTCACAACCTCAAACTTGTAACCTACGCCCCAAACCGTAACAATCATTTTCGCTGCGTCTGGTGATTTTTTACTTAACTTCTCACGTAAACGCTTTACATGTGTATCAACTGTACGTAAATCTCCGAAGAATTCATATTGCCACACTTCTTTTAGCAATTGCTCACGATCGAATACCTTATCAGGGGCTTTCGCTAAGAATAATAGTAATTCATATTCTTTCGGTGTTAAGTTTACTTCATTACCATCCGCTGTAACGCGATGTGCATCATTATCAATTGTTAAATGTGGGAACACAGTAACATCTTTCGTCGTTGTATCTTGTGTAAAGAATGTTGTTGGTACAGCACGTCGTAATACCGCTTTCACACGAAGCACTACTTCACGCGGGCTAAACGGCTTTACAATATAATCATCTGTTCCAACTTCAAATCCTTGTACCCTATTTACTTCCTCACCTTTTGCTGTCAGCATAATAATTGGCGTTGCTTTCTTTTCACGAATTCCTTTACACACTTCAATACCATCTTTGCCAGGCATCATAATGTCTAATAGGATTAGATCATAATCATTTTGTAATGCCATTTCTAAAGCTGTATCACCATTATCTGCTTCTTCAATTGTATATTGCTCTCTTTCTAAATACATCTTTAATAAACGACGAATACGATCCTCATCGTCTACAATTAAAATTCTTGATTCATTTTCCATTTCTACCCGTCACGTATTTTAACGCAACGGTTTACACCTACCCTTCTACAATATGATGCTGCACCTATTCTCGTTTAACAAAGCATATCTTTAAACATTCCACTTTCCATATTATACTTCACAAGAATAATAAATTTTGTTCATTTTTTTTCCAAAACTATGTATTTTTTTTGAACAGTGTATTTGGTCCTCGACATCATTTTACAAAATCAACCGCTACTTTGTCATGTTTTTCTCAAAAAAGAAGAAAAGTTAACAAAAATAAAATAGGAAAGTGACATACACTCTCCTATTTTATTTCTCTATGCATATGAATGTAAACCCGCGATAATTAAGTTTACTACAATAAAGTTAAACATAATGATTGCAAAACCAATTACTGCAAGCCAAGCGGATTTCTCTCCATGCCACCCTTTAGATAAACGTAAATGTAATACCGCAGCATAAAAGAGCCAAGTAATAAGCGCCCAAACTTCTTTTGGATCCCAACCCCAAAAGCGCGTCCACGCTATTTGAGCCCAGATCATTGCAAAGATTAGCGCCCCTAATGTAAATACTGGGAATCCAATTGCAATAGATCGATACCCAATTTCATCTAACAAATCACTATTCGTATTCTTTACTAACGGCTGCAGTGCTGCTGATACTCGTTTGCGCAAAACAAGTCTTAATACAATATAAAGTAGTGTTCCGACTATTACTGACCAAATAACAGTATTTAATTTTTTCGCATTTACAAACGCTGGAACCTCCACTTTTGGCTCTAACTTATTTTCTGTCATTAACTTCCCTTCATGTGGTCCCACTAAAGCTGGAAGGTTATACTTCATCTCAACTTGTTGTTCATTTTTATCAATCCATTGAAACTTCGCTTCGTATTTCATGCTAGAGAATACCGTTGTTACTGCAATAAATCCAACAGTACAAACAAGTGTGAAAACTACCGTTTCTAACCAAAATGTACGTTTACTTCTCGTTGATTGATCTACATTTTTCAATAAATACATTACGCCCGTAATAAAACTAATTGCTAAGATCGCCTGTCCTGCTGCTGCAGTAGTCACGTGAATATGTAACCAATTACTTTTTAAAGATGGAATAAGCGGGGATATCTCCCTCGGGAACATACTTGCATAGGCAATTAATAAAAGCGCAACCGGTAATGCAAATAGTCCGATTATACTTACTCGGTACATAAAATACATCACAATAAATGCTCCGACAAGCATCATACCGAAAAATGTACCAAACTCAAAAAAGTTACTAACTGGCGCATGCCCTGATGCAATCCACCTTGTAACAAAATATACTGTTTGTGCAATAAACCCTAATATTGTTATAGTTATACCTACATTTGCCCACCTATGACCTTTTTCTTTGATTGCTCCGCCAAAAAATAGAGTTGCAATTAAATATAAGATGAAAGCGGCAAACAGAAAATTACTACTTATTTGCACCATATCGTTTCCCCACCTTAACTAATTTTTTTATCGGTTATTTTATCATGTGGTTGCGGAATCGCTGTTCCTTCTAAAACTCTTTCAATATCTTTCTTTAAACCGAACCAATTTTTATTTGTATGACCTGCAACCCACCACTCATCATTGACGCGTTGTATCCAAATACGGCGATGGTTCCAATACATACCTTGAATCACACCAACCATAAATATAAATCCACCAATACCAAGAATCCAAAGCGTTAAATCTTTTCTTACAGTAAGTGCTGTTGCATTTTGCATTTCCACACCTGCAAATGACATTTTATATTTATTGTTTCCATCCGGTTCTATATTTTGCCGAATACCAACAAAGCTCACTTCACCATCTGGTGTTTCCGGGGTAAACATTTTAAAGACGAATGCAGGATTGTTTGGTAATTTTGTCTTCGTATTCGGCTTTCCATTCTCATCAAAATAAAAATCAGGAAAATAGCTTAATAGTTCTAGAGAATACCCGTTTCCTAGATCATATTTTTCTGTAGGATTCGCTAAATTCACTTTAATCGGTCCCCACTTTTGATTATTTGCTTTATTTTGCAAATGGAAGGACATACTTTTAAATTCACTTTCCTTATAATCCACTTGATAAACAGCAAATTGGTCAAACTTCAGTGGCTCATTCACCCGAATTTCAGCTTCTTTTACCTTTTCTAATTTTGGTTTTTGACCTGCTATAGTTTCTCCTACTGCTTTATATAATACGGCATTCGTTTGGAAGTTTTTCGCAATCATTTTATCACCAATACGATCAATCGCATCATCAAAAACTTCTTTGTCCTTACTCTTATCATAAACTTCCTTTATAAACTTTTCGTTTTTCAAATAGTATTGACCATCAGTTCCTGGTATTTCTTTCGTTTCACCATCGCGTAACCAAAGTGCTTCGTCTACATACATACTCGGTAAAAAACGTAGCATTGCACCAAATAGAAAAATAATAAGACCGATATGATTTACATATGGACCCCAGCGAGAAAAACGTCCCTTTTCCGCTAAAACGTTCCCGTCTTCCACTTTCACATTATAATTTCTTTTCTTTAAATTAATTTGAACTCGTTCTAAGTCACCCTCTTGTGGCGAACCAGTCCCGTACACTCTCTGTCTCTTTAAAAAGCTTGGGTGTCTTTTCACCCCTTGTTTTTTTAATGCTTTATAAAGAGGAATTACACGGTCTAAGCTACATATAACGAGTGAAATGCCAATGGAAGCAATTAAAATCATGTACCACCATGATCCATATAAATTATTAAACCCTAATTGATAGTATAATTGCCCTAAAAATCCGTACTCTTTCTCATAATATTCAGCCGGTGCGATTCCTGGAGTTATGTACATTTCTTGCGGAAAAATAGTTCCTATTGCCGATGCAGCTAAAGTTATTACAATTAACCATACCCCTACTTTTACAGAAGAGAAAAAACTCCAAATTTTATCGATTATCGTTTTCGTATGTGTGAGAGATCTCCGGGCACTCCCCTCATATCTCATATCCAATAAATTCACATTTTCATTGCTTTCAAATGGTTTCCCACAAGCTTCACAAAAAACGGTTCCTATCGGATTAACATGTCCACATTCACACTTAATTTCTTTCAACACTCTCACCACCCCAGTATCTATATGTACTATTGTATATTCTACCTTCAAGTTACCGCAATACTCAGAATTCTTAAAACGAAGGTGCTATACACCAAGCACCTCTTATGTAAAGGCTTTCTTTATTATGGAGTAATTTTCTTCAAATAGGCTTCCAGTTGTTCCTTCGTTTGCTCACCTATAATTTGCTCAACAACCTTGCCTTCTTTATCAATTAAAAAGGTTGTTGGTAATGGTCCCACTCCATATGTACCTATGATTTTTTGCCCTTTATCAATTGCAACCGGGAATTTCAAACCATATTGGTTCACAAAATTTTTCACTGCGATATCCGTTTCATCTGCATCTAACGCGATAATTTCAACGCCTTTTTCTTTATACTTTGGGTATAACTCATTCATGTACGGCATTTCTTTTTCACAAGGCTTACACCAAGTTCCCCAAAAATTTAAAAATACACCTTTTCCCTTTAAATCTTTCAGTTCAATTTTCTTTCCTTCTAAATCAGTCACGATAAAGTTAGGTGCTTCTTTCCCAATTTGCATTTTCTCTTTATCAGCAAAAAAACCTTGATACAGTGTAAATCCTACAGCACCGCTTAAAATGAGCAGAATGATAACACGAAATAATAGGCGATTTTTTTTCATATTCTCTCTCCTCTCTTCGATGAATATATGTATTCTTTTTTACAAATGTTTTATTGAATAAATCACCAGCGGAGCATTCCACTGGTGAAAGTTTCAATCTATAGCTTATCGTGGTTTTGTAGTCGCCAATGCACGTAATTGCTTCACCTCATGCGGTGTCAATTCTCTTGCATCACCAGGTCGCAAACTACCTACTTCTAAAAAGGCATAACGTTCACGTTTTAATTTCATGACTTTACAATCTAACGCTTCAAACATACGACGTACTTGACGGTTACGTCCTTCATGAATCGTTAATTGTACAATCGCCATCTCTTTACGCTTGTCCCAAGAAATAATTTTCACTTGTGCTGGTGCTGTTTTCCCGTCTTCCAGCGCAACACCTCGTTCTAACATGCGAATTTTCTCACCTGTTAATGGCCCTTTAACTTTCGCAACATACGTTTTTTCAACTTTATATCTCGGATGCATTAATACATTTGCAAAGTCCCCATCGTTTGTCATCAATAATACGCCAGACGTATCATAATCTAAGCGTCCGATTGGGAATAAACGTTGTCTAATTTCAGGGAAAAAGTCTGTTACAACATTTCTTCCTTTATCATCTGATACACTTGAAATTACACCAGTTGGTTTATATAGTAAAAAGTAAACAGGTTCTTCTTTTTCAAGAGGGATGTTATTTACTTCTACTTTATCTTGAGGAGTTACTTTTGTTCCTAACTCCTTCACTATTTTTCCGTTAACTTTCACTTTTCCTTGCTGAATTAATTCCTCAGCCTTCCTTCTCGATGCAATACCTGCTTGCGCAATCACTTTTTGTAATCGTTCCATTTCTTTTTTTCACCTCAAATTTATCTTACCTTCATTAGAAAGACTTGGCAACTGCCTAAGCTTTACGCCATTTGCTTCGCCTTGCCTTAACAACATAGCGATGATAATAAACGTATAAAGGTCAATACACGTTTTCACCCTTTATTATTGTTTACACTTTTTCATATTGCTCACAATAAAAGTTCATCATTTTGTCAAAAATACCGCATAAAAAAACCACTATTAAGCTACACCTTAATAGTGGTCGTATACGTATTATAAGCGAAGTAGCGTAAAAAATGAATACCATTAATGAAACAATAAAGAAACAAACACAATTGAGCAAATAATCCCGATTAAATCTGCAAACAATCCTACTTTTAGTGCATCTCCCATTTTTCTAATACCAACAGCCCCAAAGTATACCGTTAAAATATAAAAAGTCGTATCTGTACTACCTTGCATCGTAGAAGCTAATCTCCCAATAAACGAGTCTGGTCCATATGTAGCGATTAAATCGGTCGTTATACTTAAACCAGCAGAGCCCGAAATCGGACGTATAAGTGCCAGTGGAACGATTTCTGCTGGTACATGAATAAAATCTAACATCGGCTTCATTACCGATATCATTGCATCTAGAGCACCTGATGCCCGGAAAATAGAAATAGATACAAGCATTCCAACCATAAACGGCAAAATTGAAACTGCAATTTGAATCCCTTCTTTTCCTCCCTCAACGAACGATTCATACGTTGGAACTTTTTTTATCGTACCATATAAAAGGATAAAACCGATTACACAAGGGATTACCCATAATGAAATTGTATTTACAATGCTCATTTTTTCCGCCCCTTTCTACTCCTTCTCCGGTAAAAATAGCGGTCAATCCAAATTGCCCCGATCATCGATAACACTTGTGCAATGAATGTTACGCCAACGATTTCTGTAGGGTTTGCTGATTCATAAGTCATTCGAATTGAAATTACAGTGGTCGGAATTAATGTAATTGCTGATGTATTTAAGGCTAGGAACGTCACCATAGAACGACTTGCAGAATCCTTCCCACCGTTTAACTCTTTGAGTTGCTCCATTGCTTTAATGCCCAGAGGTGTTGCTGCATTTCCTAATCCAAAAAAGTTTGCCATCATATTTGATAAAATGAATCCCATTGACGGATGATCCTTCGGTATTTCTGGAAACAATCTTTTGACTATCGGCATAAAAAGTGAAACTAACTTTTTTAACAATCCCGCTTCTTCTGCAATTTTCATTAAACCGAGCCAAAATACTAAAACACTAATAAGTCCAATACATATCGTAACCGCATCTTTTGACCCTTCAAAAACGGCTTTATTCACCTCTTCCATCGTTCCATTTATCATGGCATATACAATCCCTATAACTGCCATCGCTACCCAAACGAGATTAACCATCTGTACCAACACCTATCATGTAAGAAAAGATTTCTTTTACATTATTCCAATACATTCCCGTCGTAGCTACTAACTTCCGCTTACTATAAAACAAATTACGTTCTCCAACTTTCTCATTACCAACAAAAATTTCCGTTTTCCCAATTTTCACTCCATCCGAAGGTTTTACACTTTTATCAAGTTCAACTTTTAATAACACATTCTTCCTTTCCTCTTCAGTTAAAGGTACGGAAAAACTATTTTTCGTGTAAACATGATTGGCATACTTCTTTTCATTTATTTCAGCAAGTGCTCCTTGCCCTAAAACTTTTGTTTGCTTATAGCGTTCAAAGCCTTTATCAAACAGGTTCATATGATCGTTCCAGTCGCTAGAAGCACTCAAAGTTACCACAATTAAATCCAGCCCATCTTTTGAAGCTGTCGTGACAAGCGTCCGCCCCGCTTTTTTTGTAAAACCTGTTTTCCCCCCTGTTGCAAATTCATAATAAGATGTCACGAGTTTATGTTTATTTTTCCACGGATAATCCCAAGAATCTGATTTATATGTTTTTGTTCCAAAGATTTTCTTAAAAGTCTCGTTCCCCATGGCATATTTCGTTAATAATGCCATATCATACGCTGACGAATAATGCGATCCATCCCCATCCAAGCCATGTGGGTTTGAGAAGTGAGTATCTTTCATTCCGATTTCTTTCGCCTTTTCATTCATTAAATATACGAACCCGTCTATACTCCCTCCAACATTTTCAGCAATTACTTGCGCTGCATCATTACCAGATCTGAGCATTAATCCGTAAACTAAATCTTCTAACTTTACTTTTTGTCCAGGTTTTAAATAAATGGCCGACCCTTCTACCCGTACCGCTTCATTACTAACCGATACCAATTCTTTCATTTTTCCTGATTCAGCAGCTAACAATGCTGTCATGATTTTTGTTATACTAGCAATTTTTTGTGGCTCATGTTCTAATTTTCCATACAGTACACGGCCAGAATGCTGTTCCATTAATACTGCGTTACGAGCACTGACACTACTGTTCATCTCTGCATATGTAGGAATCGGCATGACGCTTGCGTACATTATAATTAGCGAAATGATTATACAAATTCGTCTCATATTTCCCCCCACGTCCTTTTGGCACTTTTTGTACAAGTGTATGCTTGGCCTTTTAAAATATGAACGAAATCTCCCTTCCAATTCCAATAAAAAAGACGCATGAGATATGCGTCTAATACGGTGTCCATTCAATTTGTTTTGCACTTTCAAATCTCTTTTCTACATCGGACCAATTTACAACATTCCACCAGTTTTTAATATATTCATCTTTTCGATTTTGATATTGTAAATAATACGCATGTTCCCAAACATCAAGTACAAGGAGTGGTATCGTATCCCATTGTGTAAATAATTGATGAAGCGTGCTTTGTAAAATTTCTAACCTTCCTGAGCGGGGTACCCATACAAGAATTGCCCACCCTGAACCTTCCACTTTAGAAGCTGCTTCTGTAAAATGTTTTTGAAAACGTAAAAAGCTTCCAAAGTCTTGCTCAATCTGTTGTGAAAGAGCACCTCTTGGGCTTCCACCACCATCTTTTTTCATATTGCCCCAAAATATTGTGTGTAAATAATGACCTGATCCATGAAAAGCAGCTTCTCTTTCCCAATGCTTTATTAGATCAAATTTATTTGTTTTTCTCGCTTCTTCCATCATCTTCTCCGCTTTATTTAAACCTTCCACATAACTACGATGATGTTTGTCATGGTGTAACATCATAATTTCTCGTGAAATATACGGTTCCAACGCATTATACGGATAAGGTAATGGCGGGAGTGTATGCCCACCAATCGGAACAGCCCGTTCACTATCCCCTCTTTCATATAATTCATATTCCTCCTCTTCCTGCATAAACACTTCCTGTAAATGGTGCTGAATATGTTCTACATCATCACTTATTTCATACATAAATTCGGCATCTGTATCGTATTCGTGCTCTTTCATACGTTCTAATAACGTTTGAATTTTATAAGCAAGCATATGGACATCATACACTTCCATTGCGCGGCTATCTAATACGTGAAGAACACTTTCACACCAGCTTTCTACTTCATGAAAGTAATCTGTAAATACACCTTGCTGACTCATGTCACACCTCCTTGATGCTATCCACTTTAACTATATTCAATTAAAACCCCTTATATAACTGGACAAAAAGAAAAGAAGCTAAGTGACTTTAGCTCCTTTTCCTTCACCTTAATTAGTATTTGTGTAACATCTTCGTTTGGTAATCTGTCTCATAATATTCTAGTTCTTCACGCATCGCCTGAAACTTGCCTTCTAAGTCCTTCATCACTTGTTCTATGGATGCAGGGGGTGTTTGCTGAAAAACAATAGAATTTTTCCCTGTATAAGCAGAACGACTATTTTCATACCAATGATCATTCTTTGGTGAAAAAAACTCTGCAATTACTTGATGATAAATCTTATACAAAACTTTTTCAGCTGCGGTCTTTCGAAATGGCTGGCTATTCAACAAAACAAAACATGCATCAAGCCCTTCTTCACAAAAAACAAGAAGTCTTCTTATTGATGCTAATAATCCTTTATAATATCGTTCGTTTCCCGCTGGTGTCTCCTCCACTAAAGAAGGTAACGTATGATAGTTCACATAATTAGTTATCAAGGAAATTACATCTTCTAAAAATATAGAAACTTGTTCTGTTTGATTTTCAACCATCGAATTAGACATTTCTTCTCTCTCCTTTGCCATTTTACGCTATTTCTACTCTTTTATTTTTATGTAATTCAGCCAATATTTCTTGTACTTTCCCCACTGTTTCCTCGTCAAAATATCTTTGAAAGTCTGTTACCTCATTGAGATACAAACGCTTTTGTACACGAAGCTCTTTATTTTTCACTAAACAAGCGATGGCTACAATATCTCGTAAATATACGTCTTGTTCTTCTACTTTATAAACTGGATTTCCTTCAAACGGAGTAATTTCTTGTAAAACTTCTTCAAAATATCGAACATATAAGACAGAAAAGGTTTTTTCTTGATCATTTAGTACATATGTCACTTCAGATCTATTAAAAAAATCTTCTGATGTATTAGGTTTTGCTTTCTCTAATTCATATCCTGCATAACCTATTATAATCATCTACTTTCCCTCTTTTCCTTCTTTTGCTTTATCCCGCTATTTGAGCAGTAAGACTCCTACCTCAAAATTCGGCTACTACGAGGAAGTTAGGTGGGAGTCCAACTGCCCGTAAAAGCCCGATTGGTGTGGGCTAATAATCAGTAGGGGATGAACAAAACCACCACTGATTAAAGTTTCACTTTATTCTAACTCAATTTTCTGATAAACGGAATATTCTTTTAAATATAACCTATATAAAAAATAGCTTTCATATACAGGAAATTACCTTTTTATTTTTCTTGAAGTTTGTCATAATAATATTATTGTCTCAGTTTTCTTACACAAGGAGAGTTGTATTTATGTCGTTTTCATGGAAACGTTTCTTACAGATTGGGAAAATCGTCTTCCCATTTGTTGTCTTAACAATTGTATTCTTTCAGGCTAAAAAAGAATTAGCAGGTATTTCTTTTTTAGAAGCGATCCAAACAATTAAAAACATTCCAACTGGAGGAGTCTTTTTAGCAATTACACTCGGTGCATTTGCCGTATCAACAATGTTCTTTTATGACTTTGTTATGCTTCGTTACCTAAAAGCAGATATACCTGTACAAAAGATTTTCCGCATCTCATGGATTGCTAACACTTTAAATGGATTTATCGGTTTTGGCGGTCTTGTTGGAGCTGGTGTACGTACAATGCTATATCGTCCGCATATAAAAGAGAATGGGAAACTTATTAAAAGCATTGCATGGATGACAACTGCATTTATTAACGGATTAGCTATTCTTTCATTCCTCGGTCTCATCGGAATATTAGATACAAGGTTTATTCTGCACGAAAAACCGTGGTTATGGCCTGTTCTTATCTTCTTTGCTCTTTTCGTTCCTATATATATTGGGTTTTCTAAAATTAAAAATAGAAAAACAAAACAGACAGAAGGACAAGAGGATGAAGAAGAAGAGAAAAATCCAACTGTTTTATATTCATTAGTTTCATTAGTCGAGTGGGTATCTGCTGGCATCGTTATGTATGTCATATTAATATTGTTTGGAATTGATATCGACTTTCAAAAGTTTTTAGGTGTTTATGTAATTGCGGCTTTAGCCGGTGTCGTAAGTCTTGTTCCTGGTGGCCTTGGATCGTTCGATCTTGTCTTCTTAACTGGACTAGGACAATATGGCGTTGATACAGGCGTATTACTACCTGCTATGTTGTTGTATCGCCTTGTCTATTACATATTACCATTCTGCCTTGGTCTCATTTTTGCAGCCTTTGAAATGACAGGAGCAGCCATTAAAAAGATTGAAGATAAACCATTTATTGCACCTGCTTTAGAAACAACTGGTGTGATTTGGACTTTACAACGTGATTTTTTAGGAAAATTAGGTTCATGGGCATCCGCCGCTTTAACAGCATTTGCTGGCTTAATGGTTATTTTATCAACTATTCTACCAACAAGCATAAATCGAGCTCACGCCTTACATATTTTAGCTCCAAAGCATCTTATTCAATTTTCTTTTAGCTTGTCATTAACATTTGGTATTCTCCTCCTTATTCTTTCGCGAGGAATATATTATGGAACAAAGCGTTCTTATTATATGACGATTGTTTCTTTAATTGGAGCAGCAATCTTTAATACCCTAAAAGGAATTGATATTGAAGAAACCTTTATTTTATTAATCGTACTTGCTGTATTATATATGCTTCGCAAAAGATTTGTACGCGAGAAAATGGAAGTCTCTCTTTCTGATATCGTAAAAGTTTTTCTATTCTTATTGCTAACGTTATATTTATATAAAAACCTAGGTATTTTATTTGCAGGTGCAAAAGAAGCGTTCAAACCTGATTTTGTCGTTCGGAATATTACACAAGTTCAACGAAGCGCATTAGCAGCTGCATTCTTCGTTCCCACCTTTTTACTTATAGGCTCACTAATTGCCAATCGTTACCGTAGTGAATTTCCCGGGCAACCGGCTAATGATAAAAGGTTACAAAACTTTTTAGATGAACATGGTGGAAATGTACTTAGTCATTTAGGTTTTTTAGGAGATAAGCAGTTCTTCTTTAGTAGTGACGGGAAAGCACTTCTTCTCTTTTCAATCACTGGAAAACGTCTTGTTGTACTAGGCGATCCAATTGGTGATTCATCCTCCTACCGTACTGTGTTGCAAGAGTTTTTAGCTGAAGCAGATCGATTTGGATATATTTGCGTATTCTATCAAATCGAAAGTAAATGGATGAGTTTGTATCACGATTTCGGTTATAACTTCTTTAAACTTGGTGAAGAAGCTGTCGTTGATTTAAATACGTTTACTATAACCGGAAAAAAACGTGCGGGTATGCGAGCTACTTTCAACCGTTTTGAACGAGAAGGTTATACATTCTCTATTCATCAGTCACCATTCTCAGACGAATTATACGAAGAATTAAAAAAAGTGTCTGATGCTTGGCTCGACGGAAAAAAAGAGAAAGGTTTTTCACTTGGGTACTTCGATCGTGAGTATATTAGTCGTGCTCCTATTGCCACATTATCTGACGCAGAAGGGAAAATTGTTGCCTTTACAACCTTTATGCCAGTATATCAAAGCGGAATATTATCTGTTGATTTAATGCGTTATTATCCAGATGCTCCTAGTGGTATTATGGATGCAATCTTCATCCACTTATTCCACTGGGCAAAAGAAAATGAATACCATTCCTTTAATATCGGTATGGCACCACTCTCAAATGTTGGTTTATCAACGCAATCATTCTGGTCTGAACGAGTTGCCGCAGCAATCTTTAATAATGTCCGTTATACGTATAGTTTCAGTGGATTACGACATTTTAAAGAAAAATATAAGCCAGCATGGAGCGGAAAATATTTAGCATTTCGAAAGAATCATTCTTTACCAATTACTATGCTCTCTGTAACAAAATTAATAGGAAAACGAAAAAACAGCTAAATACTTAGCTGTTTTTTCGTTTTTGAACTTGTACAGTAAACTCCTTTTCATACTTCTTACCATTTATATAGAAATTTCCCCACATTTTATATGTTCCTTCTTCAGGAAATGTAATACGATATTGTAATTGCTCATCCGTATCAACAGGAATGGCATATAAAAAATGTTCCCTCGTTTCATCAACGATATATAGAGAGTCGACTTCTCCTCTTCCTGAATTTAATTTTAGCTTTTCTCCTTTTTTTGCTTGAAACTGAAATGTTAATGTTACTGCCTCATTCGGATGCAATGCACCAAATAAGAGAGAAACTTGATACTCTCCTATTTTTTTTGTAAGTACAGTATCGATTGGAAGTTTCTTTTTATTGTTGTCCTTGCTCTTATCCTTTTTTCCTTCTCCAAAATCTTGCTTAGAAAATGATTCCATAGACTTATTTTCGTCTTCATACAAAAATATTGTGTACCCTTCACCTTTCGCTACTTCTGAAGATAGCTTATATGATCCATTCCCAGCAAAGGTAGGCTTCATTTGTTGTATATTTTTCAACTGTTCATCCACAATAACTGCTCGAATTTGATCATTCACACCACGAACTTCATTATTCTTTTTATTTAGCAATTGAAACGAAATGTCGACTTTTTCATTTCCCTTTTTATTTTCCACATCCCATTTTACTTCCTGAACATCTCCTGTCGTTTCTACTGTTTCTTGATATTTTTTTATGTAAAATCCTCCTGCCACAATAAGTACTAATGCGATAAGCCCAATGACAAGATTTTTCAAAACATCACCTACCATTTTTAAAGTCTCTTTCCATACAAAACTTCTTATTATATATTCTAGATTATGATTTATGAAATCCTTCTATTTTGTACATATTACAAATAATAAAAAGATTTTAATTGACAGGATTCGTAGTGTATAATGCAAATGATATTGATTTCTATCAATACATAATAAGGAGGGCTTTTCATGAGTGTACATATTGAAGCAAAACAAGGCGAAATTGCTGAATCTATTCTATTACCTGGTGATCCATTACGTGCAAAATATATCGCTGAAACATTTTTAGAGGACGTTACTTGCTATAACAACGTGCGTGGCATGTTAGGTTTCACTGGAACTTATAAAGGAAAGCGTGTATCTGTTCAAGGTACAGGTATGGGTGTTCCTTCTATTTCTATTTATGTAAACGAATTAATCCAAAGCTACGGAGTAAAAAATTTAATCCGCGTTGGAACCTGTGGTGCAATTCAAAAAGATGTGAAAGTACGTGACGTTATTATCGCAATGACAGCTTGTACAGATTCTAATATGAACCGCTTAACATTCCCAGGATTTGATTTTGCACCAGCTGCAAACTTCGATCTTTTAAAAAAAGCTTATGATGCTGGAACAGAAAAAGGCTTACACGTTCGTGTTGGTAACGTTTTAACAGCAGACGTATTTTACCGTGAAAGCATGGAGATGGTTAAAAAGTTGGGAGAATACGGTGTATTAGCAGTAGAGATGGAAACGACTGCTCTTTACACATTAGCAGCTAAATATGGTGTAAATGCATTATCTGTATTAACAGTAAGCGACCATATCTTCACTGGTGAAGAAACAACATCTGAAGAGCGTCAAACTACATTTAACGAAATGATTGAAATCGCTTTAGATGCAGCAATTCAGCAATAGTATATTAAAGAACTTGTCATACGTCTGGCGAGTTCTTTTTTATGTTAGGGAAACTTCGACAGTCACTATACCTCCTACTTTATGTGACTTTCTATAAAAAACTACTTTAGAAAGAGACAGATTTCCCCCTCTACTTTTTTGTAACGTTTGTTATAATTAAGAAATCATTTATATTACAGTATTTTCATACGAGGTGAAACAGTGAAAAACAGAAGCATCGTTTTTAAACTATTTTTATTAACATCAACATTATTTACAATCATATTTCTCCTTTTTTTCCTTGGACAATCTCTATTTTTAGAGAAGTTTTATATCAATAAAAAAGTAAAAACGGTTCAAACCGCTTTTGAAAAATTCGTAGATAATTACGAAAAAAGCGACCAAAGCTTTGAGGAAACTAGAAAATTAAAACAAGAATTTCATGATAAAACAAATGCTGAAATGCAATTTTTAGATTCTAATGGCATTATTAAAAGTGAAAACAATTACTACATTGATGTGACTAACCCTGACAACGATCAAACCTATTCCATCCCACTTAATAATCTTTTAACACCAGAAGAATATAATAAATTCGAAAACTTAGGTTTAAAAACAGGTGGAATAATTCGCGTAGATGGATTCATACAAGGTAATATAATAACACCAATAGAACTGACAGTTAATTATAATCGATGGCGAAATGAAAATGTCAATTCGGATTTTCAATCAATTAGTGGTAATCCATCTAAAAATAGACTTACAAATCGATATAAAACTATGTCTCAGATCAGTTTTACTGGTATGATATCTAAATTGCATCTCCCTTCCAAAGCTGAGGTTCGTCTTGCAAATGATATTGAAACATTACAAGCTGTTGATTATTTTGCAAACACTATCAGACAAGGTACTTCTAATCCAAATCAATTAAACACGTATATATTAGATAGTGGAGAAAATATAAAAAATAGTATCTTTGTAAAACCTATTATGGAAAACGGTAAAATTAAAGAGTACGCTTTTGCAATCGCCTCTTTACAACCCGTTAATGAAGCAATGCTTGTTTTAAAAGATTATTACGTCTATGCCTTAATTATCGTATTTCTCGTTATTATTTTGTTATCCTTTTACTACTCAAAAATCATTGTTAAACCATTAATTAAGATAAATCGTGTCACAAAAAAAATGGCTAACTTTGATTTTAGCGAGAAATTACCTGTTGCAGCAGACGACGAAATTGGTGGCTTATCAAGTAGTATTAATACACTTTCTGTAAACTTAAAAGACCGAATTGATCGATTAAATGTTGCAAATACAAAATTACAACAAGATATTGAACGCGAACGCCAATTGGAAAAAACGAGAAAAGAATTCATTTCTGGTGTGTCTCATGAATTAAAAACACCACTCAGTGTTATTCGTAGCTTCGCTGAAGGTATTAAAGATGGCGTAAGTAAAGATACGACATATTACACAGATGTTATTTTAGAAGAAACAGAAAATATGAATAGGCTTATTGTAGAAATGTTAGAATTAGCAAAACTAGAATCAGGTACGTACAAACTAGACATGTCGACGTTCTCGATTGGCGAATTAATTCAACAAGTGTATGCAAAATTATCATTTAGCATGGAGGAAAAACATTTGCAAGTGGACGTCCATGCCGACGCTTCTCTATTTGTTAAAGCGAATCGTAGTCGTATTGAGCAGGTAGTTGTGAACTTACTTAGTAATGCAATTCGATATACTCCAGATGGAGAAAAAATACACGTCTCTGTTGTAGAAACGGAAGATAAAGTGAAAATTGAAATCGAAAACACAGGTAATCCTATTCCAGAAGAAAGCCTTGAAAAGATTTGGGATCGCTTCTACCGTTTAGACGCTTCTCGTAGCCGTCATACTGGAGGTACCGGCCTTGGGTTATCTATTGTAAAAAACATTTTAGATCTCCATCACGCCGAATACGGTGTGTATAATACTACTAATAGCGTTGTATTTTATTTTAATTTACAAAAAGTAAAAGAAGTCAAATAATTTGTCTTAATTTCACTAGGAGTTCACATGAAATTCACACTCTCCCTTTATAGTAAGAAACAAGTTAATCCTTTCCTTTACACACATAAAAGAGGAGAGTGCGTGAAATGAAACAAGCAGGACAACCTATTCAAAACGAAAAACAATTAGAAACTATCAAAAATATACTTTTACAATCTTCGAAACGTGATGGCTTATTATTCGTATTAGCTGTAAATTCTGGCTTAAAAGTAAGTGAAATCTTACAATTAAAAGTCAGTGATGTAATCGATGAAAATGAAAATGTTCGCCATTCCATTTTATTTTACAATGAAAAAGTAAAAAAACATAAATGGTTTGCTGTAAATGAAGACTTACAGCACGCAATCGAAGACTACATGAAAGAACGTAAAACTTGGAAACGCAATGAGCCATTATTAAAGTCTCAAAAAGGAACAAAGTCTATTACGAGACAACATGCATGGTACATTTTAAACAAAGCTGCAAAAGAAGTTGGATTAGAAGGGATTAGCTCACATACACTTCGAAAAACTTGGGGCTATTGTGCATATAAATCAGGTGTTGATATTGCATTTTTACAACACTTCTTTGATCACAGTACTCCATCAAAAACTTTAAAGTATATCGGTATTGCTTAATAACTCTTATACATAAAAAAGGTTACCATTTATAAATTTGGTAACCTTTTTTATGTTTCATATTCTCTTTTCTTGTCTCTCCTATACTGTAGTGGTACTCTAATAGTAAGGGGGAGAAATTATGAACACATTAACAATTGAATTACCGAAAGAAACGGCTGAAAAACTTGATTTATTAAAGAAAGCTTATCAAAAGAAAACAGGTGCTACAATTTCTGAAAGCACTCTTGTTCAAACACTTATCTCAAAGGAATTTATCCAAGCGATAACTCCTTTTGATTTACAACAATTCGTCAATGGAAAAGAACAGCATTAATCGCTGTTCTTTTTTATTTTCAAAAAATAAATATTAAAAGTTTTTTATTTATTTTTCGAAAAACTATTGACTATGATAATGATAACCATTATCATTTATTATGAAGCCAACAATTGATGAATCAACCAAACGCTCAGTAACATTGTTACCCCTCTTTTTCATATAGAAAAGCACTGTACATTCCCCCTGTTTGTACAGTGCTTTTCTTGTTTGAATTTATTCAAATAAATTTAATTGCTCTGGTTTTGGCTCACCATATGTAATACTCATCATTTCCATCAACTGTTTCGCATTGTCCGCCGCATCCCCACCCGAATTATTGTTAAACAATACGTATATGTCCTTAGCTTTTTTTTTCAATTGCTCTAATCGTTCTACCCATTCTTCCAACTCATTATTATTGTAGCGATACAAACAACGAACTGCTCTCCAATTTTCTCCTTTGTCAAGCCACCCATGAACATTCCGGCCATGAAAACGTATTAATGCCATGTCTGAGTTCGTTGCTTCTAATATGAGTGGCACTGATCCTATTCCCGCCTGTGGTTCGTCACAAATTGTATGAATCCATTTTTCCCGTTCTAAAAACTGTAACGTCTTATCTTTCATTTCCGGATAAAACCATGTTTGATTTCGAAACTCTATTGCACACGGGAAGCCTTCCATTTTTTCTTTCGTATATCGAAGTAAATCTACATTTTTCTTTTTACAATCAAACCATGGCGGATATTGGAATAAAATCATTTTTAATTTATTTGCATCTTTTAACGGCAAAATCGATTGTTTATAAACATCAAACATCTCTTCAAACGTAGAAAAAGGAATTTCACCTTTCATATGTCCTGTCATCCCTTGATAAGCTTTTACTATAAAAGAAAAATCTTTTGGCGTTTCCATCGCCCATTTTGTATAATTTCGTGCAGGTTGTATCGCATAAAATGAGCTATCCACTTCCACGATTGGAAAATTCCCACTATAAGTTCGCAATTTATTTCTATTTTCATAAGGATTAATATATAAAGAATCGTGATCTCCCCATCCCGTCACTCCAATATAAAGCAAACGAATTCCTCCCTTCCCAACTTCATCTTAAACTCATTCTATTTACTTCACCAAAACCTTATCCGACCAATTTCATAAAGTAGCTCTTTCTTTAAGAGTATCCGTATAAAAATATGATATACTAGATGGAAGAATTTTTAAATTGAGGAGTTATTTATTTATGCTTCAAGACGACACTATTTTATCTCATGAAAATCGAATAAAAGAATTAGAAAATAAAGTACGGTTTTATGAAGAGCTTGTGAATCAATTACCACATCATTTCACATATAAAAATCCACATATTGGTTTACAAATAAAAAAAACGAGAACGTCTCATTCTATTCAGCACATACAAAAAGAAGATAAAGAGCCTAAATTTCATCTTACTTGCGATTCATTGTTCTTATTTGAACAACTCGAAAAACATTTTGTTCATATTTTCGATGCTTTTTCTCATCACGTCACTTTTATTGATAGTAAAGGTAACATTACATTATGTAACCAAGCTGCAGCAGATGATTTGGGTGTAGTACGAAATTCTATAATTGGAAAACCAATTCAACAATTATTAAACTTACCTGAAGAAAAAATTAAAGCTATTGAAACGTTAAAAACGGGAACTGAAATATATAATGAAGAAGTTTTAGACAAAAATTATGGTATCGTAAATAACCGCATTATTCGCGATTATAATGGAGAGATTTTCAGAGTTATTAGTGTATTCCATTATTTAAATACAGAACGAGATGCCGAAAAGTTTTCCTTAGCTGGACGAATAGCAGCTGGGATTGCACATGAAGTACGAAATCCCCTTACAACGGTACGTGGATACTTGCAATTTTTACAAGAGAGCGTTTCTCCATCCAATAAAGATTTGTTTAAAAGTCTACTCATCCCTGAATTAGATCGTGCAAATAGCATTATTACAAAATTTTTAGCTATTTCAAAAACGCGTGAATTTACTAGAGAGCCGTTTCCCATCAATACATTTTTACGCGATTATATTCAACAACTACTCGCTAGTGAAGTTTTTTTACACAACATTTCTATTGATTATAATTTTTCTGCCGAATTAGATGATGTACTCGTCAATATTGATCGTCATGAACTCGTACAAGTTTTTTTAAACTTATTTCAAAATGCTGTCGATGCTCAAGGTGAAAAGCCTCTTTCTATTCAAATCACTAGTTATCGCTTAGATAATTTTGTTCGTATTACTTTCAAAGATAACGGAACAGGTATTCCTCCAGCTATTCAAGAATATATATTCGATCCATTCTTCTCTACAAAGGATTCAGGAACCGGACTCGGATTATCAGTAACAAAGAAAATTATTCAAAACCATAATGGCACATTAAAAGTTTCTAGTGATCAAAGTGGGACAACTTTTACTATATCCATTCCATTATTGCCAAAAAGAGATAATTGAAGTTTCGATAAAGTAAACCTTTAATCAATGGGAGGATTCATCCCCCATTGATTATTAGCCCTCACCAATCGAAGTCTTACTGCCTACAGTAAATACTATTTCTATTCCTAACACAGGGGAAACAACAGCTATACTTTCTGTCTTCCGAATTTACTAACTTTTAGTTTTTAACCTTATTTTTGAGAAACCAAGCATAGTTGATTTATAGTAATCTGTATTATTTTGATTGTAAGTTAAATCTCTCTTTTAATAAAAAGGAGCACTTATTTGGGAGGATAAGTGCTCTTTCTTTACGTTTCTTTACCTCAAATTTACTCTAGCTTAATCCTCATTTTGTATGATAAATAATGAAGACAAAGATATGAAAGAGGGATGAAAATGAGAGTTATATCACTGACACGCTTTTGGATTGCTCTTATGATATGCATAATTTTATGCATAGGATTTTTTTCAACTCTAAAATATTCAGCTATATCAAAAGCAGATAGCAAAACAGTTCCATACGAACTTCTGTATACAAAGCAAAACAACGTTCCTTATTCCTCTTCCACACAGAATGAAAAAAAGGTTATAAAAGGAATGCTTATTACAGAGGCTTCTAGTTATGAACACCTACTTCAAATTGCCGAAACGATTAAAGATCAATATAAAAATAAAGACGTTGATGAAATAACACTTTCTATCCATAATAAAAATACTGGAAGTTACGAAGAAGAATTACCATATGAACCCATTAGTAAAGGAATAATAACCGTCACGTATGATTCTCAATCCTTCGGCAGTACCAATGTTGCGCTCAACAAATAAAGTGGAATTTTAATCAGTAGGGATTTTCCCCATCCCCCACTGATGATTAACCAACCGGGCTTTTACCACAAAAAAGAGGCGAATCTCGTTATTCGCCTCTTTCTTTTACCAAAATGATGGAATCCACTCTTTCACTTTATCAATCCACTCTTGTTTCTGTTCTTTTCTTTGTTGTTCCTCTTCTTTTCTTCGCTTTTCTTCCTCAATCGTTTTTAATTGTTTTGTATAGTCCGCCTCAGATATTAACGATAACTGAAATGCTTTTTGAGCAGGGTTTCCGTTCGCTTTTTTCATAATATCCCGGAACATTGTCGTTGTAATTTGGCTGCCTCCTGGCACATAATGCTCACTATCAGTTTTATCATACCCTACCCAAATCGCGCCTACTAAATCCGGTGTATATCCAACAAACCATGAATCCTTTGCACCAGCACTTGGTCCATTTACAAGCTGAGTAGTTCCTGTTTTTCCGGCTGTATCAATATTATTAACTTTCGCTTTTTCACCTGTTCCTTTTTCGACAACACCTTTTAATAAGTATGTCATCTTTTGAGCAACTTTCTCGCTCGTCACACGTGTTTCTTTCTTATACCATTTCCCAATTGTTTCACCTTCAGCATTTTGTATCTCTCTAATCGCATGGGCTTCTATTTGGACACCATCGTTTGCAAATGTACTATACGCTTGAGCCATGACAAATGGAGAAGTCCCCATATGCATACCTCCTAAAGCAATCGGATACGTACGGTCTTCAGGCTCTAATGGAATACCAAAGCGTTCTAAAGATTTTAATCCTTTATCTAATCCGATTTGCTCTAACAGCCAAACAGCTGAAACGTTATACGATTTTGCTACCGCTTCATACATGGTCACATTACCGTGAAAAGTATGATCACTATTTTGTGGTTTATATTCTTTAATATTAAACGGTTCATCTTTTAATACATCGTATACTTCATATCCTTCCTCTAAGGCTGGTACATACACAGCAAGAGGCTTTAATGTTGATCCTGGTTGCCTTTTTAATTGCGTCGCATGATTAAACTGTAAAAATTGATAAGGACCTCTGCCCCCAACTAAAGCTGGAACACCGCCTGTTTTTGGATTCATAAGGACGACTCCAGTTTGCATAAGCTGGTCTGATCCACTATCTTTAAAATAGTTATCATTATTCACAACATCTTCTACAGCTTGTTGTTTTTTCGGGTCAAGCTCTGTATAAATACGATAACCACCTGCTAAAATTTCATTTTGTGTCAATTCGTACTTGTCCATCGCTTCTCTAACAATATAGTCTACATATTGAGAATATTTCCCCTTATATTTATCATCTACACCACGCTTTAATACTAGACCTGCTTCTTTCTCCTTACTATACTGTTCTTCAGAAATATATCCTTGCTCTTTCATTAAACTTAATACGACATTACGTCTTTCAATTGATTTATTAAAGTTTTTATAAGGTGAATACGCAGACGGCGCTTTAATTAATCCCGCAATCGTTGCAGCCTCTGATATTGTTAAGTCTTTTACCTCTTTATCAAAATAAGATTTAGCTGCTCTTTTTATACCCCAAGCACCTTCGCCAAAATAAATTTGATTCATGTACATTTCAATAATTTCATCTTTCGTATAAGTACGTTCAATTTTTTTAGTTAAAAAATATTCTTTAATTTTACGTGAGAATGTACGGTCTTGCGTTAAAAATACATTTTTCGCAAGTTGTTGCGTAATTGTACTTCCCCCCGCTACAACCTCACCCGCTGTAATATTTTTGAAAACCGCACTAATAATTCCACTATAATAAATGCCATGATGACTAAAAAATTCCTTATCCTCTACTGCAACAATTGCCTGAACCATGATGTCAGGAATATCTTTCCTTTTAACTCCTTCTGTTTTAGAAGAAGCTAATTTGGTTGCAACTTCATTATTGGCATCGTAAATTAAAGTAGGTTGTGGAACAGCTTGTTTTAATTCAGATATGTCTTGAATGGAAATTATTATATTCACAGCAACAAATAGAGTAACGAGTAAACTCCCCAATACAATTAATGAATTGCGCAGTTTCTTCCTCTGGTTGAACCATTCAAGCATTTTTTTAAAGTGAGTGTTCTTCAATTTCATTCGTTCACTTCCTTCATTTGTTTACACTCTTCTTTTTAAAAGGAAGAATATACCTCCTTTTAAATTTATTATAATAACGTAGTCGTTCCTATAGTGTAAAGCTTTTCTTTAACATTCATACTTTTTGCAAGAAAAGGACATTCTACAAGTAAGATATTCATTATTAAGTATTAATATTATTAATACAACAATGTGAGTTATGTTAAGTTTTTGTAAACTTTTCGATAAAATGTTTTAAAAAACGACAGTTTTTTGTTAGAATTGACTAGCCAATATATTTTACATATATTACTTTTGTGGGGGTAACAATAATGGTCTTTAAATCAAAAAAAGATAAATTTTCTGAAATGCTAATGAATGTTTCCGAAAATTTAAAAGAAGGCGCGCAGTTTTTCGTGGAGTATAAAATTAAAAATGCTAGCGATTTAAAAGAATTTTCTATGCGCATGAAAGAGTATGAGTCAAAAGGTGACTCATTTATTCACGAAATCATTATGGAGCTAAACAAAGCGTTTATTACTCCTATTGAACGTGAGGACATCCTACAGCTTGCAATGAGTATGGATGATGTATTAGACGGATTAGATCACAGTGCTGGTCTATTCGAAATGTATTCTATTACAGAAGCTGATGAATACATGATTAAATTCGTTGAAGCAATTAATCAATGTGCGATTGAGATTGCAAACTCTGTTGAACTTCTGTCTAACAAAAAATTAGTCGACATTCGTACAAATGCGATTAAAATTAAGGATTACGAGTCACAATGTGATGATATTCGCCGTCATGCGATTAAGCACTTATTCTCTCGTGAAAAAGATCCGATTAAGATTATTCAATTTAAAGAGATTTACGAAGAGCTTGAAGAAGTGGCTGATAGCTGTCAAAGCGTTGCAAACGTATTAGAAACAATTATTATGAAGAACGCGTAAGGAGTTTGATCATGGATACACTCTTGATACTGACCGTTTTAGTAGTCATTTGCGCTTTAGCTTTTGACTTTATCAATGGATTTCACGATACAGCAAACGCTATTGCAACGGCTGTTTCAACGAAAGCTCTAAAGCCTAGACATGCAATTATTATGGCAGCTATTATGAACTTTTTAGGTGCAATGACATTTACAGGTGTAGCAAAAACGATTACAAAAGATATCGTTGACCCATTTGCCTTGCCAAATGGTTCCCTTGTAATTTTAGCTGCTTTGCTTGCAGCAATAGCTTGGAATTTGATTACTTGGTACTACGGTATTCCAAGTAGTTCTTCGCATGCAATCATTGGAGCAATCGCTGGTGCTGCAATTGCTGCTGCTGGTTTTAGCTCATTAAACTTTAAAGGGTTCATAAAAATTCTTGAAGCTTTAATCATTTCACCGATTATCGCTTTTGTTATTGGTTATATCGTATACAGTATTTTTAAAGTGGTCTTTAAAAACTTTAACTTAACGAAAACGAACAAAAACTTCCGTATATTCCAGATCTTCACTGCAGCATTACAAGCCTATACACACGGTACGAATGATGCACAAAAAGCAATGGGAATCATTACGATGGCTCTTATGGCCAATAACTATCATACTTCTAGCGACATCCCGTTCTGGGTACAATTATGTTGTGCAATTGCAATGGGTCTTGGTACTTCTGTCGGTGGATGGAAAATTATTAAAACTGTCGGTGGACAAATTATGAAAATTCGTCCTGTAAATGGGGTAGCTGCTGATTTATCATCATCACTTGTTATTTTCGGCGCAACATTCATTCACTTACCGGTTAGTACGACGCACGTTATCTCTTCTTCTATTTTAGGGGTTGGTGCTTCTCATCGTGTGAAAGGCGTAAAATGGGGAACTGCAAAACGCATGTTAATTACTTGGGTGATTACACTTCCTATTTCAGCTTCTTTAGCTGCGTTATTTTACTACTTATTACATTTAATCTTTTAATCAAAAGTCGTCTTCCTTATTTTTCTAGGAAGACGACTTTTTTGTGAACAAGCCTATTTCTTATTAAAAAGCGTGTATAATGATTGATGGATAAGTTATATAGAGGAGTTGGCAATTTTGGAATACATCATGTTACTTTTCATCGGATTAATCGCCGGGACAGTCGGGAGCCTAGTCGGACTTGGGGGCGGAATTATTATCGTTCCGTTATTAATTGGATTACACAGTTTATCACCACAACTCGCAGTGGGAACTTCTATGGTAACAGTCGTTTTTACAGGACTGGCTTCTACCCTTACTTATATGAAGCATAAACGGGTGGATTATAAAAGTGGACTTATTTTATTTATCGGGAGTGGCCCTGGTGGTATTATCGGATCATGGGCGAACAAATTTTTAAACCAGGATACATTTTCTTTATACTTTGGGATTTTCCTTATATTTGTCTCCATTCTTCTTATGCTACGAGACAAATTAAAACCTCTTTCCTTATCAAATATGACTGTAATTAAGCGTTCTTTTACAGATAACGAAGGAAATACTGTACACTATCAATTCCCACCGTTTCTCGCTATCTTTATTGCCTTTATAGTTGGATTTATATCTGGTTTATTCGGAATTGGTGGTGGCGCCTTGCTTGTTCCAGCAATGATGCTCCTTTTTGCATTCCCAGCACACATTGCTGTAGCCACTTCAATGTTTATCGTATTTCTATCAGCAATTGTAAGTTCTTTAACTCATATTTCTCTTGGAAATGTCAGCTGGATGTATGCATTAATTCTTATTCCTGGCGCATGGATTGGCGGAAAAATCGGGGCTTATATTAATACAAAATTAAGCGGTAATGCCGTAATTAATTTATTACGTATCACATTAATAATTCTTGGAACTAGATTAATCATTACTTCACTTTTATAACGCGTTCTTTCTAGAATGCGTTTTTTCTTATACACATGAATATAAAAAGGCTCCTAGGAGAACAAATAAAACTACACAAACACTTAATAGCATAAAATTTGAAATATGTACTTTCTTCAAGTTGATCACTCCTATAGCTGCGACTGTTATCTTTATGATAGCGAAAAAACAGTTCACATGCGGTTACAAAGTGCTAACAATGCAAAATCATTTATTACAAATTTTATCCTTTTATTTCATTTCTTCGTATAATCTATCGATTCAATAAAAAAAGATGTCATATTGACATCTTTTTAGTGAAGAAGTGACCATCCCATAAAGTCTTCATGTACTTGGCACGCCCTCTTATCGTTTCGATCATATAATTCAGCATAACTATCTGTTTCTTCATCATAAGCCATCGTATAAATAATTTGGCCGTCTATTTCAACGGATAAAACGACTCCACCTTTCATCTCTTCTACATGAATGATAGCATTCGCCGGAATTTTCATATCCGTCACCTTCATCGCATCTAACAATATACTAAACCCCCTACAGCGTATTCATTGCTAGTACTATTACACACTAAATAGTATACTACTGTAATAGCATACATTTCGTCAATGAAATTGCTGTTTAAAAAGCATATTGTCTTTATACATATACGCTAAAATAGAAGATATAGAAATGTTTAAATGGGGGGCTAACATTGATTTTACACAAAGGAGATGTACTATTCCGTCAAGGCGAGGACGGTCCTTTATATTTTATAAAAACAGGTTTATTAAAAGTGGTAAGGCTACAAGAAGACGGAACACCATTTTTGTTCAACATTATCGTTCCGGGTGAAACGATACCTCACCATTCTTTAATTTCACCGAAGGAATATCACGGTACAGCTATCGCTTTAATAAAAACAGAAGTTGAACCTATTATTAGTGGTGAATGGTACGATAAACTTCAGGCGAATCCTGAATCCTATGCTGACATCGCTATGCAATTGCAATCAAAATTAAGAATGATGCAACAACGTATTGATCAATTGACAACCGTCTCTCCGAAAGAACGTCTTCATCGTTTACAAGAGTGGTTCACACTATATTTAGGTGACATTCCTATATATGAAATATTAACGCAAACTGAAATTGGTCAACTAATAGGAATACGCCGTGAAACAGTAAATCGATTATTAAGAGAACAAACAAAAAACGAGGCAAAGTAACGCCTCGTTTTTTGTTTGTTCAAATTTCACCTATTGTAAGCTTGCTGCTGGACCGAAAAATTCATAATGAATGTTCTCTGGTTTAACGCCTAACTCGATTAATACAGCATTAATATGTTTCATGAATGGCACTGGACCACAGAAATAAAATTCTGCTTCTGTTGTTGGAATAATAGTTTGTAACCATTCACCTTCAATGAAGCCTTCTTTATCAAAGTTCTTCATTTCCAAATCTTTTTCAGTTGGTGCAGAATAGCAAGTATATGCTTTAACTTGTTCGTATTCATTGTCTACTGCCTTAACGTGTTCTTTCATTGCATGTGTGTTACTATTTATCGCTGCATGAACAAAACATACTTTACGTTTTGAGTCTTGTTCAATTAACGTATTTAACATACTCATCATCGGTGTAATACCTACTCCACCACTAATTAGTACAACAGGTAAAGTTGAATCCATATTTAATACGAAATCTCCCGCTGGTGCACTTACTGGTAAAATATCCCCTTCTCCTACATGATCATGTAAGTAATTAGATACTTTACCGTCTGGTGTATCTACACCTTTTTCTTTCTTTACACTAATACGATAATATTCTTTTCCAGGAGCGTCAGACAAGCTATATTGACGATTATGTGTATATGTTTCACCTTTAATATTTATTTGAATCGTTACATATTGTCCTGGGATGAATGAAGAAACTTTCCCTCCATCTTCAGGTTTTAAATAAAATGACGTAATAACATCGCTTTCCTTCACTTTTTTAACAATCACAAAGTTGCGGAAATCTTTCCATCCACCTTCTTTATGTGCAGCTTCTTCATACATCCCAGCTTCAATGCTAATGAATGCGTCAGCGATGACACCATATGCTTCTCCCCATGCATTTAAAACTTCGTCTGGCGCGCCTGCAACCTCTTTAATCGCTTGTAGTAAGCATGTACCTACAATCGGATAATGCTCCGCTTTAATGCCTAAACTTCTATGTTTATGACCGATTTGTTTTACAACTGGAATAATAGCTTCTAAATTATCAATGTACATCGCAGCTGCATAAACAGCATTTGCCAACGCTTGTTGTTGTCTTCCCTTTTTCTGATTTGTATGGTTGAAAATATTTAATAACTCCGGATGTTCCGAGAATAAAATTTGATAAAATCTCGTTGTAATTTCAACGCCTTTTTCTTGTAATAATGGTACTGTTGACTTTACGATTTCAATTGTTTTTGCACTTAACATTGTATCCCACTCCTCTATTTCCTTAACTGTTTTTAGTTTAACTGAATTGTATAATACATATTGTGATTTTAATCACTATTAACATGGTGTTTTTGTGAAAAATATATGAACAATGCACATTCCTTTATAAATTCTTCCTATCATTTCGACACTATTTTCTACACACTTCTCCTTGGCAAGTGCTCTTGTAAAACAACATACCCTTCATAAGCTGTATAACCAAGTATAGCCATTAATCCGATATAACAAGCAAATACCGTCCATTTCGTTTTCGTATCGACTTTATAATAATTTTCTTGTTGTCTCTTTTCTATTTCCCATTCATTTAATTTTCTTTCCGACACTTCAAATGCTTCTCTTATACGAATTGTATACTCATCTTTTTCATCTTCATATGGGACATAATCAAGTGGCTCAAACTTTGGTAAAAGGTACTCTAACACTTCGATTTTTTGAAATTCTCCCGTTTTTAATTCTTTCTCTCTTTGTCTTAATACATTCATCTCATGGTGAATCATATAAATCGTTCGATGTACCGCACCAGTTTCCTTTAGTTCCTCTTCAAGCCTAGCAACATATTCTTTCATTCCATCTATTTTATATCCTAATTCCTTAATCGGCTCATCTCTCTTTATTACTCTATATAGTTCCATACAGCCGATAATAAAAATAAATCCCCCCAAAATACTTTTGAAGTAAATAGAATAGCCGAGTAGTAAAACAAGCCCTGCTCCCCAAATTTTCGTACTTACAACTGAAATAATTCGTCCGCCATCTAATGGGGAAACTGGAATTAAGTTAAAGAAATTAATCATACTTCCAAGTAAAATAATTAGCGCCCAAAACGGCTCTTTCGTTACCATATAAAGTGGAATGGCCGGTAAAAATGAAAGCAATCCGAAAAGAGGTCCCATATATGCAATATAAGCTTCATCTTTTGCATTTTTCGGCATCTCTTTCATCCCAATAAGAGCTCCCATAAATGGAATGAAGATCGCTGGTGATGTAGGGATTCCTTTTCTTCTCGCTGCCCATAAATGCCCCATCTCATGAACAAACAACAAATAAACGAGCGCTACTCCAAACTTCCAACCATATATAACTGCGTATGCACCAAGTGATAAGAACATACTAAATACGGTTGAAAATTTTGCTAGCTTAAAAATCGCAAATATCCATTTTAACTTTGATAGTAAAAATAACCCTATTGCGACGATAATTCCCCATAATCCTTTTTTATTATTTTTCATATTCCTCTCCTTTACATCACCTTAATGAGTCATACACTCTCATCAAAGTCTATCCTTTTCTCTATTATGACATATTTTTCTCTTTTCTTAGAAATAATGTTTATATAATCCATTTTTAGCCGAAAATATAAGTGAAAGGAGGTAGAAACAAATGAAATTACAATCTCTCATAATAGGTGCCCTTTCTTTCTTAGCTTCAACTCTTATTTTTTATACAGTTAGCTACTTATTATTATTAGATTGGTTGCCAAATCACTTATTTATAGCTCTTATTATTCTTTCCGCTCTTATGATTTCTTTTCTTATTACCCGAAAATCAATGAATGAGCCATCTGCAAAAGCAAAATAATAGAGGGGGCCTTTGCCCCCTCTATTATCATTTCCTAGGAAAGTCCATATTGCTTGTATTATTTACAAACTAATAAAATTTCTAATTTACCCCGCATAAACAGACAGTAAGACTCCCACTGATTACAGTTTCACCTTATCTTTGTAAATTCATTTTTTCACCATAATCTTTTACAATTTGGATGATATTTTGAAACACCCCTAGTTTTTCTTTTTTACTATTTAATATTTGTAAATCATAATTATCATAATATGTTTCTAATGATTTTAATTGTGATAATGAAGCTTCTTTTATTGGAACAGTAATATTCACTTCATACTGCTTATATCCTTCTTTTGCTTTTTCAGCTGAAATGATTTTACTCTCTTTTGCTCCAACTAATTTTTGAACTTTTTCCGGGAAGATTAATTGCAAATAATATTCTTGTTCCTTCTCCAGCTTATTGTATAGTGATTGCGAAATTGTATACCGGACCTTATAATTCATTTTCTGCTCATCTGCTTTAATATGGAATGCGGTAATCTGCATATCTTTTTTGGTCACTTCCGTTAAATTTTCTATCTTCGTATCATCTTCTTTTTGATCTGAAACATTTGGGAATAAAGATAAAAGCTGTTGCGTTTCTTTTTCGGTAAGCATGTACATATCTTTCTTATATTGAATCCATCCCCGGCGATCTTCTCCTCTTAACCATGCATAATATGTTTCTATTTTCCCATCTCTACTAATTTGTATTTCATATTCCGGTTCGCCAAAGCTACCTGTTATTTCTTGTTTTTCTGCTTTGGTTATAATGTCTACCACTAACTCCGCATCCATTTTCTTTAAATTTTTTTCTTCTTTACCTTTTTGTATAACAGTTACCTGTAATGGTTCTTTCACTTCATTCACTGTCTCCTCTACTTGTTTTGTTTCTTTCTTTTGCTCGGCTTGACCACACGATGCGAGTAAAATCACACATAAAACCATTAAATAATTCCCTTTCAAATCGATCCCTCTTTTCTAATAAGAAACCCTTATAACCTTCATATAAGAAACAAAAACGTGACATGATATAAAATGAGCTATACTATACACTGAAGGGAGGATTTTACAATGTCCATTAATTTTCATGATGCAAATAATAAGTACACATATGCAAATCGTAACGCACATATTTCATGGCGGGAAGCGATAAACAATATTGTAGATGTACAAAACAAACGAATAATTGATATAGGGTGTGGCGGTGGTATTTATACAAAAGAACTTGCACTTATGGGGGCTACAAACGTAATTGGACTTGATTTTTCAAAAGAAATATTACAAGCCACAAAGGAGAATTGTAGCAGCTTCCCAAACATCTCATTTATTCACGGTGATGCACATAATATCCCGTTCCCTGATGAAACATTCGATATTGTCATTTCACGTGCAGTGATCCATCATTTACAGGACATTCCTACATTTTTAAGCGAAGCTTCTCGCATATTAAAAAAAGACGGTATGCTTATTCTACAAGATCGAACCATTGAAGATTGCATAATTCCAGGAAGCCCTGAACACATTCGTGGATATTTTTTCTCCGTCTTCCCAAAACTCATTGAAACAGAAGCGAAAAGAAGACCAAAAACCACTACTATTCAGCACTTATTACAAAAGCATTCTCTTCAAGCGTTCCCCATTCAAACACAATGGGAAGTACGAAAAATTCACGATTCAGTAGAAGCATTACTACAAGATTTATCCCCTCGAACAGGTCGATCCATACTGCACGAATTAACGGATAATGAACTTTCTCAACTTCTACATCATATTCAAACAGCATTACAAAACCGCTCTCCTATTATCGAAAGAGATCGTTGGACAATTTGGAGTGCTTTGAAATTGTAAGGAAGGAAGCCTCACAAAAATAATGTGAGGCTTCCTTCTTTCATAATCTAATTTTGCAACACTCTTGATATCCTCCACTTCTGGCCTGTGCACTTCCACACTTCGGACATACTAAATATCTAGACTGATTTGTCAACAAACTACCTTTTTGAAAGAGTAAAACTTCTGCTTGTTTAAACGAACGCGAATAATATAACCATATAAAACCACATATAGCAATAATGCCAAATAATACTCCCATCGCAAACATTTCAGTCACCTCTTTTGGTTTGTTCTTTCCAGCAAGTGGATTGTTGTATTATTCTCTGCAAATTCAAACGATTCCTTCTTTACTCCTATAAATATCGATTTTCTCCATAAACTTTACAATTCTCTATAATGTTTTACACCATTTTTACAAATAACATTAAACCTTATATTATCCGCTATATTTCTACATGAAAATATATTTCCCAAAAAATATGTTGACTTTCTAAAAAAAACATGTGAAAATACTGTCAGAATACTTGAATAAAAATTCATTGACGAGAACGAGTACGTTATAGGGCTGTTCCCCAGAGAGTTGGCATTTTGCTGAAAGCCAATGCTCAGTTCGTAACCGAAAATCATCTCCGAGAAGTAGAACCGAATGCTGAAGTAAGTTCTTACCGGCCGTCCCCCGTTACAAGGAACACGTATCATGTTGTACGTTGCAAAGCCGTATACATATAGATATATTTCTACATGTATAAATTAGGGTGGTATCGCGGGTAAATATAACTCGTCCCTTTCTTCAGGGACGAGTTTTTTGTGTTCTTACAATGAATTTACAAAAAGGAGGAAAAACAATGAACACTGTATCAAAAAAACATATTTTTTTCACAGGTCTTATGCTATTTTCTTTATTTTTTGGGGCAGGAAATTTAATTTTCCCTCCTATACTTGGACAAAATGCTGGTGAAAACTTTTGGCCAGCAATGATTGGCTTTTTACTAACAGGGGTCGGTTTGCCGTTACTAACTGTTATCGCTATTTCTTTATCAGGAAATGGAATGCAACAACTTGCAAGTCATGTTCACCCATTATTCGGAATTTTCTTTACTGTAGTTGTATACATTGCAATTGGTCCATCTATGGGAATTCCACGTGTCGCTAACGTCGCTTATGAAATGGGAGTTAGTTCTTTCTTACCAGAAACTATTCGCTCTAGCAGCCTAGCACTATTTTTATACACGGTCATCTTCTTTGCTATCGTATTTTGGCTTAGTTTAAATCCTTCTAAGCTCGTCGATCGTATCGGAAATATATTAACACCTATTTTACTATTCTCTATTTTCTTATTATTTGTCAAAAGTGTATTTTCACCACTTGGGCAATCAGGACCAGCAATGCAAGAGTATCAAACTTCTCCGATTTTCAAAGGTTTTATGGAAGGATACTTAACAATGGATACCATTTCAGCACTTGCATTTGGAATTATCGTTGTAAATGCTATTCGCTCAAAAGGTGTGAATGACCGTAAGTCAATTGCCATTGCAACAGCAAAAGCGGGACTTATTGCCGCTACTGGTCTCGTACTTGTATATGGTGCACTTGGCTGGCTCGGTGCTACAAGCATCTCTCTCGGATACGCAAAAAATGGCGGACAGCTACTTACTGTTATTGTACAGCAATTATTCGGTCCATACGGTCTGATCCTACTATCTCTTATCGTTACACTCGCTTGCTTAACAACATGTGTTGGACTTGTATCTGCATGCAGTCAATATTTCTCAACATTATTAACAAAATTTTCATACAAAACATTAGCAAGTATCATTTGCGCGTTAGGATTATTAGTTGCCAACTTAGGCTTAACAAAAATTATCGCAATCTCCGTTCCTATTTTACTTGTTGTATATCCAATTGCAATTGTACTCGTGTTACTATCGTTACTTCATAAATATTTCGGTGGATATCGATTTGTTTATGTAGGTGCTTTAATTGGAGCCGCAGTTGTGAGCGTATTTGATGGATTAAAACAAGGGAATATTCCTGTTTCATTTATCACATCTTATTTCGAGTTTATTCCATTATATAATGAAGGTATCGGCTGGTTAATACCAGCATTAGTTGGGGCTATTATCGGTCTTGCTATCGCAAAGCTAAGTGGTGCAAAAGCAGTACCATAAACGGATCATTCATCTGAATCGAAAGCATCATAAAAAAACTCCCGTTTCGGGAGTTTTTTACATTTGATAAGAAATATGATTAAAGCTACTTACTTTGCAAGCTTTCGTATAGTAATCAATATTCGTATCCACTGTTTCTACTTTTACAACATCATAGCAATCATCTTGCTTTACTAGAAATAAATAATATTCTTCCGTCGCCTCGATAATTGCAATACGATCTGTTTCAATATCATATTGTTCACAAAGTGCTTGCAACGCATTCACATAGTTACCTAATTTTTTCGTTTTATCCATTCCAAATATCGTTTGAACTAACATACACTCTCTCCCCTTTGTATGTACTGTTAACACCTTAATGATAACGCTTACATAATTAACCGTCAACAAAAAGCTTTGACCATATATAGTCAAAGCTTCCTTCTTATTTCGTCAATTGATGTCTAAATGCATAAATAACCGCCTGTGTACGGTCACTTACATTTAGCTTATTTAATATATTACTCACATGTGTCTTTACTGTTTTGAGGGCAATAAACAACTCATCTGCAATCTCTTGATTACTTTTCCCCTCTGCAATTAATAACAAAATTTCAAACTCTCTTTCTGTTAACTCTTCATGCAAAGGTTGTTCTTTCTTTTGACGCATACGAGACATCATTTTGCCAGTAACTTTCGGCTCTAATACCGTTTCCCCATCATAAGTAGCTCGTACAGCGTCTGCAATATCACTCGCTCTTGATGTTTTTAATAAATAACTTGTCGCTCCCGCCTCAATTACAGGGTACAACTTTTCATCATCTAAAAAACTCGTTACAACTACAATTTTCGCTTCTGGCCATTCTTGAATAATTGCACGCGTTGCTTCAACCCCGTCCATCTCATCCATAACAAGGTCCATTAAAATAATATCCGGTCTTAATTGCAAAGCTAACTCTGAACCTTTTCTTCCATTTTCAGCTTCTCCAACTACTTCAATATCTGGCTGCGTTGATAAATATGCCGATACACCCATTCGAACCATTTCATGATCATCAACTAGTAATACTTTTATCATGATTCTCCCCCTCTCTCAATCATAATCGGTACTTTCACTTCTATTTGTGTACCTTTATTTGGAAAACTAAGAACCTTTAATGTACCACCAATTTCATGAACTCGTTCTTGCATTGATCTTAAACCGTATGAACCTGCCTTATTAACCCCAACTTTAAAACCAACACCATCATCAATAATTTTCAAAATCGCATATTGATCAATTTTGCGTAGGCGTACTTCGGTTTTCTTTGCTTTTGCATGCCGTAAAGTATTAGACAGAGCCTCTTGTACAATACGGAATAAATGATCTTCTACACCTTTTTTTAATTGAATCGGTTCAATTAACCATTCAATTTTCATATGTTGCTTTCTAGACAGTTCTGTTAATAATTCTTCTATACCCTCTGTTAGTTTCTTACCTTCTAACTGCACTGGGCGTAAATGAAGGAGCAATGCTCTCATTTCTGATTGTGCATTTACAACCATATTCTCAACAAGTTGCAACTGCTTTTTCGTCGTGTCTGGAATTTCAGCTACTTGTTCATTAATAGCTGACATCATCATCGACATTGCAAAAAGCTGCTGACTTACAGAATCATGTAGCTCCCTCGCCAATCGATGCCTTTCTTGGGAAATCGCTTCTTGTCTCATCTCTTCATTCCAATGAGCTCGTTCATTCGTTACTTTTTGAAATAGCCCAGCTTGCTCCTCTAATCGACGAGCAAGACCGATTACTTTTCGTTCCACTTCATGAAATTCATCATCCGCAGTAAACGAAACATCACTCGGAAAATTCCCTCGCTCTACCTCAAATAGAAAAGTATTTAATCCTTGTATACGCTGCTCTATATAATAACCGATTGCATAGCCTATAATTCCTCCGATAAGAAGACTAGTACTCATAATAAACAAGCCAATTGGAACAGAAGCAATGGATTCCTTCCACAGTAAATCATAAACTTGTTGCTCACTTTTCCATACATATACAATTGTACAAATGAGCGCAATACTCACAGAGGACAACATAGAATAACGAATATACATCCACGAAATATTCCTTTGTTTTTTCATTATACTTTCCTCACTTCCGTATCGCCTACGACAAGCGAAGAAATAATTTTTATACGGCGAGGAGCTTCTTTATACTGTTCTGTTCTAAACGTAACAGTACGGTTAAATCCTGTTTCTTCGTGTCCTGGCAGGAGCACTCGCCCAACAATAACAGAATGATTTAAAGACAGTTCAATATCATACGGCACATATAAACGAATGTTACCAATGACTCCCCGAATAACAATTACCGTTTCTCCCTCTGGAATCATAGCAGTTGTTAAATCAATCTCGACATCACAAGCACCATATTGAACGTTAATATCCTCAAGTTCATAAATATGATCCATTATTCGTACATTACCTACAAACATATTTTTTATATACGGTTCTGTGCGATATATTTGTTTTTCTTCATCTATATATCCCTTTTCTTTAATTTTAACTTTCATTGCTTTTTGCCGATGTCCTTGTTGAATCAGTTGATAACCAATTAAAGCTAAACAAGCAAATACAACAAGTACGAATGCTGCTGATGAAAATAAGAAGAATAGAAATACAATGCCACCAACAAATAAAAATACATTTCCTCTTACATAACGGTTCTTCTTTCGATAATATCTCCCAAAAATAATCATAATAAATGCAAAAATTAGACCACCTGGTTCAAAATGTCCAAGTATCATATCAAGAAAAAGACCGAATCCAAATATGATGAGGAGCATCCCCATTAATTGTGTTTTTGAAAAATGCTTCTTCATTTCAGCTCCCCCCCTCTTTGTCACATATACATAGAAGAAAAGGCATTGCTTTCCAACACCTTTTCTTCTATCACTATATCATAAGCCTGTTTTATTATATACTACAATTATTTTGTTACTTCTTTCGTTAACGATACTTCACTTTTTTCTTTCATTTCACGCTCAAGTTTTGCAATTTTCATATCAAATGTGTCGCGCTCATGCTCTTCATTTATACGAAGCTCTAAGTCACGAATGTGATCTTCAATTTCTTCGAATCGTAAGAACGGATTATTTTCATCCATTTTATGCATAGCAGTATTCATACGACGGTTTGCATGTGCCATATTTTCACGTGCCATGAGTTCCATACGTTTTGCGTTCATTTCTTTTAATTTATTTTTCATGTCAGCAAGACGGCGTTCTAATTCATCAATTTGTTCTACAACACCTGCATACATTTCTTCTAAGCGAGTTACTTGCCCTTCATAATACGCTACTTCCTCTAATGCACGTTCATGTAATTGTAATTCTCCTGCTTCTTGTGCGATGATAGCTTGCTTTGATCTTTTATTAACGAAATAACGTGCTTGCTCAAGCTCACGAGCAAAGTTAGATTTTAATGTTTTATGACGCTGAATTAACTTCTCAATTTTCGTTATTTCACGCTCACTATCGCGTAAATATTGGTTTAACATAGCAATTGGATTTTTTCTTTCTTTCTCATCTAGCACATTATGAAAATCAGCTAAAATTGCATCGCGTACACGTCCGAATAAAGATTGTTTCATTATAATCTTCCTCTCTTCTACTTTATAATTTGATTTATTTTGTATTAGTTTTTCATTAACTTGTTCCACTCATCTTCAAAGTTGCTATATGGTTTAGAACTTTCTGGAGCAGAATCAACAACTACATTTTTTTCTTTTTTCCACTCACGGTATCCATAGTATAAAACTACTAATGCCGCGATACCGATTAATGCTGGGGAATGAGAAAGGGCGATGGACAAGCCGATTAAACCAACAATACCCCAAGCTAACTTTCCAAAAAATGATTGTGCTCGCACAAATGATTTATAGCTCCAGTACACAACTCCTGCTCCGATTGCGAATCCTACAATACCAGCAAGACTACCAAGAGCAATTAAAGCCAAAATGCCGGCCGCGATAAACGCTAGAAATTGTTTCATCTTGTGCTTGCCTCCCTTCGATTTGATACTCTTATCTTAACTATTTTTTCATTTTTCCATAACGAGCTTAAGAACTGTTTTCGACTCAGACTTAAGACCGAGTTGAATTCAGCCTTTTGTAAAATAGATATTCCTCTCAACAACATAAGACAAGTTGATAAACACATTTATCCCGTTAATGCCCGATTGATGAGGACTAATAATCAGTAGGTATAGGTGCTGAATCCCCACCAATTAAAACTTCACTTTATTACACATAAAAAGCCGTTCAGAGAATGCTCTCTGAACGGCTTCAGTTGCTACTAATAAAATTCATAGTTGATTACGCTGTTTTATGATACTCTTTTTTCTCCGTACCCTTCGAAAAACGCGGGAAACCAATTAAAATCGAAATGATGCCACATACTCCAACTAATATTGGATAAAATGCATAAGGTAACAATTCAATTGGAGATAATGCAGCAAATCCTGCCGCTGTTAACATTTGAGCACCGTACGGAATTAACCCTTGTACACAGCAGGAGAAAAGATCTAATACACTCGCTGATTTACGTGGATCAATTTCATATTGATCCGCAATATTCTTCGCAAGCGGACCTGTAAAAATAATAGAGATTGTATTATTTGCTGTACACATATTCGTCATACTCACTAAACCAGCAATTCCAAACTCTGCTCCTTTTTTCGAACGAATATTACGTGTTAAAAGATTCATTAAATATTGAATACCACCATTATACTGGATAAGCTCAACCATACCACCGATTAAAATTGCAAGTAATACTAATTCCATCATACTGCCCATTCCAGTCGTTACACTTTTAAAGAAACTCTCTAACGTATAACTTCCATCTATGAGACCGATAACACCAGATAGTACAGTTCCGCCTGTTAACACGATAAGTACATTCCAACCAAGTAATGCTGTAACAAGTACACCTGCATATGGTAAAATCTTCACCCAATCAAATGTATGAGCTTTAATTTCTGTATCACTTCCTAAAGTAATCATTACTAATAGTACAATTGTAATGATTGCAGCTGGCAATACAATTAAAAAGTTCGTTTTAAACTTATCTTTCATTTCTGTTCCTTGCGACCTTACAGCTGCAATTGTTGTATCAGAAATAAATGATAAATTATCACCAAACATCGCACCACCAACAACAGTCGCCATCGTTAGTGCAATTGAGATATCAGTTTGCCCACTAATACCTACAGCGATTGGCGCTAATGCGGCAATTGTTCCCATTGAAGTTCCCATCGCTAATGAAATAAATGCCCCTATAACAAAAATTCCAGCAACGATAAACCCTTGCGGTAAAATAGATAACGCTAAGTTAACTGTAGAATCAACTCCACCCATTCCTTTTGCTGTTGCAGAAAACGCCCCTGCAAGTACAAAGATTAATACCATAATCATAATATCCGGATTTCCTGCACCTTTTGCAAATCGTTCCACTTTCACATTAAAGCTTTCTTTACGATTCATCGCTAAAGCAATTCCTACAGCAATTGAAATCGCTACAAGTATCGGCAATTTATAGAAATCACCTGTAATAATTCCAGAACCAATAAATAGCGCCAAAAATATTCCAAGTGGTAATAATGCTAAACCATTTCCTCTCGTTTCTTTCAAAGTATCATCTCTCCCTAGTTTTCAACCTTTTTTAATGAACAACAAAAGACCTCTTCCAACGAGAAGAGGTCTTATACATCTATAAGAAACACTCTTCTCATTTTTCAAGCACATGCTTGCTGGATTTGGCACAGCACTCTAAACTCGAGTCCGCTGCCGAGGCATCGTAGGGCCAGTCCCTCCGCCTCTCTTTATAAGAAGGTTTCATATTTATTTTTTAATAATAATTTCTTTCCTAACTTTACTCGCTTACAAAACAAAAGTCAATTATTTTTTGTATAGATTTTTTTGGTAATTATACAAAAACGTGAATACATCAATCATTTCAACTTTTCAATCTCTTTATCCATTATTGAAATCCAATAAAATTCTCCCTTTTTTATCACTGCTACAATCCATTTTGTTATATGCCAAGCTAATTCATATTCTTCTTTAGTAATATCCCCCATACTATAGGCATCCTCTAACTCGTCTTCATCCAATACATAAATCTCACCGTTCGGTAACAATACTACATCTAAATATAAATCATCAAAATAAGGTAAACCACGCTCGTCTATTTTATATTCTTTCGTCACGTCGATATAATATTGCACTAATTTTTTTTGATCGTCTAACATAGCTGTAATTGCAAAGTTTTTCCCGTTTATAAAATATTGCATCCATGTATACTCATCACCTGCAATGCAAAGTTCTTTACCTTTGTATTCTTTATAACTAGGCTCTCTCACCTTTTTTATATTCAGTACTCCTAACATACCTTCTTCAACTTGTTTTACTGTGTATGTCTTCTCTATTAATCGCTTCCACGTAGAACCATCACCGTACTTACGTTTCATAACTCCCTCTCCTCTTCTACATACAAAAAAGCTCTCACATATTATGTGAGAGCTTTATAAATCATAATTAAGCCGCTTGACCCTTTTCAGAAATCTCTTTTAAATAAGCTTGTCCTTTTTCAGCGTCATATTGACCTTCCCACTTAGACATAACTACAGCTGCTAAAGAGTTACCTACAACGTTAACTGCTGTACGAGCCATATCTAGAATACGGTCAATACCTGCAATAAATGCTAATCCTTCAGCTGGAATACCTACTGTACCAAGTGTCGCTAATAATACAACGAATGATACGCCTGGTACACCCGCGATACCTTTTGATGTCACCATTAGTACAAGTAATAATGTAATTTGTTGTGTAATGGATAAATCAATACCGTACATTTGCGCTAAGAAAAGTGCCGCAATTGCTTGATATAAAGTTGATCCATCTAAGTTAAATGAATAACCTGTCGGAATAACGAAAGATGTAATTGCTTTCGGACAACCGAATTTCTCCATTTTCTCCATAATTTTCGGTAAAACCGTTTCTGAGCTCGCAGTAGAATACGCAAGAATAAGCTCATCTTTTAAAATTTTGAAGAATTGGAAAATATTAATACCGAATATTTTCGCGGTAAGCCCTAATACAACTACAACGAAGAAGATCATTGCTCCGTATACTACAATTAGTAATTTCCCTAATGGAATTAATGAAGATAAACCGAATGTAGAAACTGTAACACCAATTAATGCGAATACACCAAATGGTGCAAACTTCATAACTTGGTTCGTTACGTAAAACATTGCGTCTGCTACACCTTGGAAAAATTGCAGAACCGGTTTACCACGCTCACCAATCGCCGCTACACCTAAACCAAATAATACAGAGAAGAAGATAATAGCAAGCATATCACCTTCAGCCAATGATTTCATAATGTTCGTTGGAACAATATTTACAAATGTATCCGCAAATGAATGACTTTGTACTTGCTCTGTCGTATGTGTATATTTGGAAATATCTGTTTTCGTCAATTTATCCATATCAACGCCTTTTCCAGGTTGGAAAATGTTTGCTATTAATAGACCAACAACAATTGCAAGTGTTGTAATAATTTCAAAGTAAATAATTGTTTTTCCGCCTAGTCGGCCTAACTTCTTAACATCGCCAACACCAGCAACCCCAACAACAATACTTGCTACAACAATCGGTACAACGATCATTTTAATTAATCGGATGAAAATATCACCAATTGGTTGTAAATAATTTACCACTGCCGGATTACCAAAGAAAATCGCCCCAACTGTAATACCAAGCACAAGTCCTATTAAAATTTGCCATGCAAGTCCTATTCTTTTCATATTTGCCGCAACCCCCTCTTTGATGCATTCACTCTACCCTTCTCTCGTTCTATGAAACTAAGAAATTAAGAGTATTACATATTATTCGACAATTCACTACATTTTGTCCCTGTTAAAAATCATAAATCAAAAATTAAAATCTGACAACAAAATAACTTTGCACGAATACAAATAATTTTCTTGACAAAAACAAAACCCATGTCAGAAAACCTCACATGAGAACGATTCCTCACCAGTGTTTTATGGACTTTTAAAATAATATTTCACTATGTAAAAAGCCAATATTATATCCTTTATTTCCCACTAAAAATAGAGCGCACCTCATCTTTTGCATTCATAAAAATATTAAAGCACAACGACAAACAATACTAAATTCCGACAAAACTTAGCAATTTTATAAAATTTTCTTTACATTATGATTACAGCGATAGACACCCTTCTTCTTCTTATGATATATACATTCATAGGGAAAGGAGCAAGACAACAATGAAAAAGAAATTTGCAGCATTTAGTGTTTTAGCAGCTGGAACGATTTTCGTTTCCCCGTTACTTTCACCCGTATACGCTGAAACGAATGAAAATAAATTATCTAATATTCAATCTGAATTAGAAGGCAAACAAAATGACTTACAAAATAAATCAGCTGAGAAAGAACAAATAGAAAAAGAAATCCAGGAATTACAAAAGAAAATCGATGAATTAACTACTTCTATTAATAAAAACGAAGCTGATTTAAACGATACAAAAAAAGAAATTAGCAAAACACAGCAAGTTATTATTGAAAAAAAGAAACATATAGAGCAATTACAAACGAACATAGATACACGTCAGGAAGTTATTAAACAACGACTACAATCTATGCAAGAAAAACCTCGCACAAATATCATTACAGAAGTATTAACAAGTTCTGCAAATATTGCTGATTTAATTGATAATATGTACTCCGTAAGTTTAATTTTAAACAACGATACAGATATTGTGAAAAAACAAACAACTGATCAAAATGCTGTGACAACAGAAAAAGAGGCTGTTGAGAAAAAAGAGCAACAACTGAAAGAAGCTGAACAAAAATTAGAGCATAAACAACAAGAGTTACAAAATAACCAACAACAGCAACAAACTCTTATTAACGATCTACATACGAAAGTAGCAAAAGTAGATTCCGAGATTGAAGGGTTAGAAGAGTCAAAAGGTATTTTAGAAAACCAGCGTCAAGCTGTTCAAAAAGCAATTGAAGAAGAAAAACGTGCAGAAGAAGCTCGTAAGGCTGAAGAGGCACGTAAGGCTGAAGAAGCTCAGAAACAAGCTACTACATCTGCTCAAGCTGCCCCAACACCACACGATACAAATGTCGGTGGATTTATTAAACCAGCGGCTGGATCGAAAACTTCTGGATTTGGCGCACGTTCTTTAGATAACCATAAAGGAATTGACATCGCTGCTTCGGGAACGGTTCCAATTATTGCCGCTGCAGATGGTGTCGTTATCCGTTCAGAATTATCATCTAGTTACGGAAACGTTGTGTACTTATCTCACCGTATAAACGGAAAAACATATACGACAGTATATGCACATATGAGTAGCCGTTCCGTATCGAATGGACAAACTGTAAAACAAGGCGATCAACTTGGATTTATGGGGAATACCGGTCAATCATACGGACAGCATTTACACTTCGAACTTCACCTTGGAGAATGGAATGTCGGTAAAACAAATGCAGTTGATCCATCTCCTTATATTGGATTATAAAAAACTCGGTGCATACCGAGTTTTTTTACTACCACTTCACACTTTATAGGCATTTCACATAGACTACAACTAAATGCCTATATTTTGCGGGGGGATAAATATGAATACACAATTACAAGAAGAAATAGAAGAAGCTAGAGAAACATACATCGGCCGACTATTTACATTCGGCGGCTCAGTATTATTTTTAATTGGATCATTTATCGCGGTTATCACAGCTTATAAAGCATATAATCGTTTATTAAATACACCTACAGCATAATAAAAAGACGGAGATTTCCCCGTCTTTTTATTATGCAAACATTTTAAATACGCCTATCGCATTTAAAAATACGATAATTACAGTTACTGGAATTATATAACGTAATAAGAAAAACCAAATATTAAACAATGTTTTCCCTTTCGTTTCCGTAACTTCTAATTCTTTCATTAATAACTCTTTACTCATTTTATTTGGTACGAATAGCGAAATGGCTAGTACCCCTAACGGCAGCAGCACATTACTTACCGAAAAATCAACGAAATCAAAGAATGTCTTCCCAAATATTTTCACATCACTCATAACTCCAAACGATAATGCCGATGGAATTCCAACTGCAAAAATAAGAATACCAATTAATAACGATGCTGACGGACGCTTCTTCTCATTATCTTTCGCAACAGATGCTACTACAATTTCAAGCATTGAAATCGCAGATGTTAAAGTCGCAAAGAAGAATAACACTAAAAACATAATAAAGAAAAATTGTCCAAATGGTATTTTTGCAAATACAGCAGGAAGGACGATAAATAGCAGCCCTGGTCCCTCGGTCGGCTTAACCCCTAATGCGAAAATCGCTGGGAAAATTGCTAACCCTGCAAGTACTGTAATAAAAATAGTTAAACTTACAATAGATGTTGCTGACTTAGCTAAGTGCTCTTCTTTCTTTAAATACGAGCTATACGTTACCATTACGGAGGCACCTACCGTTAGTGAGAAGAAAGATTGTCCCATCGCATATAAAATCGTATCTGCTGTAAGCTTTGAAAAATCTGGTTTTAAGAAGAATTCTACCCCAGCAAAAGCACCATCGAGTGTTAACGCACGAACAATGATAGCAATAAATAAAATAAATAATAGCGGCATCATGTACTTACTTGCTTTTTCTATGCCTTTTTCCACACCTTTACTAACAACAAAAATGGTACAAAGCATAAAGATGAATTGCGCTCCAATAGCACTTACTGGATTTGAAATTGTTTCACCAAACAATTGCCCATAATCTACTACTCCGTTCCAGAAGCTACCTGTGACACTATAGTATAAATAAAGTAAAATCCATCCACCTACAACACTATAGAAAGATAGTACGCTAAAACAAGTAACAACTCCCATACGACCAATCCAAGGATATAACTTGCTATTTGGTACTAATTGTTTATAAGCTGTAACCGCCTCTTTTTGGGTACTACGCCCGATAACAAACTCGGCTAGAAGAAGTGGCATACCTATAAATAAAGTTAATAGTAAAAATACAAGGAAGAATGCGCCTCCCCCGCCATTACCTGCAACATACGGGAATTTCCATATTGCCCCAAGACCTACTGCGGCTCCGGCTGCTGCGAGTACAAAGCCTATTTTCGACGTCCATTGCTGTGTTTCTTTCATCATAAATTCTCCTTTTCTGAATATTTAAACTTTTATTAATTATACACTTTCATTTCATACTCGCACACCTCCTTTAGAAAATAAAAAAGTCCCCTACACGCAAATATGCATGTAGAGGACGATATATGTAATGTAAATACCGTGGTACCACCTCAATTGGATTGATAAATCCCACTTGTTCAAGTACAGGAAAATTCCGATACTCTATCCTTTTAACGGCGGAACCCGGGTTGCCTACTGCAATGTTCAGCATACCTCTCGCAAGCCCATTCTGTATATTTTATCGTACCGGGCTCACACCTTACCCCAGCTCTCTGAACGCATCAAATATACGTACTCTTCTTGCTCATCGATTTCATCTTTTGAAGTTACTTGTGATTATAAATTATATTCTTATAGTTGTAAAGTACAATTTACTCATTATCCTATATGAACTTTTCTCTCTAATTCTTGTAAAAACAATTCTCTTTTTTGTTCATTTTGAACATATACCGCCTTTAATACTTCTTGTAATAATATATTTCTCTGTCGCTTCTCTACTTGTAATTCTTTCACTCTTATTCTTACTTCATATAAAAAATCAAGATACGTTTCATACGTCTCATCATATTTATTTGCGATATCGTCACGAATTTTTTTCGCAAGTTTCGGGCTGGCTCCGCCTGTAGAAACAGCTACATTAAGTAGCCCACGATGAAACGCTGCTGGAAAATGAACATTTCCACTTTCCGGATTTGTAATAACATTTACCAATTGATTCACTGCAGCATCTTTAGCAATTTGTTCATTTAGTACCGAATCGCTAGTCGCCGCGACTACTAAAAAAGCATCTTTAATATCACTTTTTTCATATTCCCTTTGATACCAACGAATTTGCTTTTCTTCTACAAATTTTACTAAATTCGTATCTAATTCTGTACTTACCACAACGATATCCGCACCTTGTTTTAGTAAAGGAATAATTTTAAATCCTGCTACTTTTCCCCCGCCAATGACAACAACACGTTTCTTATCAACTCGCACTGTAAGTGGATACATATTGATCTCCCTTCAATATTTCCTCTGTTTTCTGAATTAACATATCTCGAAACGCTACATTCTTCCCTAAATATGGACTTGTTTTTATCTCTTCCGACTCATATTGACGCACCTCTTTCTCAATATGTTTCATGAGCAAGCCTGTAAATAATAAGTAAGGTAACACAACAATGTTCCGTTCTTTTTGTTCTACAATTTCTTTCAACTTCTCATCAAACTTTGGCTCCGCGGCTGCTAAATAACAAACTTCCACCTTTATAATGTTCTTTTCTTTTTGAAATAAAGAAGAAATCCACTTTATATCTTGTAAAGTTTGAGGATCACTACTTCCTCGTGCAACGAGCAAAAGTGTTACTTCTTCTTTAATACCCATTCCGTTATACACCGCCTTTACAAGCACTTCTGATACACCAAATGGATTACCATACACTATTTTGATATTCGGATATTGCTCGTTTAACTTTCGTAATTCAAGCGGAATATCTTCCTTCACATGTCCTGCCGCTAATAAAAAAACAGGGATCGCGACAATCTCTGTAGCACCACGCTTCACACATGTACGAAATCCTTCATCAATAGATGGACTCGCTAGCTCTAAAAAACAAACTTCTTGAATATTTGCCTCTACACGGCTCATACATGACGTAATAAATTGAATTGCCTCTTCTTTTGCCGCTTTCAAACGGCTTCCGTGACATATATATAAGACGGCTTTCATATCACAACACTCCGCTTACTTGATATGCATTTTCCGTTTGCTTCTCAAACCAATGTATCTTTTCTCTAAAACGGACAACTTCTCCAATAACAATCATACTTGGATTTTGAATTTGTTCTTTTTTAGCAACTTCTACTATCGTTCCTAACGTCCCTGTAACCGTACGTTGCATAGATGTCGTCCCCCACTCAATAATAGCAGCAGGTGTACTCTTTTCTTTTCCGTACTTTATAAGTTGTTCACATATGTAGGGTAAATTACTAACCCCCATATAGACAGCTAATGTATCTACACCTTTCGCTAAGTTCTCCCATTTCATTTCTTCCTCAGCACCTTCTTTTCTATGCCCCGTCACAACGGCAAAACTTGCACTTGCATCGCGATGCGTCACTGGAATGCCAGCATAAGCAGGAGCAGCTATGCCTGCTGAAATGCCAGGAATAATTTCAAATGAGATACCTTGCTTGGCTAACGCTTCAGCTTCTTCTCCACCTCTTCCAAATACAAATGGATCCCCGCCCTTTAGTCTCGTTACAACTTTTCCTTTTTTCGCATATTTAACAAGAAATGTGTTAATCGTTTCTTGCTTCATCGTGTGATAATTTGGGAGTTTCCCGCAATAAATTAAATCCGCTTCAGGCTTTGCATAAGAAAGCAATTCTTTATTTACAAGACGGTCGTACAATATAACATCAGCCTTCTCGATGCATCTCAACCCTTTAACAGTAATTAAATCCGGATCACCAGGACCCGCCCCGACAATATAAACCTTGCCCATCATCTCTCCTCATTTCTATTATTAAAGTGAAACTTCCATCCTTATATACGAATGGAAGTTACTACTATTTCGTATTACAATGTTCCCTACTCATGAATAACAAACGCCGCTCCTTTTTGAATCTTCTTTTTTTCATATAAGGAGATTTCTTTCACTTCTGGTAGCGGTAAAAAATACTTTTCCAGCTCTATTTCCGCAAGCTTAAACGCTTGCTCTTCACTTTGAGCAACAACGACTATTGGAACAACACTATTCACTAATACAGCTTCAAATCGATATAAATCCATATTGTCCCTCCTAAGACGCTATTACTTCTTCTAATACGCGATTTAGTACAATTTGTAATTCTTCCACTCCAACACGTCCTACGAAATCATAAAACGTTTCGGCTAGTAATTTATTCTTTTGGAAATAACGTAAAAAGGACACGAGAACATCCGGTAAATCTTCACCATCTATTTTCCCTTTTAATTTTTCGTTATATGCTCCGCCATCTAATAGCGTTCCGCCCACATATATTTCAAATGCCTCAACGATTCCCTTTTCCTTTGTTTTCAGTTTTACTCCTTGCAAACCAATATCAGCAATTTGACGTTGACCACAGGAGTTCGGGCATCCTACCATATGAATTCGAACTGGAACATCAAGTGCAATTTGTGTATCTAAGTATTCTGCGATTTTGCGTAATCTTTCTTTCGTTTCTACTAATGCAAGATTGCAATACTCAATACCAGTGCATGAAACCGCATGACCGATAAACGATTTCGGGTTTGCAGAAATTGCTTCAAACAACGGTTCACTTAATAATCCTTCAACATTTTCTGGCAGAACATTCGGAATAATGAAGTTTTGTGAGTTACAAGTACGAATTTGTCCATTTCCATATTGCTTTGCAATTCTTGCAATCTCAAACATCTCTTCTGCATGTAAACGCCCTACCGGCACATTAAAACCGACATATTTTAATCCTTCTTGTTTTTGATCTTGTACGCCATAAAAATATCCGGCATTCCATCCTTTGAGCGCACTTTCTCCTTTACTTTGCAAGGGTCCTGTGTATTCTACTAGTTTCTCTTTAAATTTCTCAGCTCCCCAGTCAGCAACAAGAAATTTCAAACGTGCTAAGTGGCGTTTTTCACGATATCCAAAATCACGGAATATAGTAGCAATTGCAATCGATACTGCCTTCACTTCTTCTGGTAAAACGAATACATCTAATTCTTCCGCTAAGTAAGGGCGCGCAGATAATCCTCCGCCTACTTTTATATGAAAACCAACTTTTTTCTCACCATCTATTTCTTTCGTAGCGGGTGTAAATGCCACACAGTTAATTTCAGCATTTGCTGAATTATAAATGTTAGAACTAATAGACATTTTAAATTTACGAGGTAGATTAGAAAACTCTTCATTATGTTGGAAGTATTCATATATCTCTTTAACAATCAACGTTGTATCAAATAGTTCGTTCGCATCAATTCCAGCAAGTGGATTCCCTGTAATATTACGTGTAATATCACCGCACGCCCCCGCTGAAGATAACCCTACTCTCGCTAATCTTTTAAAAATATCCGGAATTTGCTGAATTTCTAGCCAATGAAACTGAATCGCCTGTCTCGTCGTAATATCTAACACATCACGTCCATAGTCTTCAGCGATTGAAGCAAGTGCTTCTGCCTGTGCATTTGTAATAATCCCAGAAGGAATATTAACACGCATCATAAAATAGCCAGCTTCTTTCGGTCGTTGCAAATACAATCCGGCCCATTTAAAGGAGTCCCACTCTTCTTTCGGAATTGATTCAAATCCATTTTCCGCATAGTAAGGAATATCATTAAAGATTTCCAAACCATCTTTTTTCAATTTGTTTTTCTCAGTCTGATTTATTTTTTCATTATTAGCCCATACTTTTTCATAACTCATTTTAAATCCCCCTATATAAAGCTACGCTCTTGTAAGTACTTCACAACTTGTTCTGCACATTCTTCAATAGAATACTTGTGCGTTTCTACAATTAATTCTGCTTGTTCCGGTTCCTCATACGGTGAATCAATACCAGTAAACTGTTTAATATCACCTTGTCTCGCTTTTTTATAAAGCCCTTTCGGATCACGCTTCTCACATTCTTCAATCGGACACTTGACAAAGACTTCAATAAACTCATCTGCCGCTAATAGATCTCTAACTTGTTTTCGATCTACTCGAAATGGTGAAATGAAAGCTGTAAGGACAACAGTACCTTGATCTACAAATAGCTTCGCCACTTCGCCAATACGTCTTATATTTTCCATACGATCACTTTCAGAAAAACCTAAGTCTTTATTTAAACCGTGGCGAATATTATCCCCATCTAACACATAATTTCCAATATTCTTTTCAAATAGTTTACGAGCAACCGCATTGGCTACTGTAGATTTACCCGAAGCTGATAAACCAGTAAACCAAACTACAAAACTGTGATGCCCATTCTTCACTCTTCTCTCATCTTTTGAAACCGAAGCTGTATGCCAAGTAATATTCGTATCCATCTCGTTCTCTCCCTATTCTGTTACTACTTCTTTTTTCAAACCTTTAATTAGTACTTCCACTACTTCTTTACGACTAAATGTACTTGGCGGAATCTCACCATTTCTTAACATTTCTCTTACTTTCGTACCTGATAAAATGACGTGGTCTTCTTTTCCGTGCGGACATGTTTTCGTTGAAGCCATCGCTTCACATTTGATGCAATAAAAACTATGTTCAAAAAATAACGGCGTAATCCCTAACTCTTCTACTGTAAAATTCTTAAAGATGTCCTGCGCTTCATACGTTCCGTAATAATCTCCTACTCCTGCATGATCACGCCCGACAATAAAGTGAGTACAGCCAAAATTCTTTCTTACTAATGCATGAAATACCGCTTCACGTGGACCTGCATATCGCATCGCTGCAGGAAATACCCCTAAGAAAACACGATCTTTTGGATAATAATTCTGTAGTAATACTTCATAACTTTCCATCCTCACATCAGCAGGAATATCATCTGATTTCGTTTCACCAACGAGCGGGTTTAAAAAGAGACCATCGACAATTTCAAGTGCAGATTTTTGAATATATTCATGCGCACGATGTACAGGATTGCGTGTTTGGAACCCAACTACCGTTTTCCATCCGCGCTTTTTAAATTCCGCTCTTGTTTCGATTGGATCTAAATGATAAGAAGCAAACTGATCATTTTCAGAGCGTTGTATTAAAATAATAGCGCCTCCAACGTAAACGTTCGACCGATCATACAATTTTTTCACCCCTGGATGAGCCTCATCCTTCGTTTTATATACGAGTAACGCCTCTTTTTCTTTATCAGGTACAAAAATATCTTCTATTTGAATAACACCATATACAGTTCCACCTTTAACAAGCTTTACTTCTTCTCCAACTTTCAATCTTTCTGCTTCTTCTTCCGTTACTGGTAATGCAATCGGTATACTCCAAACACTACCATTTACTAAACGAAGCGTTTCTACAACTGAGTCATAATCTCTCTTCCCTAAAAATCCCGTAAGAGGGCTATATCCTCCTGTCGCCAGAAGTTCTAAATCACTAAGTGCAATTTTGTCTAGCTCGATTTCTTTTACAATGTTCGAAATGTCATATGTTTCATCAATACGGTTTACTACTTCATTTGTTGTACTCATCTTTTTATATCCCCTCTTAGCTTTATTTCAAAATCTATCTTATTGAAAATGAAGTCCGCATTCTGTCTTCATTTTCCCAGCCCATCTTCCATCTCTTGAGTCGCCACCATCTCCTACAGGCAATGTACATTTCTCACACCCAATACTCGGATAGCCAACATCATGTAGCGGATTATATGGCAAACTATGTTTGTATACATATCGCCAAACTTCTTTCCAAGTCCAATGAATGAGCGGACAAACTTTAATAGATTGAAAACGACGATCTTGATTTATAAACCGTGTATGCTTACGCGTTTCTGATTGTTCTCTTCTCAAGCCTGATATCCACGCTTTTTCGGCTGCTAATGATTTTTCTAACGGCAAAATTTTTCTAATATTACAACAAAGATTCGGATTACTTTCCCATAATTTCTCTCCATGAAGCTTCGCCTGTTCTTCAAGTGTAAACTCAGGCTGTTTTTCTATAATATTTAATGAAGGAAATCTCTCGCGTACCTTTTTAATTAATTCGTACGTTTCTTGAAAATGAACATTTGTATCTAAAAATACAACTTTAGCAGATGGATTTACTTGGTTTATAAGATGCAATAAAACCATTCCCTCCACCCCAAAGCTACATGCATATACAATTTCATCTTTATACTCTCTATAAGCCCAGCTTAATACCGATAACGCACCCTTCGTTTCATCTTCTTCAGAAAATGAAACACTATTTTCTTCCCACGTTTCGTACGTCAACATGTTTTTTCCCCCTGTAACAGCAAAAAGACGGTTTTAATCTAATAAAATAGATTAAAACCGCCTCTAGTTTTTCTAGTCAGCGCTTTTTACTTTAATCGGACCTTTTCACTTTTTTCCAATTGAATCACTTTTCCATCTTGCACAACAATTGTGATTGAACCATATTTCATATCCGCAAGCATCGTTTGAATTTTTTCGGACACTTCATCAAAATGTTCCCGTACTCCCACGCAAACAGCCCCCTTTTTATTCATAAAAAAAATCTTTCCCATTTCGAAAAGACTGTTCGGTAATATATTTTACCTTATCTTTCAAAATGGATTCCATTTTGCTGGATTTAGCACCTTGCTTTCTATAAGCAGGTTGCCGAGCTTCGTAGGGCCAGTTCCCTCCGCTTCTCTTGATAAGCTTTGTATTTGTATTTTATCACAATTCTGATTTTTTTCAATCCTAGTTTTCCGATATATTTTAATTATTTTATTTTTTAAAAAAGGAATTGCCCACCCTGAACAACTCCTTTTTCACATTTAAACAAGCTCTTTAATACGTATGCAATCGTTCCCAATAATATTTTCATATGTTTCACGTTCTACAACAATTTGTGACGTCCCGCCTTTTGCAAAGACTACAGCTGGTCTACGAATACGATTATAATTATTAGCCATCGAGTAACCATACGCACCCGTACAAGAAATCGCTAGTAAATCAGAAGAGGCAACTTTCGGGAGATTAATATCCCAAATAAGCATATCTCCACTTTCACAGCATTTCCCAGCAATCGAAACGAGTTCCTCATTTTCATCATTCCCTCGATTCGCCAACATCGCCTCATAACGAGCTCCATATAGAGCCGGTCTTAAATTATCCGTCATCCCACCATCGACTGAAACATATTTCCGAATACCAGGAATCTCTTTCACCGCTCCGACTGTATAAATTGTTGTTCCGGCATCACCTACGATACTACGGCCTGGTTCAATCCATATTTCCGGAAGCGGATATTCACATAATGTAAACTGCTCTCTTACCGTACTTGTTACAGCGTGCACATACGTTTCAAGTGTTAACGGTGTGTCAGACTCCGTATAACGTATACCGAAACCTCCGCCCACATTCAATACTTTCACTACATAGTTTGTTCGCTCTCTCACTTCTTCTAAAAATTGACGTAGTACTTCAATTGCTCGAACAAAACCAGCCGTTTCAAATATTTGTGATCCAATGTGCGAGTGAATTCCTAATACATTATAATTTGATTTTTGCAAGGCAAGCTCAATTGCCTGCATCGCTTGACCATTTGAAACACCAAATCCAAATTTCGAATCATCTTGCCCTGTTGTTATATATTCGTGTGTATGTGCCTCTACTCCAGGCGTTACACGGATTAATATGTTCACAAATTTCCCATGTTGAATTGCTAAGTCATGTAAGATTTCTAATTCTAAGAAATTATCTACTACAAAACAACCGATATTTGCCTGAAGAGCCATAATAATTTCTTCTTCTGTTTTATTATTTCCATGAAAATGAATACGAGATGCCGGAAAACCCGCTTGGAGCGCAGTATATAATTCCCCTCCAGAAACAACATCTAAAGACATATTCTCTTCACGAGCTACTCGGCACATCTCCATGCACAAGAACGCCTTGCTTGCATATGCTACTTGATAAGAGAAACCACTTCCTTTAAAAGCACGATGAAACGCACGACATTTCTCTCTAATAAACTCTTCATCGTATACATAAAGTGGTGTTCCGTATTGTTTTGCTAGCTGCGTCGTATCGCACCCTCCAATTTCTAAGTGTCCTTGCCCATTGATTCGGCTTGTGCCGTGTAAATACATTTGAATTCCTCCCTTATTTCCTCTAAAACTCATAACCCCAATCTTCTATTCATTGCAGCACGCTTTTAGATAGACAAAAAACGCGCGGAACAATGTTCACACGCGTTTCTTATTAGGAAAAATATATATTGAAAAAATAAACGAGTTGTTATCTTCTCAAATAAGAAACCGCATCAACATCTCCAAATAGCTCTCCATAAAATAAATCTTATGACAGTACTACATTTATTCAATGCAGTCCCAATATATGAATAACGTGGTCATTCTTATATTTCGGCAATAGTCCCTTTCAACCTATGATCACAGATTCCACTAAATCTCCCATAGCTTACTCTTTCCTATCGCGGCCTCTACCTTTGAGAGTAGATGAGGTAAGTCTATTTAATTTTCAAACATCTAATGTTGCTATTAACAATACCAAAGGAACATTTTATTTGTCAAACAATTTTTCAAATTGTTTTTTTACAGTTTAATTTGGTGTCATTTGGTAAACGTTTTACTACAACCTTTGTTACTTCCCATTCGCCTTCCTCATTATTAAACGTAATTGTTACTTTTTCAAATGGCGGAGCAATTTTCCCACCAACTCGTTCATATTTCGTTACTTCGATAACTGCTTGAAATAAATATGTACCACTATACATTTTTTTTAAGCTAATAATTCTCGGACACTCATATGGTTTCAAGCCCCCATACTGTTTTTCAATCGCTCTATTTATTTTTGGAAATAAAACAGAATAAAGCGCATCTTCCATGAGCGGCGCATCATATTGTGCTACTGATACATTCGGTGAAGCAAAAAACATAAAACTACTGCATACTATAACGTATAATAAATTTCGCATTATAACCTCCGCATCATTACGCAATACTTTCTATGTTTAGCAAATGATAATAATCATACATAGAAATTCCATTTTATTGTCTCCCACTTCCCTTTTTCTACTCAATTGTTGCAAAAAAAGCCCACAATCCTCTTTTATTTTCGTATAATGATACTCATAGTATAATAATCATAATAATAAAGGACTGTTCGTATATATAAAGTGAGGATAACTTCAATTAACTTCACAAGAACTGTCATGCTTTCAGGAGAGGAGTATATTATGCTACAACATCTGTTTCCAAAATTACGATTTGCACTCGTTGCAGTCGTTTTATTATGGATTAAAACATATATTGTGTACAAGCTAGCATTTGATATTAAAATTGATAACTTCTTTGAAGAATTTATGCTTTTTATTAATCCACTAGCTTCATTACTTTTATTTTTCGGTTTAGCTTTACTTGCATCTAAGTACCGAAATCGAATTATTATTGGTATTAGTTTTATACTGTCATTTATTTTATTTGGAAATGCAATGTTTTACGGGTTCTATAACGATTTTGTTACATTCCCTGTTTTATTCCAAACAAATAATATGGCTGACTTAGGAACGAGCATTAAAGAGCTCTTTACGTACAAAACATTACTTTTATTTGCAGATGCAATTATTTTAATGTTTATTTCACGTAAATTCCCATCATTTTGTGATACAACGCCACTTTCTCGTTCTGAGAAGCGAACTTTCTTTAGTGGTGTAACAGCGCTATTAGCACTGCAAATTGTTGTTTCAGTTATTTATAAACCACAAATGTTCTCACGCTCATTTGATCGTCAAACTGTCGTGAAAAATTTAGGTTTATACACATATCATCTATTTGATATTACACTTCAATCCAAATCTTCGGCTGAACGTGTATTTGCAAGCGGAGATGGATTTTCAGAAATTAAAAACTACGTAGACGCAAAAGATAAGCAAGTTGATAAAAACTTATTCGGAGCTGCAAAAGGTAAAAATGTAATTTTAATTTCAATGGAATCTACACAAAGTTTTGTTATTAATAAAAAAATAAATGGGAAAGAGATTACTCCATTTTTAAATCAGTTTATAAAAGATAGTTTTTACTTCGATAACTTCTATCATCAAACGGGACAAGGTAAAACTTCTGATGCTGAATTTATCGTGGAAAACTCCCTTTATCCATTAGACCGTGGCTCTGTATTCTTTACTCATGCTAACAATGAATATACCGCGACACCAGAGCAATTAAAAAAATACGGTTATTATTCTGCGGTTTTCCATTCAAACGATAAAACATTTTGGAATCGTGATGTAATGTATCCTGCACTTGGATATGATCGTTATTTTAATTTAAATGATTACGTAGGCACTGAACAAATGTCTGTCGGTTGGGGATTAAAAGATAAAGAGTTCTTTGAACAATCTATTCCAAAGTTAAAATCTTTACCGCAACCGTTCTATACAAAATTTATTACTTTAACAAATCATTTTCCATTTATTCTAAGTCCAGAAGATAAATATGTTGATGAGTTTAATTCGGAAAGCGGTGTTCTAAACCGCTATTTCCCAACGGTCCGCTACACGGATGAAGCTCTTAAATTATTCATTAATCAATTGAAAGAAGAAGGGCTATACGATAATTCCATTATTGTCATTTATGGTGATCATTATGGTATTTCTGAAAACCATAATGCAGCTATGGCTCAATTCCTTGGGAAAGACGCTATTACACCGTTTGATTCTATGCAATTACAACGCGTCCCTCTCATCATTCATGTACCTGGTCAAGAAGGAAAAGTCATTTCTAAAGTATCAGGACAAATTGATATTAAACCAACGCTACTTCATTTACTTGGTATTAAAACAAATCAATCAATTGAATTTGGAACTGACTTATTTATAAAAGAAAAGGATCCACTTATGGTAATGCGCGACGGTAGCTTTGTAACAGAAGATTATGTTTATACAAAAAATATATGCTACAAAAGAAGCTCAGGTGAAGAGGCTGACATAGCACTATGCCAGCCATATATCGAAAAAGCCAAAACAGAATTAAAATTCTCCGACAAACTGATTTATGGAGATTTATTACGATTTGATCCTAACAATCGATATAAAACTGGAACGATGACAACAAAATTCGAATAAGGTGAGAAGCAACTTTATGAAAAGTTGCTTCTTTTTTTCTTACGCTTCAAATCTTTCACAAATTGGGAATTTCTTTCGTACGGGGAAGAAATTTATGGTATGATAAAATAAGTAAACTTTCATACACTAATTAAGAATTTATAACAGAAAGCAAGGGATCAGATTTTGTATAGAGCAGCTATTCCAAACTTATTTACGCTCGGAAATTTATATAGCGGATTTTTATCAATCGGCTATGCATCTTTAGGATATTATAAATCAGCTGCTATTTTAGTACTTATCGGGATGATGTTAGATAGTCTTGATGGTCGTGTTGCTCGTTTATTACGCGTTGATTCGCAAATGGGAAAAGAGCTTGATTCACTCGCGGATGTTGTAACATTTGGTGCAGCACCTGCTGTTTTAATGTATTACACGTCTTTTTCCAACTACGGAATCATTGGACTATACATAGCGGGATTATTCCCTCTGTTCGGAGCATATCGCTTAGCACGATTTAATGTAACACCATCTTCTACTTCTATGAAATATTTCACTGGAGTTCCGATTACTGCAGCAGGAGGGCTTGTCGCCTTCTTAACATTATTTTCACATACCATTCCAAAAATCGTTCTTATTACAGTATTTGTAACGTTCGCATTTTTAATGGTGAGCCGCATTCGTATCCCAAGTTTAAAAGATGTACCAATTCCACGATATAGCATAATTATTACACTATTTTTAGTTGGAATCATTATCACAATGTACCAAACAGGTTTTGGTAATTTTTCTGTTTTCTTATTCATTGCCATTCCACTTTATATTTTGTATATGCTATCTCAATTTATTAGACAAAGACCGTCTAAAAAAGCAAATAAAGAAAAATAAGAAAAACCTTCCGAATTCGGAAGGTTTCTTTTTATTTTTCAACTAAAACTTTTTGATTTACAGGTGTTACAGGTTCTTCCCCTTTTAATACAGCTAAAATATTTCTAACTGCCATTTCAGCCATCGCATCACGCGTTTCAAATGTTGCATTTCCTACATGAGGAGTAAGTACTACGTTTTTCAATCCTTTTAATTTCTCTGTAATTTTCGGTTCAAATTCGAATACATCGAGAGCTGCACCTTCTATCTCATTTGTTTCTAGTGCATGCGCAAGTGCAGATTCATTCATAATTGGACCACGTGCAGCATTTACGATATACGCTGTTTTCTTCATCATTTTAAATTGTTCTTCATCAATCATATGATGCAGCTTTGGATTATACGCACAGTTAATTGTAATAAAATCTGCTGTTTGTAATAGTTCTTCTAACGTTACATATGTCGCTTCTAGCTCATTCTCAGCTTCAGGCTTACGATTTGGCCCCGTATATAAAACATTCATTCCAAATGCTTTCGCACGTTTTGCTACTGCTTTCCCAATTTCTCCAAGACCAATAATTCCAATTGTTTTACCATATACTTCTCGGCCTAAGAAAAATAGTGGTGCCCAGCCATTAAATCCAGTTGTACGACATAATGTATCCCCTTCAGGAATTCGTCTTGCTGCAGCTAAAAGAATTGCAAATGTTAACTCCGCTGTTGCCTCTGTAGATACTTTCGGTGTATTTGTAACAGCAATCCCCTTTTCTCCAGCATATGTGTAATCAATATTATCGTAACCCGCGCCATAGTTTGCAATAATTTTCAAGTTTGGTGCTGCATCAATAACCTCTTTCGTTACCTTCGTAGAAAGTAAGCTTAAAAGTGCATCTTTATCTTTTACACGTTCCGCTAACTCTTCTACACTAATTAATTCTTCTTTATTATACATTTCTACATCATGATTTTTTAATAATTCTAATCCGATTTCTGGAATATTTCCTGCCACTAATATTTTCGCCACTACTAACACCTCTTCTATATAAAATAAGATATCTCTTATATTTTATTGTAAGAAATCCACATATAAAAACCAAGGAATTTGATTATAGTTTTGAAAATCGACACTTTTTCCCATAAGAAAAGAGGAGATCTTTCTCTCCTCTCTTCTTACGCTTTTTCTTGCGATTCTTTTCCAAGCTTCGCATCGATTGTTCCTTCTGCAACTGTATCGCTAATTTGTTCCTCAATAACAGAGTTAGCTGTATTATTCGTTTCAGAAGTATAAGCTTGATCCGCCACTTGAACATTTTGTTTATTTTGTTGTTTCGCCATTTTTCACCCTCCTTTTCATTCCTTCTTATTTTGAACAAAAAGGGTGGTTTTCATCAAAAAATCGTGGTTCATTTTGAAATTGTTACTTCTTCTTCAAGCACTCTCATCGTTCTTACTCGTTTCGTGAATGTAGCTATATGAGAAATATCATGATTGCGTAATGTCTTTATATTCTCTTCCACATACTTTCCTAAATCATTCGGATAATGGGCATCTGAGGATAGAGTAATTGGAACTCCATGCTTAGCTAATACTTGTAAATAAAGCGCACTTGGACACATTTCGCGCACAGGATAGCGATAGTACAACCCCGCATTTATTTCTGTTGCTGTATTTGTTTCCACTAACGCACGAGCAATGTCCTTATAATAAGAAAGCTGTTCATTCTCATCCAATCGATAATTAAATACTTTTATGTTATCGAGGTGAGCTATAATATCAAAAAGCTCGGAACGAACGGCACTTTCAACTGTAGCGAAAAACGTATGATATAAAGTATGTAACTCATGCGTATCAAAATACTCTTTCGTATCTGGATTATCAAATCCCCATCCATCTATAAAATGGACCGAGCCGATTACGTAATCCCAATCTGCTAATGCTAGTAAGCCTTTTAACTCTTGTTCACCACCGATAAAATAATCTGCTTCAATTCCAAGTTTGAGCGTTATCCCTCGTTTTCTCCATCGCTCTTTTGCCTCTTCAATCGCCTTTGTAAAATCATAAATAGACGTTACTCTTACTTGATCTAACCATTCTTTTTGTAAACGACCAAGCTTAGAATCACTAATATCTACATACTTTTCATAATATCCTTTCGCTTCATGAAAACGGTATAAGTGATCGACAATACCAATTTCTTTTATACCTTTTCGCAAAGCTTCTTCTAAATATAAATCAATCCATTTCGTTGTAAATGGACCTTCCTTCACACGTCTTTGCAGGCGTTCTTGTGTTTTCACAAGCCAGCCTATTGAATGCTTTTCTTCTTTAAGCGGTTCATAATATTGTAGTGCTTCATTTATTTTAGCAAGCCAACCTATTGAATACGGCCCTTCTTCTAAATGAAGGTGGTAGTCCACTTTCATCCATATTCCCCCTTATAATGTATCTATTTCTCTTCGGTCCCCTACTCTTGAAAGCTTTCCATTTCTTTCTGTTACTTCTTGCATGACATCTTCTAATGAAATGTTTTTTTCAGCTAATAGAACAAAACAGTGATAAAACACATCAACCATTTCTTTTACTAGTTCTTCTTTATCATTATTTTTAGAAGCAATGATTACTTCGGCACATTCCTCACCAATTTTCTTTAAAATTTTATCTTCTCCTTTCGAAAATAAATAATTAGTATATGATTCAGGAAGTGGATTTTTCTTTCGTTCTTCAATTGTTTCAAATAATAACTTAAAGATATCTTCCATATGTATCCCCCTATATAATTTTGTAGTGAAAACACGTTTTCTCTCCCGTATGACAAGCTGGTCCTACTTGCTTTACAACAACAACAATTGAATCTTGATCACAATCTAAATAAAGGGATTGAACATATTGGACATTTCCTGATGTTCCTCCTTTATTCCATAACGATTGTCTCGAGCGGGAATAAAACCATGTTCTTTTCGTTTCCAGCGTCTTTTCATACGCTTCTTCATTCATATAAGCTAGCATTAAAACTTCGTTCGTATCTTCCTCGATAACAACTACCGGTATTAAACCTTTTGAAAAATTAGGTTTCATAACCGCACCTCAACGTTTGCTTCTCTTAATTTTTTCTTTACATCCTGTACAGTTGCTTCACCATAATGGAAGATTGATGCTGCTAATGCTGCATCAACTGTTGTTTTTTGAAATACTTCTAAAATGTGATCCGCATGACCACATCCCCCTGATGTGATTACTGGGACGGAAACGCTGTTTGAAATTGCCTCTGTTAAACGAAGATCATATCCATTTTTTGTTCCATCTGCATCCATACTCGTCAGCAAAATTTCTCCTACTCCGAGCTTAACGACACGCTTCGCCCATTCTATTGCATCCATTCCCGTATCAATTCTTCCGCCATTTACGTATACATTCCATTTATCTTCGGCTACTTTTCTAGCATCGATTGCTACGACAATACATTGCGATCCAAAATGTTCTGCACCTGCCTGGATTAGCTTTGGATTTCGCACTGCAGCTGAGTTAATTGAAACTTTATCCGCTCCAGCTCTTAGAAGATTATACATATCTTGAACATTTGCAATCCCCCCGCCAACTGTAAGAGGAATAAATACTTTTGAAGCAGTTTTTTCTACAACATCTATAATCGTTTTTCGCCCTTCATGCGTCGCAGTAATATCTAAAAATACGATTTCATCTGCCCCCGCATCATTATATAAAGCTGCTATTTCAACAGGATCACCGACGTCTTGTAATCCTATAAAATTCACTCCCTTTACTACTCGACCTTCTTTTACATCTAGACATGGAATAATTCGTTTCGCTAACATAACTTTGTAACCTCTAACACTTCTTCTAAATCAATCGTTTTCTCGTAAAGTGCCTTCCCAATGATAACGCCATATATATTCATATCATTTAATCTTTTCACATCTTGAATAGATGCTACACCTCCAGATGCAATTACACGAATGCCCACATTTTTTTGCAGTAACTCTAATTGTTCAAAATTTGGTCCTGCAAGCGTCCCGTCTTTCGATATGTCTGTAAACACAATCGTTTGAACACCTAAACTTGCCATTCGCTTCGCTAAATCGATGTAAGAAATTTCAGATAAATCTAACCAGCCCCTCGTTGCTACGAAACCATTTTTCGCATCAATTCCAACAATAATTTTCTCTTTATATAGACGAACCGCTTCTTCTAAAAATGATTTATCATACAGTGCAGCAGTCCCTAAAATCACTTTTTCTACACCTACCGATAATAGCTTCTCCACCACCGCAAGTGACCGAACTCCCCCTCCAACTTGCACCGGAATACGCACCGCCCTGCATATTTTTTCAATAACAGGCAAATTTACTGCTTCCCCAGCAATTGCTCCATCTAAATCAACGATGTGCAATATTTTCGCTCCAAGTTTTTCAAATACAATCGCTTGCGCAACCGGATCTTCATTCATCACCGTTTCTTTACTAAATTCTCCTTGATACAGCCTGACGCATCGTCCTTCTTTTAAATCGATAGCTGGGAAGATTTCCATGCTTCTACCACCTCTTTGAAATTTTTTAACATTTGCATCCCAATTTCGCCACTTTTTTCAGGATGAAACTGTGCACCGAATATATTTCCTTTTGCTACAAAACCAGGTACTTTCACTCCATACTCACTTGCGCCATATACAATCTCATTTGGACAATCTGCATAATAAGAGTGAACATAATATACGAAAGAACCGTCCTCTACTCCATTCCAAAGCGATATTTCTCCTTCTTTTTTTAATTCATTCCACCCCATATGTGGAATTTTATAAGGAACTTTTAACTTTCGGATGACACCTGGCAATAAATTTAATCCGTTACAGTTTTGTAGTTCCTCACTTTTTTTAAATAAAAGCTGCATTCCTAAGCAAATGCCCAGAAGCGGTTTCCCTGAATTTCCAACTTCTTTTAGCACATATACTAAATCTTTTTTTTCTAAAACGTCCATCGCTTTCGGAAATGCACCTACTCCTGGTAAAATAACTCCATCACTTCTCAATATTTCTTCTATATCATCCGTTACGATATACTCTGCTCCAATATATTTTAATGCCTGTTCCACACTGCGAATATTTCCCATTCCATAATCTATAATTGCAATCAATTACAACATTCCTTTCGTTGAATTTACGCCAGTAATCTTGTCATTTTTATCGACTGCTTCTCTAAGCGCTCGACCGAATGCTTTAAATAAAGCTTCAATTTTGTGATGTGTATTGCTTCCATATAGTATGCGAGCATGTAATGTAATATTTGCAGCATGGGCAACTGCTCTAAAAAATTCTTCCGTTAGTTCTGTGTCAAAATCTCCAAGCTTCGGATTTGTTAATTCACCTTGAAACACAATATATGAGCGCCCGCTTATATCAATTGCGACAAATCCTAAAGACTCATCCATTGGCACATATGCCGATCCGTACCTGTTAATTCCCTCTTTATTTTGCAATGCTTCTTTCAAGCAAGTTCCGAGTACAATTCCAACATCTTCAACTGTATGATGAGCATCAACGAATACATCACCTTCAGCTTTAACTTGCAAACCAAATCTTCCGTGCCTTGCAAATAAAGTTAGCATATGATCAAAAAATCCAACTCCCGTTTGCACAGAAACATTCGTACTTTCATCAAGTTGCAAACTTAATTTAATTTTCGTTTCCGTCGTCTCACGTACTTGACTAGATTGGCGCATTATTCTTCCTCCTTAAACCTAATTTGAATCGCTCTCGCGTGTGCATGTAAACCTTCTTTATTTGCGAGTTCTACAATATGATGTTGTACACTTTTTAACGCTTCTTCCGTATAAGAAATAAAGCTTGATTTTTTCACAAAATCATCGACAGATAACGGAGAGAAGAACCTTGCCGTTCCACTTGTCGGTAATACGTGATTCGGTCCTGCCAAATAATCTCCGAGCGGTTCAGGTGCATATGGGCCAAGAAAAATTGATCCTGCATGCTTTACATAAGCTAGAGCATTCATTGGCTCTTTTATATGTAACTCTAAATGTTCTGGAGCAATTTCATTTGATAATTGAAACGCCTCTTCTAAAGAAGGAACAATAAAAATTGCTCCATTTCTTTTTATTGATTCACGAGCGATTTCACTTCTTGGCAACGTCTCTAACTGTCTTTCTATTTCTCTTTCTACTTCTTTAGCAAGCTGTATATTCGTTGTAATACAAATAGCTGTCGCCCTTTCGTCATGTTCTGCTTGTGATAATAAATCCGCAGCAATATAATTGGCATTTCCTGTTTCATCTGCTATAACTACAATTTCTGACGGTCCAGCAATCATATCTATATTTACTATCCCGTATACTTCTCGCTTCGCTAGAGCGACATACAAATTCCCTGGCCCAACTATTTTATCTACTTTAGGAATCGATTCTGTTCCGTATGCTAGAGCAGCAATTGCTTGAGCACCACCGACCATATAAATTTCATCTACACCTGCAAGGCTTGCAGCAGCTAATATATGCGGATCAATTCCTCCTTGTCTCGGCGGTGTTACCATTACAATTTTTTTTACACCTGCGAGTTTTGCTGGCAATACATTCATTAATACTGATGAAGGATACGAAGCTGTTCCACCTGGCACATACACACCTACATTTTCTAACGGCCGAATGAGCTGCCCTCTAATTACCCCTTCACTTTCACAATCGAACATAGATTGTCTTTTTTGCTTTTCGTGATACGAGACAATGTTTTTCTTCGCTTCTTTTAACGCTTCTAAAAAAGAATGTTCTACAAACTTACTTGCTTGTTTTATTTCTTGCTCACTTACACGAAAATCTTTTATCTCTACACCATCAAACTTTTTTGTATAGAACGATACACCCTCATCTTTACTCTCCCTTACGTTTTGAACAATTTCTCTTACACTTCTTTGAACAGTTTCTTCTATTATATTAGCGCTTTCTCGTAGCAATTTTATTTTCGATAACGCCTCTCGGAAATCTTCATACACTATCTCCATTTCAAGTCCCCCTATTTCCCTGACAAAATTTCTTGCTCCATCTTATTTATAATACTGAATATTTCGTCTTTTTTAGTTTTCAACGCAGCCTTATTCACGATCATCCGAGCTGATATAGAACACATTTCTTCAAATACAATTAATCCGTTTTCTTGTAATGTTTTTCCTGTTTCAACTATATCAACAATCGCATCTGCCAATCCCAGAAGCGGAGCAATCTCTACGGATCCTTCTATTTTAATAATTTCTACATCCTCCCCTTTATCATGAAAATAAGTGGAAGTAATGTGCGGATATTTCGTAGCAATTCGTTTCTTTCGGTAACTCTTCGGATTATACGTAGGAATAGAAGCGACACAAAATTTACACACACCTACTCCTAAATCCACCATCTCATATATATCTTTCTCACATTCCATTAAAATATCTTTTCCAACGACTCCAATATCAGCTACGCCATGTTCCACATAAGTAGCAACATCCACCGCTTTCACTAAAATAAATGAAATATTTGTGTTTTTACTTTTAAACACCAGTTTCCTTCCTTTATCTTTGAGCTCTGAACAATCAATTCCAATTTTCTCAAACAGTGGAATAACATGCTTTTCTAATCTACCTTTCGTTAACGCAATTTGAATGTTACGCATGAAGCCTCCCCTTCTTTCTGGATGATCCATTTCTCTCTCCATACATATTCCACCAATGACTCACTCTTCGTCTCAACGACCGTCATTATTTTATTCTTTTTTGCAAATTGAAAACTGTCGTTTAAATTAGAGAATAGAGATAACTCCACTTTCTTCCCGTCCTTTTGAAGTAAATTTCGTAATCTTTCTGCTTCTGCTAAACTATTTAACTCATAATGAATCATAATATCTATTTGCTTTCGTTTATATGGTTCTTGCTGCTCTTGAAGTGCCTTAACAATTTGATTTACTTGCACCGCGAGTCCAACCGCTGGCATCATTTCTCCAAAATTGCTAATTAACTCATCGTATCTTCCGCCACTAACGATTTCTTCTCCAATTTCATATATATACCCTTTGAAAATAACACCCGTATAATAATCCAAATGTTGAATCATACCTAAATCAATTGATATGTAAGAGCCATATCCTAACTTTTCAATTGTTTCATACATTTCTTTCACCCTTGCAATTGCCTTTTTCATTTCATTACTTGAAGCAAGTTTTTCCGCTTCCTCAATGACTTCTAAATTCCCAAATAATCTTGGTAATTTCTCAAGTAATCTTACTGTTTCATCACACCGATTTAATTTCTTTTCTCCGATAAAACGTGAGAGTGCGGCATAATTTTTACTTTCAATATACGTCCTAAGTGACTTTTCTTCTTCATCATTAATGGAGAGCTTTTTTACAATACATTTATATAACTGCACTTGCCCAATCTCAATTGTGAAAGATTGCACCTTCAATTTTTGAAGTGCTTGAATTACGCTTATCACACATTCAATTTCAGCCCTTACATTATCAATTCCGATAATTTCAATACCACTTTGCACTATTTCATTATATTTCCCAGTAAGAGACTCATTCGCCCGAAATACATTCCCGCTATACGTTACTTTAAGAGGAATATCCCCTCTCTGTGTTCCAATTACTCTTGCTAAAGGAATTGTCATATCTGGGCGCAAAACGATAATCCGTCCTTTTTCATCAAAAAACTTATACATCTTTTCTTCATCTATCGGCCTGTTTTGAAATGCAAAAACATCGTAAAACTCAATTGTAGGTGTCCTTATTTCTTCATAACCTCTCTCTAAAAATGTACGTCTTAATTTTTGTTCCACTTCTTCAATTAACGTACATTCTTCGAATAAGTAATCTCTCGTTCCATTCGGATTTGCCCGCTTCCACTTTGTCATCTGAATTCACACACCCTTCCCTCTTTAATATATGCCCATTCCATTCACCCAAACCGAAAATAAAAAGAGCCTTGTAGACAAAATACCTACAAGGCTCTTTAGTAGAGTGTAGGTACAACGGGAATAACCCTTGTACCTACACGTTTTCACGTTAGGTTCAAGGGTTTCATGTATGATGATGTAGTTGTGTAAGCATTTTAATAGATTGTATTGTATTCATAACACTTACTCCCTTTCTCCTCTGATTTTTACATAGTATATAACAGATAATTCTGAATGTAAATACATTTTTAATACTCCGTTATTTCTTAATATGAAGCTACTTTTCTTTCATACTCTCCAATTTCTTGTTCATATTGCATCGTAATGGCAATTTCATCTAGACCATTTAATAATTTTTCTTTCCACATTTTCTCGATTGTAAAATGAAGCCTGTGCGTATTCGTTGTAATTACTTCATTCTCTAAATCAACTTCTATTTTATCTCTCGCATTCGTTTTGGCAAGTTGTTCACGCATCTCTTTATCCATTACAATCGGTAACATACCATTCTTCATACAATTCATATAAAAAATATCTGCAAATCCTCCAGCGATAATAACGCGGAAACCGTAATCAGCAAGCGCCCAAGGAGCATGTTCTCTTGAAGAACCACATCCAAAATTATCACCTGTAATTAATATACTTGCTCCTTTTCTGTCCAGATCATTAAGGGGGAAATTAGGATTTTCATGACGCTCATTATCGTAACGCCACTCATCAAATAAATATTTTCCAAATCCCGTCCTTTCAATTCTCTTTAAGTATTGCTTCGGAATAATTTGATCTGTATCAATATTATCATTCATAAGTACAGCGACCGTACCTTTATGAATACGAAATGGCTCCATCATAACTCTCCTTTCTAATATCAACAAAATGCCCATATAATGCAGCCGCTGCTGCCATAGCTGGGCTTACTAAATGTGTTCTCGCTCCCTTCCCTTGTCTTCCTTCAAAGTTACGATTTGAAGTAGAAGCACAATGTTCTCCTTCAGGTACTTGATCTGGATTCATCCCAAGACACATTGAACATCCAGGCTCTCTCCATTCAAATCCAGCTTCTTCAAATATGTGATGTAATCCTTTTTGCATCGCCGCTTCTCTTATCCTTTTAGATCCAGGCACAACGAGTGCTCGCACACCTTCTTTTACTTTTCTCCCTTTTACAACAGCTGCGGCAATTTCTAAATCAGATAAACGTGAATTTGTACAAGAACCAATAAAGACATGCTTAACAGGAATTTCAAAAGTACTTTGTCCAGGGCTCAATCCCATATAAGAAAATGCTCTTTCATCATTTCCATCCTGTTTTTCTGGTAATTTTTCATCAATACGAACACCCATACTTGGATTTGTTCCCCAAGTGACGTACGGCGCTAAATCCGTAACATCTATTGAAATATGTAAATCATAAATCGCATCTGAATCTGTATAGAGCTCCGACCATTTTTTCTTGAAAGATTCATAGTCGTTCGGTGCATACTTACGCCCTTTTACATAAGAAAATGTTTTTTCATCCGGTGCGATAATGCCTGCTTTCGCTCCTCCTTCAATTGCCATATTGCAAAGTGTCATTCGCTCTTCCATATCCATATCACGGATCGTCTCTCCATAGAATTCCATTACATACCCTGTTCCAACCGCTACACCGTACTTTGAGAGAAGATGCAAAATAATATCCTTTGCATAAACGCCTTTCGGTAACTTTCCTTTTAATTCAATCCCCATCGCTTTCGGTTTTCGTTGCCACAACGTTTGCGTTGCTAATACATGCTCTACTTCACTCGTACCAATACCAAACGCTAAAGCACCGAAAGCACCGTGGGTTGCTGTATGGCTATCACCACAAACAATCGTTTTCCCTGGCTGTGTGAGTCCAAGCTCCGGTCCGATAACATGAACGATTCCTTGCTCTTCATCACCAATATCAGCTAATCGCACCTGAAATTGTTTACAATTGTCACGAAGTGTATCCAACTGCTGCTTCGCAATGCGATCGGTAATATTCCAAACATCTTTCGTTGGAATATTATGATCCATCGTTGCAAACGTTAATTCCGGTCTCCGAACAGTTCGATTTGCAAGCCGCAAGCCTTCAAAGGCTTGCGGTGAAGTTACTTCGTGAACGAGATGAAGATCGATATATAATAAATCCAATCCATTTTCATTTGTTGCAACTACATGTCTTTCCCAAAGCTTATCTAGTAATCTTTTTCCCATTATCGTCCTCTCCCTACTAGCGCCTGCTCTTCCATTTCTTGAATAACCGCCTTCGTAAATGAAGTTGTCGTCTCATCTCCGCCAATATCCGCTGTACATTTTCCAGTTTGAAGAACTGCAGAAATGGCCTCTTCAATCGCATTTCCTTCTCTTGTTAATCCAAACGACTGTCCAAGCATCATTGCAACCGAACGCATCATTGCAATTGGATTTGCTTTATTTTTTCCAGCAATATCTGGTGCTGATCCGTGAATAGGTTCATATAAAGACGGTCCGTTTTCCGCATGACTCGCTGATGGAAGCATTCCTAGCGATCCTGCTAATACAGACGCTTCATCACTTAAAATATCACCAAACAAATTTTCTGTTACGATAACGTCAAATCTCCTCGGGTTCCGAATTAGCTCCATAGCAGCTGCATCTACTAAAATGTGCTCTAATTCAACATGAGGATAACGAAGAGCTACTTCTTCCGTAACAGTTCTCCATAATTTACTAGATTCTAAAACATTCGCCTTATCAATAGACGTTACTTTTTTCTCTCTCTTACTCGCTAATTGAAAAGCATAAGAAACGATACGTTCAATTTCATGGCGATGATACGTAAGAGTATCTGTTGCTACTTCTTCCGTGCGCTCTTTCGGATAAGAAAAATAAATACCACCTGTTAATTCACGAACGACAACGAAGTCAATTTCATCAGCGTTTTTTAATGGTGATAAATGCGAAGTTGAGCTTTCTACCGTTACAGGGCGAACATTTGCAAATACACCAAGTCCTTTCCTTAAAGCTAATAGTCCTTTCTCCGGCCTTTCTTTCGCACTATCCCATCGCGGTCCACCAACTGCCCCAAGTAAAACCGCATCACTCGCTAAACAAGCGGCAAGTGTTCGTTGTGGTAATGGTTGCCCAGTTAAATCAATGGCAGCTCCACCAAAGTGCTCATCCTGTAAATAAAAACGATGACCGTATAACCTCTCTACCATATACAATACTTCTTTTGCGCTTTCCATAATTTCTGGACCAACACCATCACCAGCTAAACAAACGATACGTTTTTCCAATTTGAGCACCCCTTTGACAGAATTTTCAGAACTTTATTTTGATAGGTGAGGAAAGAATTCCTCACCTATCAAACACTTATTTCACAACAGTTATAAAAGATTTCAATTTTCCAGCCGCATGGACATACGCTCTCGCCGATGCTTCTAATACGTCTTGCGCAACACCAAAACCTGATACTTGATGAGTTCCTTCTTTTAATTCAACATGAACATGTGCAAGTGCATCTTGACCTTGCGTAATAGATTGTATGCGATAATCCGCTAAGTCACATTCTAACCCTAAAATTCTTTGAATTGCATTATAGATCGCTTCAATACTTCCAGAACCAGTTGCTGCATCTTCGTATATATTTCCTTCCTCATCTTTCAGTACAACTGTTGCGCACTGGGTACTATTTGATACGAAATGTACTTGCAATTGCGTAATGCTATATTGTTGCGCCGAAAATGCTGCTTCACCAAGCATAAGCGCACGCAAATCTTCTTCTGTAATTTCCTTTTTTCGATCAGCTAATTTTTTAAATGCTTCAAACACCGCATCTCGTTCTTCGTTTGTAAATTCATAGCCTAGTTCTTTCATTTTTTCCGTAAATGCGTGACGTCCAGAATGTTTTCCAAGTACAAATAGATTTTGAGATTCACCTATAAGCGCCGGTTCAATAATTTCATATGTCGTCACTTCTTTTAAAACACCATCTTGATGAATACCTGACTCATGGGCGAATGCATTTGCTCCAACAATCGCTTTATTTTTTGGTACAACCATACCTGTTAAACGACTTACTAATGTACTTGTCGCTTTAATCTCTTTTAACGTCATAGAGGACTCTGCTTCATAGAAATCTTTTCTAATATGGAGAGCAACCGCGACTTCTTCTAGAGCTGCATTCCCCGCTCTTTCTCCAATTCCATTAATGGTTCCTTCTACTTGTAACGCTCCGCCTTCAACCGCAGCTAATGAATTCGCTACTGCCATCCCAAGATCATCGTGACAATGACAAGAGAAAATTGCTTTCTCATAAGAAGGAACGGATTCTTGTAAATATTTAAAGAGAGAATAATATTCTTCTGGATTCGTATATCCAACTGTATCAGGAATATTGATTACATTCGCTCCTGCTCTAATCGCAACTTCTACTGCTTCAGCTAGAAAGTGCCTCGATGTTCTTGTCGCATCTTCTGCTGAAAATTGTACTGTCGGAAATAATGATTTCCCGAGCATAACCGAGCGATGAATACTATCTAATACATCTGCTTTTGACATACAAAGCTTATATTTCATATGAATATCACTTGTAGCTAAAAACACGTGTAAACGAGGAGATACAGCACCTTTCACTGCTTCATATGCTCTTCGAATATCGCTTTCCTTCGCTCTAGCTAAACTCATAACCGTAGCATTTTGAATTGTATTTGCGATACGCTTTACCGATTGAAAATCCCCTTCAGAAGCCGCTGCAAATCCAGCTTCCATTACATTAATTCCAAGCTTCTCTAGTTGCCTTGCAATTTGCAACTTCTCTTGTTCATTTAAATTAACTCCAGGTGATTGTTCGCCATCACGAAGCGTCGTATCCATGAACAAAATTTGCTTCATATTATTTAATCCCTACCTTTACTCGCGGCTGTACAAATGGCATCATCTCACGTAATTTACGCCCAACTACTTCGATTTGATGTTCGTTTTCTTTCTCATTTGTCGCCTGGAAATGAGGTCTTCCTGCTTTATGCTCGGCAATCCATCCTCTTGCAAATGTACCATCTTGAATTTCTGCTAACACTTCCCCCATCGCTTTCTTCGTATGCTCTGTCACGACACGTGGTCCCGATACGAAGTCACCCCACTGCGCTGTATCTGAAACTGAATACCTCATATTTTCAAGTCCGCCTTCATACATAAGGTCAACAATTAGTTTTAGTTCATGTAAACATTCAAAATATGCAAGTTCAGGCTGATATCCTGCATCAACTAGCGTTTCAAACCCTGCTTTTACAAGTGCAGTCACTCCGCCGCAAAGTACAGCTTGCTCTCCAAATAGATCTGTTTCTGTTTCTTCTTTAAACGTTGTTTCTAATACACCTGCTCTCGTCGCCCCAATTCCATCTGCATATGAAAGTGCCTTTTCAGTCGCAACTCCTGTTGCATCTTGATATACTGCAAATAATGCCGGAACGGCTCCCCCTTCAACAAACGTACGACGTACTAGATGTCCCGGACCTTTCGGTGCTACTAGAAATACATCTACATTAGCTGGCGGTTTTACTTGATCAAAGTGAACATTAAAGCCATGTGCGAATACGAGGGAATTTCCAGCCTGTAAATTTGATGCAATTTCGGCTTCATATACTTCTGGCTGTAATTCATCAGGTAGTAGAACCATTACTACATCCGCTTTTTCTGCTGCTTCCGCTACTGTATATACAGAAAATCCATCTTCTTTCGCCTTATCCCATGACTTTCCTTTTCTCAGTCCAACTACTACATCAAATCCGTTATCACGTAAGTTTTGCGCGTGCGCATGACCTTGTGATCCGTATCCGATGATTGCTACTTTCTTTTCCTTTAATACATTTACCGTTACATCTTTTTCATAATAAACTTTCGCCATTTTCTTTTCCCCCTATATTTAAATGATTATTGAATTAACATAACTTGTTTATCTTGCTTTTTCATACTGCGCGTAAAAGCCGTTACACCTGTTCTTGCAATTTCTTTCAAACCATATGGACGAAGTAATTCAATTAACGCTTCTACTTTCTCCTGAGTACCTGTTACTTGCACCACTATGGAATCCTTCCCAACATCTATTACAGTGGCTCGAAATGGTTCAATTAAACTATATAATTCTGCTCTTGCGACAGAAGTTGCTACTTTAATAAGTGCAAGTTCTCTAGCAATCATCGCTTCTTCTGTAATATCTGATACTTTCAGTACATCGATTTGTTTATGAAGTTGTTTAATTAACTGCTCAACTTGCTGTTCACTCTCAACGTGTACAACAATCGTCATTCTCGAAATATCCGATGATTCCGTATGGCCTACCGAAATACTTTCAATATTAAAATGTCTTCGTGTCATAACACCTGTAATTCGATTTAACACACCGCTTTGATTTCGAACTGTCGCTGTAACAATTCTCTTCACCTTTTTTCCACTCCCTCCATTTGATGAACGCCTTTTCCTGGGGCAACCATCGGCATTACCTTTTCGGATTGAAGTACGCGGCAATCAATTACAACTGGCTCTCTTAATTCAATCGCTTCCTCTAATTGTTGCTTTGCAAAAAGTGGGTCTTCAATACGAACACCTTTTATGCCATAAGCATTGGCAAGCGCAACGAAATCTGGTTGACACGAAAGTAAAGAGTGCGAATATCGCCCATTATAAAATTCATCTTGCCATTGTCTTACCATCCCTAAAGCTTCATTATTTAAAATAAAAACTTTAACTGGTAAAGAATGCTCTTTTAATACACTAAGTTCTTGTAGCGTCATTTGAAATCCAGCATCACCGACGATTGCAATAACTAATTCTTCAGGCTTTGCGATTTGTGCACCAATTGCTGCCGGAAACCCGAAGCCCATCGTTCCTAATCCTCCCGAGGTTACCCATTTATCTGGATCTTTCAGCGGATAATATTGGGCTGCCCACATTTGATGTTGCCCAACATCTGTTGTTACAATCGCTTTCCCTTCCGTAATTTCATATAGCATATCAATTGCATATTGAGGCTTAATACGTTCCGCATGTTCTTTGTAAGAAAAAGGATATTTTTCTTTTCTACTATTTAATAGTGTGAGCCAATCATTGTGGTTTACTTCCCCTTCCTTAAATTTGAGTAGAGCTTCTAATGCTTGCTTCGCACTCGCAACGATTGGAATTTCAGTCGGAACATTTTTCCCGATTTCCGCTGGATCAATATCTATATGCGCGACAATCGCTTCTTTAGCAAAATAAGCTAAATTCCCAGTAAGACGATCATCAAATCTTGCACCTATATTAATAAGTAAGTCACATTCATATAACGCCATGTTTGCGGTGTATGTACCGTGCATTCCTCCCATCCCTAGAAATAGTTCATCATCTGGTGGAAACCCACCAAGACCAAGTAATGTATGAACAACTGGAATATGATATTTACGGGCAAAATTTGTTAATTCTTTCGATGCTTTCGCATGCAATACACCTGCTCCAGCTAAAATTAACGGCCTTTTTGAAGTCTCAATCGCTTGTAATAATTTGTTTATTTGTAGTAGATTCGGTTCGTAATTAGGCTGGTATCCTGGTAAATCCATTTGTACGTCGCTACATCGCTCGCCTTGCTCTACTACCATATCTTTCGGAAGGTCAATTACGACTGGTCCCGGTCTTCCTGTTCTAGCGATGTGAAATGCTTCTTTAATAATTCGAGGTAAATCCGATGCTTTTCGCACTTGATAATTATGTTTTGTCACCGGCATCGTAAGCCCCATAATATCCGCTTCTTGGAAAGCATCACTTCCGATTAACGTTGTTGCTACTTGCCCTGTAAATACAACAAGTGGCAATGAATCAATCATCGCGTCAGCTAGACCCGTAATAACATTTGTAGCGCCCGGTCCACTTGTTGCAATTACAACTCCTGGATTTCCTGTAATTCTTGCATACCCTTCAGCAGCGTGAATCGCACCTTGTTCATGCCTCGTTAAAATATGCGGAATCTCACAATCATAAAGTGCATCATATAGAGGTAAAACAGCACCACCCGGATAACCGAAAATTACTTCTACTCCTTCCTTTTCTAGCGCTTCTAACAATAGCTGTGCACCAGTTGCCAGTTTCTCTTCCGTTTTTGAAGACATTTTTCTTATAAGCCCCCTTTTTTAAAACATTTATAAAATAAAAAAATCCTACGTCCACACTCCAGCTATGTGCTGAAGGGACGAAAGATTTCGCGGTACCACCCTTCTTTGCAAGAATACTCTTGCCTCAGTGACTCGGGATGAGTCTAGCTAATAACGGAGCTACCGTCTAAGCCTAAACAAACGCTTCAGCTTAGCACTCAAGGGTGATGTTCGTCGACGTGAACCATCGGTTTCCAGCAACCACCGACTCTCTGTGAGGCTTCACAGTCAACTACTCCTCCCTTTCAACGCTTTATCATGTCGTAAAGAGCTATTATCCAACTTTATTTTCTTCGTAAATTTTCTCTCCATCTTCTACAACTAATTTACGGAATTCTTCTAATAAACGATTCGTATGTGGCCCTGTTCTTCCTAAACCAATCGTTCTTCCATCTACTGTCGTAACAGCAATTACTTCAGCAGCTGTTCCTGTTAAAAATACTTCATCAGCTACATATACATCGTGCCTTGTAAATAATTCTTCTCTTACGTCATACCCAAGTTTTTCACCGATTTCTAAAATTGCGTTTCGCGTAATACCTTCTAACGCTCCAGCAGAACTTGGTGGTGTAATTAATTTATTTCCTTTTACAATAAATACGTTATCGCCAGAGCCTTCAGCTACGTATCCTTGATCATTTAACATAAGTGCTTCTTGTACTCCAGCTAGTTTCGCTTCAATGCGAACTAAAATATTATTTAAGTAATTTAAAGATTTTACTTGAGGTGATAAAACATCTGGGCGATTGCGACGCGTTGCAACTGTTACAATCGGAATTCCCTTTTCATAATATTCTTGTGGGAATAAAGATAATTGTTCTGCAATTACTACTACATTTGGTTTCGTACAAGAATCGGGATCTAATCCAAGATTCCCTGGTCCTCTTGATACAACGAGTCGAATATATCCATTAGATAGTTTGTTTTGTTGAATCGTTTCAACAACGATCTTCGTCGCTTCTTCTAACGTATATGGAATTTCTAACATGATGGATTTCGCTGATTCATATAACCGGACAAGATGCTCTCTCAAACGGAAAACATTACCGCTATATACTCTAATTCCTTCGAACACCCCATCGCCATATAAATAGCCATGATCATATACTGAAACTTTTGCTTCGTCTTTTGGAACAAATTCTCCATTTAAGAAAATCCACTGCTCGTTCACTTGAAAGCGCCCCCTATGTTCTATGAATTTTTTATTGTTTCCTAGTTTACTCTCCTTTTCAAATAAATCAAGTGAATTTTTAGAAAATTTATAATTTTTAATCGTACATACATCTTTAATTATATTGATTTAACAACGTTGTTAACGTTTACAAAAAGTCAAAATATTTTTTTCGCTAATTTCCACTAAAAAAAATATTTGTTTAAGAGAAGGATTTTCGGTAAATGGTGCGAATCTATTGTATTCAATAAACGGACGTCCGATTTTATATATTCGGGAATAAACAACGACTTTTGGTGAAAAAGGGGGAAAATAACAAAAATAACGCTGTCTAAAAATAACATTCATATTTTTCATTTCGCAATCATAATCCTATTTTTAAAAAACAATTTGTCAAAATGAAGGAGGAAATAAAAATGGCGTGTGTACAAATTAAAGGAACAAGACAAGAGGTAGTAGAAATGCTGCAACTATTTGATCTAATGGATACGAAAGGGCTTTGTAAATTCAACAATTACGTAGAGGTAGAGCCTAGTAACAGAGAATATAATAACTTTACTGCTTCAATTGATATTCATTCTAATAACGCTTCAGCACAAGATACATTAAATGATCAATTCGTTAGTCAAATGCTTACTGGCGTATATAACGACTAAACATATATACTCTTCTACCATCTTTTTATAATATATGCTAAAAACTTGAGCATACTAGTAACTAGATGGTAGGAGGTGAGAATTATGGCTAGAATTGGCGTTGAAAACTCGTTAACAGATGTTCAACAAGCTCTTCAGCAACATGGACATGAAGTCGTTACACTTAACTCAGAACATGATGCACAAGGGTGCGATTGTTGTGTTGTAACTGGGCAAGATTCTAATATGATGGGTATTGCAGATACATCAATAAAAGGATCGGTAATTACAGCTCATGGTTTAACAACAGATGAAATTTGTCAGCAGGTTGAAAGTCGCATTTAAATTTTTACAAATCACAATACACAAAAGAAAGAGGGCTCCTTTTCACAAGGAGCCCTCTTTTTTATATTCACCTAACGGGAAAGTAACATATACTGGATGAAAGCCCTACCTCTCTCTCATCATTACGGTTCCACTGACCGCTCCTTGATTCACTAGTATACATATAAAGCTTACAAATACAATTTATAGGGTTTGTTCACAAAAGTTGTTGATAAGATTACCCGATCTTTCGCAAACTTTTCATATTGTATTCATAAGAGATATTCACTTTACACTAGCTGTAACCGAGACACGAATTAAAATTCTAACACCAATAAGATAAACTGTCAACTATTTTCGCAAATAAAAAACAGACATCAACGGTTTGTCTGTTTTAAAATGGAGCTTTTTCTTTTATTACATATACAACAAATCCGCTTACTAGCATAAATAAGCCGACTACCAAATTTTTGATATTAATCATAAATTCCTCTCCCTTATTTCGCACATCATATATATTTACATTTCAATTATTTCCATCGTCCTTAAGCACACTTTTTCTAATATATCACAATTCCTAAAAAATGCAAGTTCACCTTTAGCGACCGTTCACAAATTTATCTACAGTACTTGGTACAACATTTAAAGCTTTTTCGATTAAATGCGTGCTACTATTTAAATGTAATACTTGCACCCCATTAGAACCTACAACTAAAAAAGCCACCGGACTAATGGAAACACCAGCACCACTTCCACCTCCAAAAGGATGCCCTTGTTTTATCTCTTTTTGTTGCCCATGTCCACCACTATTTTTCTCATGAGAAAAATCCCCTTTAAAATCACTTCCCCCAGCTCCAAACCCGAAAGCAACTTGGGATACTGTTAATACTACATTTCCATCGGCTGTTGAAACCGGACTTCCAACAATCGTATTTACATCTACCATCTCTTTTAAATTTGTCATTGCTGTTTTCATTAAATTTTCAATTGGATGTTCCATTATGTACAGCACCCTTTCCTCATTATTCTTTTTTATACTTTCCAAAATAGAGGAAGTCATACTAAGTTTTCCTATTTCGAAAAAACAATTTTCATCTTCTAATTGGATATCACTCCCTGTCCACACCCGGATAAAAACGGTAAAGAGATACATACTATTATCGAACCTTGTTATGAAAGGAGTCATTACTTTGACTGAGAAATTTGATGAGTATAAAAAAAGAGATCGAATAGATAGTGATTATAGTGACTATAAAGAAGAATACGCAGCTGAAGTTGCACCACAGCGCATTGATTATGATAAAGACGATAAAGAGGATGTAAGATCGTCCGCCGCTGGATCAACTGCTGGCTTTATCGCTCTTGCCTTATCTATATTATCACTCTTCACCTTCCCAACACTATTTGGTCTTGTTTCTGTACTACTAGGCATTTACGCTTATAATCGTGGAGCTACAGTAACTGGTGGTACCGCAGCGATTATTGGTGGTATCGCTGCACTCATTGCAATTTTATTCCGAGCGGCGATTATTGGCTTATTGTTCTCTCTTTTTTAAAATGAAAAAGGTATCTCGCATTATGCGAGATACCTTATCCTGTAAATACATCTTCTGATGGATATTTAATTTTTTGTTTCGCTGGTCGTGCCAAAGAGAACACAAGTGTTAACGGGCCAATTAATCCACAAAACATAACAAACATAATAATACATTTTCCAAATGCCGTTAGCTTTGCAGTAATCCCCATTGTTAATCCAACTGTTCCAAACGCTGAAATCGTCTCAAATAACAATTGAATAAAACTGAAATTTTCTGTAAGCATTAATAAAAATACTGCTGTAAAAATAAGGATTTGACTAGCAACGACAATTGCTAATGCTCTTGTTACTGTCGACATTTTGACAGTACGCTGAAATAATACAAAATCCTCCTTCTTTTTAAAAAAGGAAATGACTGATGTAATTAAAATAACGAATGTCGTTAACTTAATTCCACCACCTGTCGATACACTTCCTGCACCAATAAACATTAATACCATCGTAAATAGTATCGATGACTCTTCCATACCGCCATAATCAATCGTGTTAAAGCCAGCTGTACGAGGTGTAATTCCTTGGAAGAAAGAAGCCCATAACTTTTCATTTAAAGGTAAGCTCCCTAATGTTTTCACATTATTATATTCCAATACAAAAATCACAATCATCGCAATAATGTTAAGGGCTATCGTTCCAACAATCATGATTTTTGAGTGAAGCGATAGTTTTCGGAAACTACGGCTATACCATATATCGATTAATACGGTAAACCCTAACCCTCCTATTACAATTAAAGAGCAAATCCCAATATTAATAATAGGATCTCCTACATATCTTGTTAAATTATCTGACCAAAGAGCAAAGCCAGCATTATTGTATGACGCAATAACGTGGAAAACACTATAGTACAAACCTTTTCCAAATCCAAACTCTGGAATAAAGCGAATCGATAAAAAGATGACTCCAATCAGCTCAATACAAATAGAAAAAATAAAAACTCGTTTCACTAATTTCACAAGACCACCAATACTTGTTTGATTAAATGCTTCTCCAATTAATAATCGATGGCGCAAACCAATTTTTTTACCTAATACCCAAACAATTAAAATGGCTATCGTCATAAGACCGAGACCACCTGTTTGAATTAAAAACAGAATAACAATTTGACCAAACATCGTAAACGTACTTGCAGTATCTACAACACCTAATCCTGTTACAGTCGCTGCTGACGTTGCCGTAAAGAAAGCATCTACCCAACTAATATGTACTTTCGTTGCAAACGGTAACTTTAATAACAAACCCCCGACCACAATTAAACAAAAAAAGCCTAATGCTAAAATTTGTGGTGGATTTAATCGTATAAAACGATTATACAACCCTTGTTTTTTTGCTACTTCCATGTCATTAACTCCCTTAATTTAAGTGAAGCTTTTATCCGACTAACTTAGAAAGAAACTATTAATAGCAGGATAAATCCCTATACTCTCATAATATAGTTGAGCATAATCCTTTTTTTCATAGATTTCAACTTTTATTTATATTCTAACTTCATAGCATTCATAACTCGATAACTACTATAGTAACAACTAATTCATTTATATTTTCTTTTAAATTCCTTTCCCTTTCACGCTATGTTCACATCAAAGTCACATCCGTCTTTTATAGTATACGTATCGGAGCTGTTCCTCCCTAATTTATAAGACATTCCCCAGTGTCTTGAATAGCTTCCATCCCTAATTAAATTGACATAAATTGTCCCCTTCCTTTGACCATCCGATATGTGATGGTCTTATTTTTTTGTTCTCTCTATTTTCTTACTTAAAACTCCCTTTCTCTTTCACCCTATGTTCACATTCAGGTCACATCTATCTTTTATAGTATATGTATCGAAGCTGTTCCTCCCTAATTTATAAGACATTCCCCAGTGTCTTGAATAGCTTCCATCCCTAATTAAATTGACATAAATTGTCCCCTTCCTTTGACCATCCGATATGTGATGGTCTTATTTTTTTGTCCAAATACAAAATACTATTCACACCGCTTTATCAAACATTTTGAGCCAGTCATAACCATTTGGTTCAGTACTTCTAGCTCTATAGCCTCCTAAATCAAAAAAGGAGTGACTAATGTCACTCCTTTTTTGATTTACTTCCTTTTTTAGAACGATATTCTTTTCCTTTGTTATCATTACCAGTTTCAAATTCAGTACTAAACTCCTGTTGAAATTGGCCTGATTTCGGTGAACCTTGATTACCGCTTCCTTTACTACCATTACGATTCGTCATATTTTTCCCTCCTTCCTTTATTAGTAGTATGGCGCTCTATCTTTTTTCATACACATTTTATTTTGTATCCCGATTGGTGTGGCTAGTAATCAGCAAGGATGGCCACTACTAACTAAAGTTTCATTTTATAATCTATTATGAAAAAGAGGACCTTCCACATTTAAGGAAGGTCCTCTTTTTCATAGGTAAGCGTTTTCTCATTTGTAATTACTTAAATAAGTTTTTTGGAAATAGAAATCATTACATTCATTTCTTCTTCTGAAAGTGCGGAAAATCTTTCCTGTAAATATTTCTTTTTCTCACTTTCCATTTTTGAAACTAAATCTTTTCCTTGTTCTGTAATCTCTAAATATACAACACGGCGATCTGATGTAGAACGTGAACGGGTTACAAAGCCTTTATTAATTAGTTTTTCTGTGACAGCTGTAATATGGCTATTCGATACATTTAACTCATTAGCTACACGTGATACCATTTCTTTATTCGTGCGGTTCAATATTCTAAGGACAATGAACTCATTCCACGGTATGTAACCACCAAATATTCTTCCAATATCATTACGCAACGTGCGGAACATAGCAAAAACATTTGTCGATAGTTCTTCCATTAATTGCTCTCGATTTTGAGACAATTTTGACAGCCCCTTTTATTTAATTTAGTTAAATAAAAACCTTATTAATAATTCTACATGAAATCTTACTTTTTGTCATCTTATTTTCCCATAATTCGCAGTTTTTTAGAATATATTTCATGATACAATGAAATTGATTTTCCAGAAAAAGGAGTGATTTTAATGGAGGAGGAGGAAAAGTTCTCTAATTTCAGCCTAAAAGATAAAACAATTATCATTAGTATTATTGCTCTTTTTCTCATGATATTTTTGGCATTTATATTTTTTGTATATGTAGGAATCTTTCAAATTACAGGTATAGAATACTCATCACGAACTGCTTTACTACTCTTTTTTTTATTTATCCTTCTCTTAGATGGCATTACATACTTTATCTTAATCTTCTTTAAAGTACTGTTATATCCAATGACGACAAATATGCCAAATTGGCTCTCACTTTCTCTTTTCTCAATCATCGAAATTACGCTAGATTGGTTCGTCATTCATACTGCCGATGATTGGATAGAAAGCGTACAAATGTCCAACATAGCTGAATTATGTGTCGTACTATTCTTGTTCATCTTAAATAAATTATTAAGCGATAAGACAGAGTAAGAATACAAGCTTTTCTATATAAAAATTGGTACAATGAAAGCAAATCATACTAAAGAGGTGTTAATTATGAATTTACAACAATGGGCTGATAAAGGCATGTCCTTTGATACATATGTAAATGAAATGAAAGTAAACCAATATGAACTATTACACATCTACAATAACTTTTTAATTCCAAATGAATTACTTCCCGTTCTAGAAGAACGTCAAAATGATGACTGGCGTGTTATCGTATTAACAGCTGACTGGTGTGGCGATGCTCTTTTATGTGTACCCGTTATGAAACGAATTTCTGAGGTTGCAAATATTGATATGAGACTATTAATTCGCGATGAAAATTTAGAATTAATGGATCAATACTTAACAAACGGGACTGCACGTGCAATTCCAATCTTTATTTTCATTGATAAAGACGGAAATGAACAAGCTGTTTGGGGACCACGCGCTCCAAAAGTACAAGAATTAGTAACTTCTATGCGTGCTACATTGCCAGAAAAAGAAGATCCAACATTCGAGGAAAAACAAAAAGAAATGTATACTAATTTCCGCGCTACATTAGCTGATGATACTTCGCTTTGGGAGCACGTAATGGAAAGCATGATTGAAAAAGTAGTAAAATAAAAAACCTGCCGAGTCCGGCAGGTTTTTTATTACATAAGGAAGAAATAGAATACCGCTGCTAAAATGAAACGATAATAAGCAAACGGTGTTAGTTTTACACGAGCTAATAATTTTAAGAATGAAACAATTGCAAGCATCGCAACAACGAATGCTGTAATAAATCCAGTTGCAAATAACGGTATATCTGCTGCACTTAATACATCCCAGCTTTTAAATAAATCTAAAGCACTTGCAGCTACCATCATCGGCACGGCTAAAATAAACGTATATTCCGCCGCCGCTGTATGCGAAACGCGAGCTAATAAACCACCACTTATTGTCGATCCAGAACGAGAAAATCCTGGCCAAAGTGCTAAACATTGGAACATCCCGATTGTAAATGCTTGCTTATATGTGATTTCATCTAACGTTCTTGCTGTACTTGGTTTTGAAAACTTCTCAGCAACAATCATTAAAATACCACCAGCTACTAAGCTAATAACAACCGGCCCTGGACCGAATAGAACTTTTTTAATTGCACTATGGAATAATACACCAAGAATTCCGGCAGGAATCATCCCGATAATAATATGTAATAAATTTAACGATGGCCCATCTGTTACTTTCCCTATTCCAACTAATGACCATAAACGTTTCCAAAATATAACAACAACTGCTAAAATCGATCCCAACTGGATAACAACTTCGAAAACTTTCGCTCTCTCATCTTCAAATCCAAGTAAATGACCTGTTAAAATCATATGTCCTGTTGATGAAACTGGTAAAAACTCTGTTAAACCTTCAACAGCACCCATGATTAATCCAATTAACCAATCAGCCACGAGTAGTGCCTCCTTAATAACGAATATGTAATTTTTTCACACCTTATCATAATACCTTATCCCTTTTCAAAGTGCATCCTTTTTTTATCGATTGCATATGTTGCATGCGCGTATTTCTTTTCTATTTTTTGATTAAATTGTATGATAGTAAGAGTTTGTTTTTTATGCTGAAAGGGGATTTTATGAAAGAAACTACTTCATTCTCACAAAAGTTAAAGCAATTTGTATTACTATTTTTCCCAATTTTCGTAACACAAATGTCATTATTTGCGATGAGCTTTTTTGATACGACAATGTCAGGACATGCAAGTCCTATTGATTTAGCGGGTGTTGCTATCGGAACAAGTATATGGATTCCAGTGAGTACAGGATTAACAGGAATTTTAATGGCTACTACTCCTATTGTTGCACAGCTCGTTGGATCAAAGAAAAAAGAGGACGTTCCCCACGTTGTCATACAAGCAGTATATTTAGCAATTTGTGCTAGTTTCGTTGTCATCCTTATCGGTTTCTTCGCTGTTTCACCTATTTTAAACGGCATGCGTTTAGAAGAACCTGTAGAACGTATTGCAGCACAATTTTTAAGTATTATCGCAATTGGAATTATCCCTTTATTTACTTACACAGTCTTACGTGGATTTATTGATGCATTAGGAAAAACTCGAACAACGATGATTATTACATTACTATCATTACCAATTAACGTAGTATTAAATTATGTATTAATTTTCGGTCACTTCGGCTTTCCAAAACTCGGTGGTGTTGGTGCAGCAATCGCTTCTGCGGCAACCTATTGGTGCATTTTAATTATTACCGTCATTATCATTCGTACGAAAGAGCCTTTCGCATCTTTCAATATCTTTAAACAGCTATATCGCCCTTCCCTTACAAGTTGGAAGGAATTTTTAAAACTTGGCGTCCCTATCGGATTTGCTATCTTTTTTGAAACGAGTATTTTTGCTGCTGTAACACTTATGATGAGTAATTTTAGTACGACAACAATAGCAGCACATCAAGCAGCTATGAACTTTGCTTCCTTGTTATATATGACCCCTTTAAGTTTAGCAATGGCAATGACGATAGCCGTTGGATTTGAAGTTGGAGCAAAACGATACAATAATGCGAAACAATATGGATTTATCGGCATTGGGTTAGCCCTTGCTTTCGCTCTTTTATATTCAATTCTCCTCTATTTCTTTGATGATGAAATTGCTTCTATTTATACGACAGATGCAAATGTTCACCATTTAGCAAAAGAATTTCTTATATTCGCGATTTTATTTCAAATTTCAGATGCAATTGCAACTCCAGTACAAGGAGCGTTGCGTGGTTATAAAGACGTAAATGTTACCTTAATTATGACATTGATCGCTTATTGGGTAATAGGCCTACCTCTTGGCTACCTATTAGCAACTTATACTGACTGGGCCGCAAAAGGTTATTGGATCGGTCTTATTATCGGTCTAGCATTTGGCGCAAGTTTCCTTCTTATCCGCCTTTTTCAAGTACAAAGAAAATATACAACGCAAAACAGCCGCTAATGTTATAGCGGCTGTTTTCCTCATGCATATTTTTTCTTGTAACGTGTAACATAATGAAAAAGAAAGGTGGATACATATGGACGAAAAACAAAAGAAACAATCATTCGATGAAGAATTCGCCCCTGAAATTTCACCTGGATACAGGCAAGATGTACATAAGCCACCTAAATATAAAAACACCTCTTTTTTAATGGGCATTACAATTTTCGCAGCCGTATTACTCGTACTCATCATTTTCGTTTATTTTTAATGGAAGGTGGTCTATTATATGAAGAAACAAGAGTCCAATCGTTCAAAAAGAACTGTTAAAACACAAAAAGGATATGCAGGAGATTCTGTTAATACCCTTAAACAAGTCGAACAAGGAAACTTATACATTGCTCAAAAAGAAATTGGTCAACAAAATGAAAATCTTTAAAATCCCTCTTCTTCTTGAGGGATTATTTATTGTACATACTGTTTTTGTTCTAACACCCTGAATAAATTATTAACCTTTACAATTTTCATGTCATAATGTAATTTCATTTCGTTTCTTTTACCATTTTCAGTACCAGCAACATATGCCTCAGCATGATAGCAAAAACTCTCATCCGTCACTTCATGTATCTCCTCGTTTGTAAATTTATACTCTAAATCCCGAAAACGATTTGGATAATAATTTCTCATTAATTGTTCATACCCTTTATTTACAAATAGCTCTTCGCTTTTTGTCTTCACATCTTCTTTATTATCAAACTCAAACACTGATAGTTGTGCTGTGACAAAGTGTTCTCCTACCTTTTTCATTTCTTTATGAGTCAAAGTTTCTATACTCTTGTTCTTTATTGCCTGATTTAACTCGTACTGATCTATCGATTTAAAGGCAGCAAAAACTGTCTCTTTATATGACCAAAACAAACCAAAAGCGATACATATAGAAATGATTAATATTCTTTTCTTCGTAATACACCCCACCCTCCTTCATAATGATAGTTACATTTTAACATACAGAAAGAAAATTCTGATATTATAAAGTGGAATACCCTAACTTTAACTTAGAAACGAGGAACGACTATGGACTCTTACAAACAATATATAAAAGAAGCTCTGCCCGATCTTTCTATACATTCATATACGCAAAATGAAGAAGGTTGGGATAATATAGCGGTTATTATAAATGACGAGCTACTATTTCGTTTCCCGCGAAAACTTGAATACGTAAAGCGAATTCCGTTAGAAAAAGAACTGTGCACAATTCTTACTCATTCATTACAAGAAATCGAAGTCCCTAATTATCACCTATTGTATAAGAATAATTGTGATACTGTTCCATTTTGTAGCTATTACCCTCTCATTCATGGTAAGCCGTTAACAGCTGAAATAGTGTTGCAAAACTAGAGAAAAAAGAACTTGAAGCAATTATTACACAACTCGCTACTTTCCTTGCGGCTTTACATAACATTCCTTTAAAACGTATTGAGACGTTAGGATTCCATATTGAAAAAACTATTACCTACTGGAAAAACCTACAAACGAAATTAAATCAACATCTTACTAATAGCCTCACATCTTTACAGAAAATGGCCTTAAATAGTTTATTTGAAAAATTTTTTGAATGTATAACTAAATCAACTTTTCAAAATACAATCATTCATGCTGACTTTACACATCACCACATTTTATTTAATACACAGAACAAAACAATTTCAGGGGTTATTGATTTTGGTGATGCTCAAATTGGCGATCCTGCTTTTGATTTTGCTGGACTATATTATGATTTCGGTCATGAGTTTACGATATCTGTATATGAACAATACAGTGCACTTGTTTCTCACCACGACCCATTACTCATTCACCGCATCACTACCTTTTATCAATACAGCCCTTTACTGCATAATCTTGTTTATAACATTGAGACAAATAACGAAATAGAATTTAACAAGAGTAAAGAACAATTGAAAGCGATATTACAGGGACGAGATTAAATTCTCTCCCTATATTCTCTCTCCTCATACATCATTAACTTTTTATCCATTTCAACAATAACTTCGTACAATTGAAACGCCTGTAAAATTTGCAGTTGAATTCCAAAAGGAGCATTTTGTTCTTTTAACCATTGAAATACCGTCGCTTCATCTTTCATTGCTTATTCCTCCTCTTATAAAATCTGCTACAAATTTACCGTAAATGATGAAAAGCTTTTCATGTCAATAACAAAAAAAGATGCAAAATTGCATCCTTTAATGTACGATATTTTTCTTCTGCGCTACTTCCTCTTTTACCGCTTCCACTTGACATTCACTACGAAAAGCACAACTCATGCACTCAGAACGAAAATGACGCTCTGTGTAGTGCTCAGGTTGTTGCAACATTTCTTTCATTCTATATAAATCATCCATTCCAGTTATAATATCTTCCTGTTTCGGAATGTACTCATACTTATTACCTTCTATTAAATTGATAACTTCAATTTTCCCAGGAATAACACCAAAGGCTTTATAACTGAAAACAGTCATTAGCTTCTGACAAAGAGCTAGCATTTCCTCATTTGCATCAACAACATACTTTTTAATTACAAATGATTCTGTACTCCACTCACCAACTTCAAACGTCAACGAAATATGAACACCTAACTCTTCCATATATGTTTGAAGCTTCTCATATAAAAATAACGGTGGTACCTGACTCTCATCTCTTTCAACAAACTGTAATAAGTGATCCGTTAGCTTCGCTAAGACAATATAGTACTCCGCCTTAGAAGCAAACATATTAACCCTTACTTTTTTCCAATACTTTTCTAATAGTAGTAAAAGAAAAATTTTCGTTTGTTGACCTGCAGGTACTGTGTAATATTCATTAATAATTTGATTCACAATCATTTGTGCTATTTGTTGCCATTCAAATGAAGATGGTTCTCTTCTTTTTATATGACGGAAATAAAATTTATGTGGACAACGCATAAAATCGTATAAATGATAATCTGTCATCGTTTTGATTGAGATTTTCTCATGCAATTGCTCTACATCTCCCTTCCGCCATTAAGAAAGATGTTTTACAAATTCAGCTCCAAACTGTAAACATTTTTCTACATCTTCGTCTTCTGGCGTTAATTCTACTTTTAGCCCCTCTAACACAATCACTGCCCCGCGTTCTTGTAGCTTTTCTATTAAAATATCAACTGCTGCCCCATATTTCGGATAAGCAGAATCACAAGAACCGAATACTGCCGCTTTTTTACCAGTTAAATTAATTGATTCCATTTCATCATAAAATTCTAAGAAATCATCAGGAAGGTCACCGTCTCCCCAAGTATAAGCGCCTAAAATAATACCGTCATATTGTTCTAAGATAGAAGCTTCTGGTGTATCCATAATATCAATTACTTCAATCTCATTTTCCGTTTCACGAATTGCACCCGCAATATGATCGGCCATTTCCTCTGTATTTCCACTCATACTTGCATAAATCATTACTAACTTACTCAACTGAATCTCTCCCTTTACTATGTATCGCTTTTTCTGTTTTATTTGTGCTATTCTCCTCTACATATTCAGAACGAATTACATTTCGTTGCCATTCAATATGCTTATCTACATTTTTACCTTTATCTTTTAATCCCCTTCGTAGAAGGCGAAATGTTTTTCTCATTAATATTCCTCATTCATCTAATTGATAATAATAATCAATTCTAACTATGCATTTAGATTAATTGAAATTGATTATCAAAGTCAATAACTATTTTTAAAAAATAGTTAAAATGTACAAGCTTGATCGTGAGCTATTCATATACTATAAATGAGCATAGTTCTTTCTCAACCCTCTCTGACGGAAGAAATAAAAGCAACTGCGATAGAGCGCAGTTGCCTTTTTTTATTCTTTATACGTTTCTAGTAACCTTATAGTCGTCTCTAGAAATAGTTCAACCCCATAAATTAGGGCTGATTCATCCACATCAAATTTCGGATGGTGATGTGGATAATAAGTATCGATATTTTTATTTCCTGTCCCTATTTTAATGAAACAACCAGGTGCTTTTCTTAAATACGCTGAAAAATCTTCTCCTCCCATAGAAGGTTCAAGCTTCACAACACTGTGATTTCCAAACAGTTTTATCGCGCTTTCTTCTACTATTTTCGTAATATATTCATTATTAATAACTGGATCATATCCGTAGCGATACGTATATGTATACCCCCCTCCGTGTGCTTCTGTAATTCCTTTCACGATTTGCTCAATTTTCTCTTCTGCTTCCTCTCTTAATGTTTGATTAAAAGATCGAACCGTTCCCATTAAAGTTGCTGCACTTGGAATGATGTTATCCGCTATTCCTCCATGAAATTGAGTAACTGAAACTACCCTTTGCATAAAGGCACTTGTATTTCTTGATACAATATGTTGCAAATTTGTAATGATTTGCGCTCCGATAGCAATTGGATCTATCGTTTCCTCTGGTCGTGCCGCATGACCACCCCTTCCTAAAATTTCAATTGTAAACACATCTGGCGCTGCCATCATTGGACCATATACAATTCCTATCTTCCCGCTTTCTAATCCAGACATAACATGCAAACCTATTACATAATCGACGCCTTCCATAACGCCGACCTCCACCAATTCTTGTCCGCCACCAGGATACACTTCCTCTGCATGCTGAAAAAACAGACGAATTTCTCCTGCAAAATCTTCCTTCATATTTGCTATCGTCTCTGCTGTACTTAATAAAATGGCTGCATGTGCATCGTGTCCACATGCATGCATTACACCTTTATTAACCGATGTATAAGACTTACTTGTTTCCTCGTGAATTGGTAAGGCATCTATATCAGCTCGAATAGCAACTACTTTTCCTTTTTTCACGCCCCTTTTAATTGCTAGTACACTATACTTAGTGGGTCTTGTTACTTCAAAATAAGAAAATGAACATAATGTATCATATATAAATTGTGAAGTTTCTTTTTCATGAAACGACAGTTCCGGATGTTTATGAAAATACCGTCTCCATTTAATAATATTTTCTTCTGAAATAAGACTTTTCCACTCTCTCTTCATAATAATTCCCCCTCCCTTTAAAAAGCCCTATAACTTGAAACTTTACTCAGTATCCATTGATTATTCACTCACGCCAATTCAGGAATGGAATAACATAAATTGTATTTTCACGTATTCACACAAACCACTTTCTTTTCTCATGATAAATCCATTACAAATTCATGCTGAATGTAATATAATTGCTAAGTTAGGGATTTTCTTTTTTAGTATTTAGTGCTAATATCAAAAAAGAGCCTTTTGTCTTATTTTTACCTAAAATGTGGAATTTTGTTTTTTTCACAATAATGTAGGACATGATACCTACAAAGAGCTATTATTTCATTAAGAGAGGGAAAGACATGGAAAGATTAAAAGAGATATGGTCTCGACCACTCACACAATGGGTTGCAAAGACGGTTTATTACCTTGCAATTTTATTTGCATTACTTTGGTTGTATGGATTCCATGATACAAACACAAGTACGTTTATTTACAATGAATTTTAGGGTGGGAACGTTATGAAGTTATTAGAACAAATTGAAAAGTGGGCTGCAGAAACGCCTGATCAAACCGCTTTTGTTTGGCGAGATGCGAAAATTACGTACAAGCAATTAAAGGAAGATTCTGATGCGTTAGCACATTGGATTTCTTCTGAGTATCCAGATGATCGTTCACCAATTATGGTTTATGGCCATATGCAACCTGAAATGATCATTAACTTTTTAGGATGTGTGAAAGCTGGGCATGCATACATTCCTGTAGATTTATCTATCCCAGCTGATCGTGTACAACGTATTGCTGAAAGTTCTGGTGCGAAATTACTGTTATCAGGGATAGAAGTAACTGTAACTGATTTACCCGTTCGCATCGTATCTGAAGACAACTTAAAAGATATTTTCTTTACTCATAAAGGGAACACTCCAAATCCTGAACATGCGGTAAAAGATGATGAGAACTTCTACATTATTTACACATCAGGTAGCACAGGTAATCCGAAAGGGGTTCAGATTACTTATAATTGTCTTGTTAGCTTTACGAAGTGGGCTGTTGAAGATTTCAACTTACAAACAGGACAAGTATTCTTAAATCAAGCACCTTTCTCATTCGATTTATCTGTAATGGATATTTACCCGTCGTTAGTAACAGGTGGTACACTATGGGCAATCGACAAAGATATGATTGCACGTCCAAAAGACTTGTTTGCTTCTTTAGAGCAATCGGATATACAAGTATGGACTTCTACACCATCTTTCGCAGAAATGTGTTTAATGGAAGCATCTTTCTCTGAGAGTATGCTACCAAACATGAAAACATTCTTATTCTGCGGTGAAGTGTTACCAAATGAAGTGGCTAGAAAATTAATTGAGCGTTTCCCGAAAGCAGCAATTATGAATACGTACGGTCCTACAGAAGCTACTGTTGCTGTAACAGGCATTCACGTTACAGAAGAAGTTGTAAATAAATACAAATCTCTTCCAGTTGGTTACTGTAAATCAGACTGTCGCCTTCTTATTATGAAAGAAGATGGCACGATTGCACCAGATGGTGAAAAAGGTGAAATCGTAATCGTCGGACCGAGTGTAAGCGTTGGTTATTTAGGAAGCCCTGAATTAACAGAAAAAGTATTTACCATGATTGACGGTGAGCGTGCCTACAAAACAGGTGATGCTGGCTATGTAGAAAATGGTCTTCTATTCTATAACGGTCGTCTTGATTTCCAAATTAAGCTTCATGGTTATCGAATGGAATTAGAAGAAATCGAACATCATCTTCGTGCGTGTTCTTACGTAGAAGGAGCAGTTGTTGTTCCAATTAAAAAAGGTGAAAAATACGATTACTTATTAGCAGTTGTTGTTCCTGGAGAGCATTCGTTTGAAAAAGAATTCAAATTAACATCTGCAATCAAAAAAGAACTCAATGAGCGATTACCAAATTACATGATTCCACGTAAATTCATGTATCAATCTTCTATTCCAATGACACCAAATGGAAAGGTAGATCGCAAAAAATTATTGAGTGAGGTTACAGCATGACCGCGTATGGATCATTTTATTTTTTCGCTATAGTGGGCATTTTATTAATACCTACTATCATAGCTGGATTAAAAGGTAAAATATTGCGTAAATATAATGCCGTTTTAACATTAGTAATGCTTGCTATTATCTTCTCTGATAAACCGAAGCAAGCAATGATGTTAGCCGCATTTATTATTTGGCAATATGCCCTTATTAAAGGCTATTTAATTTTAAGAAAACAAAATAATAGTACATTCACGTTTTGTATAGCTGTTATTTTATCGATTTTGCCTCTTATTTTGGCGAAAATCGCACCGTTTGCAACGTTTTTACCTGAGTTAAAGCTTGTTGTTTTTCTAGGTATATCTTACGTAACATTTAGAGCAGTTCAAATGGTATTTGAAGTTCGTGATGGTTTAATTAAAGAACTTTCTTTCTTTAACTTCTGGGAATTCGTTTTATTCTTCCCTGCGATTTCAACAGGACCTATCGATCGTTATCGAAGATTCCAAAAAGATATTCAAAAGCCACCTAGCGCTGAAGAATATCAAAATTTACTATATACAGGGCTAAATCGTATTTTCCAAGGTTTCTTGTATAAATTTATTATTGCTTATTTACTAAATCAGCATATTGTCGATACGGCAATGGCCAAACAAGATACAATTCTTTCAAATATGATTTACATGTATGGTTATAGTATGTACTTATTCTTTGACTTTGCTGGCTATAGCGCATTCGTAATCGGTGTAAGTTATATGATGGGGATTAAAACTCCAGAAAACTTTAATATGCCTTTCATTAGTCGTAACATTAAAGACTTCTGGAACCGCTGGCACATGAGTTTATCATTCTGGTTCCGCGACTTTATTTACATGCGTTTCGTCTTTTTCGCAACGAAGAAGAAGTTAATTAAAAACCGATACACAATTTCGTATATCGGTGCATTTTTAAACTTTTTCGTTATGGGAATTTGGCACATCCAAGGAAGTGCCATTGCGCAATATATTATTTACGGTCTTTACCATGCCGCTCTGTTCATCTTATTCGATATTTTCGAACGAAAAAACAAGAAGCTTAAGTTTTGGCCAAAGAATAAATTTACACATGTCCTTGCGATTGTAATTACGTTCCACTTTGTATGTTTCGGTTTCCTAATCTTCTCTGGACACCTTAACAGATACTTTTAATGCACCCTTCTTATACTATTAAGAAGTTGCACATATAATATATTTCGGATATAAAGGAGATTTTAAAAATGGCAGAATTCAAAGAGCAAGTATTAGATATTTTAGAAGAAGTATGTGAAAACGATATTGTGAAAGAAAACTTAGATGTTCAATTATTTGAAGAAGGTATTCTTGATTCTTTCGCTGTAGTATCTTTATTAGTTGAATTCCAAGAGCGTTTAGATATTGAAGTTTCTATTTCTGATTTTGACCGTGATGAGTGGGCTACACCAAACATGGTTATTAAGAAGTTGGAAGAAATCCGATGAACAAAGCAAAATTTGGTCCGATGCTTTTAGCATTGGCCCTTTTTGCTGTATTCTTACTTATTCCAACGCGCTTCCTACTTCCACTTGTAAGTGATGAGAAAGTAGAACAAGCTGCGACTTCTTTAAAAGAAGAAAAAATTCAAAGTATGATTTTACAGCAAAAGATGTTAGCAGATCCAAAATATCTTCCGATGTACGGTTCATCGGAATTCGCACGTATGGATGCTTTCCATCCATCGAATTATTTCAAAGTAAAGCCTGAAGGATTCACACCATTCCTGCTTGGACGTGGCGGAACACAAGACCTTGTACATGTATTAAACTTTGCATCTACAATGGATCAATTGAAAGATAAGAAAATGGTATTCGTTCTTTCTCCGCAATGGTTTGTACCACAAGGTATTGATGAAACGCACTTTGCACCTAACTTTTCAAAACAACAAGGTTACCACTTCATTTTCAATGATGATTTAAAACCTGAAATGAAAAAACAAATTGCAGAGCGTTTATTAAACTTTGAGATCGTTAAGAAAGAAACTTTATTAAAAATTTCGCTTGAAGGTATCGCTTATGATGATACGAAGCATAAAGTAAAAGCACTTGCTGCTAAACCTTTCGCTTATATTTATCGTAACATTTTAGATCGTAAAGATTTATTTACAGCAATGTTTGATATTAAGCCGCATAAAGAGACTCTAGATCCATCATTGAAACAAATGAACTGGGAAGAAGCTCGTAAACATGCTGATCAAACAGGTGCAGTTGAATCAGGATCTAACGAATATGGTATCGAAGATAATTACTTCAATAGCAAAATTAAGAAGAAGTTAAAACAGCGTGAAGGCTACTTAAAAAATGATGCTTATGACCAATCGCCAGAATATGAAGATTTACAACTTGTACTTGATTTATTAAAACAATCTGGTGCAAAACCACTCTTCATTTCTGTTCCGGTAAAAGGTCCTTGGTACGATTATGCTGGATTCCCGAAAGAACGACGTGAATTGTACTATAAGAAAGTTCATGAGCAAATTGAGAAAGCTGGTTATCCAATTGCCGACTTCTCAAACCATGAGTATGATAAGTACTTCTTAAAAGATCATATGCACTTAGGTTGGAAAGGCTGGGTTTACATCGACGAAGCTATCCAGCAATTTTATAAAGCAAACTAATGAAAAGACCGCTTGAATTACTCAAGTGGTCTTTTTCTATATACATTTTGTAATTGTTCAATTACGTTCTTCGCTTCTTTCATGACTCGCTCCACTACATGCCGGGCTGATTCTATTCGCGCCAATGATGATGCTTGTCCAGCCCAAAGAGACATATATTCTCCATTATTTTGCTTCGCTGATTCTTGACGTATTTTTGAAGTTAATACGTTTTGCACTGGATACATTGGTAAGTTTTCTTCTTTCCCTTCGTGCTTTTCTATAAATGTATTACGAATACCTCTTGCATATTTTCCAGAAAATGCTCTCGTTACCGTCGTGCTCGTATCTGTACTTTGTAATACTGCCTCTTTATATGCATCATGTGTAATACTTTCTTCACTCGTCAAAAAAGCTGATCCCATTTGAACAGCTTCTGCCCCTAATGCAAATGCCGCAACAATGCCTTGTCCGTTCATCACGCCACCAGCTGCTACAATTGGGATATTTGGTATTGCTGCTACTAATTGCGGAATTAACGCAAACGTGCCAATCATTGCATCTTGTTCTTTACCGATAAACGTTCCTCTATGCCCACCAGCTTCACTGCCTTGTCCGACAATAATATCTACTTCTAATTCTGCGAGTGCTTTCGCCTCTGCAACATGAGTAGCTGTTCCGAGGACCTTTATTCCTTCCCTTTTTAGAGCATCTATTTCTTCTTTTTCTAACATTTGAAATGCAAAACTAACGACTGGTACTTTTTCTTCTAATAATACTTGTAATTGCGCTTTATAGCTTTTCGGCAGCTTTAGCGCCTGCTCTTCCTCTATACCCAATTCTTTATTCACCGCCGCAAGTAATGCTTTCGCCTCTTTTATCTTTTCTTCTTCTATCTTCAACTCTTTTGTTAAAAGTAAATTAACACCAAATGGTTTATCCGTTAACTCCCTTATCTTATAAATAGCTTCACGAATTTGTTCTGGGCTCATATAACCAGCTCCAAGCGTACCTAATCCTCCGCTATTACTTACAGCTGCAACGAGTTCTGGCGTCGTAATGGCACCCGCCATCCCCGCTTGAATGATAGGATACTTCACTTGTAATATCTCTGTAACTCGGCTTGTAAACATCATTTTCCCTCCTACTCTCCTTATACCTTCTTTATATCACATGAATTCCCCTTCTTTTACAAGGATTGAACCATCACTACGCGAATATATTGAAAGAGAAGGAGGGAAGACAATGATTTATCCAAATGCATTAAAACAGGGTGACACTGTAATGATTATCGCCCCATCAGGACCACCAACAATCGAAAATATATTAAAAGGAGTGCAAGTATTAAAGGAACTGGGGTTATCTGTCCTAATTGGTAAGAGCGTATACGAGAAGTATGGCTATTTAGCTGGAAGTGATCAAATTCGTCTTGATGATATACATGAGGCATTTTCACATCCTGACGTAAAGGGAATTTTTTGTGCACGAGGTGGTTATGGAAGCGCTCGTCTCCTCCCCCATATTCAATACGAACTTATTCGAATGAATCCGAAAGTCTTTTGGGGATATAGTGACATTACTGCTTTACATATTGCTTTTTCACGTCGCGCGGGGCTTGTAACTTTTCATGGGCCGATGATTGAAGAACTAGGAAAAGGTGTCGACTCCCTTTCTCTTTCTTCTTTTCATCAACTGTTTTCTCCGTATTCATCTATTTTATCTGCCTCAGAATGCATTGTAGCATCTGATTGTATAGTGACAGGTCCATTAGTTGGAGGGAATTTAACAGTTCTAACTAGTACAATTGGATCACCATATGAAATAAACATAGACAATAACATTTTATTAATCGAAGATATTGGAGAAGAGCCATACCGAATTGATCGTATGCTAAATCAGTTGCGTTTATCAGGAAAGTTCAATGCATGCACTGGTGTTATTTTTACTAGCTGTCATGATTGTATGCCTTCAAAGCCTTCTCAATCCCTTCAATCAATCTTGTATGAATATTTCGCACCGTATAATATTCCTGTACTATTCGGTTTACCAATTGGGCATAAAAACCCAAATATCGGCATCCCTCTTGGTGTTCCGGCGACAATTAATACAAACAATAATACCGTTTCTATTTCTTCTGGCATAGCAATACCTTGCACAAATTAAAAAGGAAAAGCTATTCAGCTTTTCCTTTTACTTATAATAATTAAAAATCCGTCCAGATGCGATGTCTGCAATCTCTTCTGGAATAAATGTTTTAGTAATATCCGTACCGACATTTAATACTGCTGTTGCATCTTTATCGATGCTTTCAAATAATTCTTGACCACGGATCGTAATAAGGGGAGTTCCCTCTGGCAACACATCTTTTACAAACTCCAATTGTGTAAAGAACGGAACGATCCATCTGCCTTCTCCTTGGAAATGACGTAAACGAAGTGTTCCTTCCGTCGCCGCATCTTCTGCCTCTACTGATCCAGCAACATAAAACTCCGTTGTTAAGAGCAATTCATAAAATTCCTTTTGCTTTTGTTTATCGTTTTCTGCTAAAACAAGTACCGTTTCTATTTTCTTCACTGGAATTTGCTCCATTTGCCGCCACCCCTATTTTCAAAATAATTATACTTCGATTATACGAAATATTCTTATTTTTTTCTATATAATTCTGCAATTATTTTATCGAAATAATTTCCAATATCGCTTTCGTCGTAACGATGGTAGCAAGTTCATCATGTAGGTTTACAAGCGTCATATTATGAATATCCTCTGCACCATATTCTTTACCATCTGGTCCTTTACGGTTAAAAGTAGCCGTCGCATCACTCACTAAATATGTTGAAAAACCTAAATTACTTGCCATCCGTGTTTTCGTCTCTACACAATGATTTGTCGTTAATCCCACAATCACTACAGAGGTACAGTCTTTCTCTCGTAATTGCTCTTCTAAATTTGTCCCAATGAACGCGCTATTAACAGACTTTTGTATAATGATTTCACCTAGTATTGGTCTTACTTCTTCCTTAGAACGTACTGTTTCTGCATCTGGATGAAACATTGACTCCACATTCTCTTTATTCACATGCTGAATATGAATAACCGGTAATCCTCTTCTTCTCCATTCTTCTAACAAACTTCTCATATTATCTTCCGCAAAAAAGTTATTTCTCACACCCCAGCACGGTAAGTTAAAAGCATATTGTACATCGATAATTTCCGTAGTCTTTTTAGAATAAATTAGTTAAAAACAAAAGTAATCATCGTTGGAGCTGCTTGCTTCTGCTAAAAAAGCTATCAGAAAAAGACACTCTTATATGAGTGTCTTTTCCTTATGCGTTATAAAGCCCACCTATTTCCGTAGGTAGACTAAATGGTGTGGCACCAACAATTCGCAAATTCTGTACGCTAAGCAAATTCCGACATAAAATAAGCGGTTAAAAAGAATATTGTTCAACTAAATGGCATTGTAGAAGGAATTAAATAGTAATTGTATCAAGATTTGAATATTATACATTGGAAATAACAACTAACTTTCGGGAGGTGAACCCATATGAATAAATATAGTGTTTTTTCACTTGCTACTTTAGTAATCTTCATTGTTTTGTTTTATACAATGTTGAGTGGTGTGTCGTTAGGAACATTAGGTAAACCATTTATTATTTCCATGTTTCTGTTCCCATTATTAGGAACTTTCTTGGGACTAAAAGCAAAAAAAGGTTTAATAAAATGGCTACTAATAATACTTAACATTATTGCAATTTGTATAATCGGGTATATTTCATTACTTGCTTACGGTATTGCTGAAAGCTAATTAAAATAAAAGTGAATAAGCCGTGGTTAACAAAAGAATATGATAAAAAGAAAAATAGGACAAAATTCAACTTCCGCGATCGATAATTATGTAAATAAGCTGTCCATATGGGCAGCTTATTGTATTTTTTTCTTAGCGTGGTTTTTTCCAAAATCCTGGCGATACCTCATTTGTCTAACTCTTCCTTATGATAATTCCTTTGTAAATCTTTTTATTTAAATGTATAATTGTACCAAAAGTCGAAAATTTCAAAATTGAGGTGAACAGTATGAAAAGTTTTGGTACGTTAGTAATTTCTACCGTCCTTTCAGCAGGCTTAGTATATTATAATGTCGATTCCTTTTATAATAAATTTACATCAGGGAATACATATTACTGGGTAAACGGTATCCTAGCTGCTGGATTCTTTATATCCTTAATTATCAACATAAAAGATATCATCAAGAAAAACTACACAACTTCTGAATCGAATTAAGGAGCCTATTATGGTTCCTTTTTCTATGCAAAATAAAAAAGTAGCGGATTCGCTACTTACAATTTGTTATTTTAATGAAAGTAAACTTTTACCCAAAAGTTTACTTTCATTAAGGGGTATCGCCCCACACCCATCAACTTAAGGGA